>JBAUII010000036.1:0-8880 GCA_049682815.1 Thermodesulfobacteriota bacterium | reverse complement strand
ACAAAACTTTACTAGGGTTGCTTCATCAATTCCTTTCCACTTCTCATGGTAATACTTGTTTATTGTGTAAGTAGAGAGCCCGCTTATCCTAGCAAGCTCCACTTGAGATATTCGTCGCTCTCCAAGGATTCTTGATAAATGACACTTTATCTTGCCCATCTTCTCCATAATCTCCTCTTCAGACTCAGGTATTTTAATATATATATTATTTATTTTAAATAAATATGTCAAGATATTTATAATATTTATTAAAATACCTATTGACACTACTTTTTAAATATGCTATATATTATATTAACATCCAACCGAAAAACGAAGGTACGAATGTCATTTATAGCTTGGATCGTAATAGGTCTGATTGCCGGTTTTATTGCCAGCAAGCCAGTCAACAGAACCGGGGAAGGGGTTTTTCTTGATATTCTTTTAGGGATTGTTGGTGCAGTAGCTGGCGGTTGGCTATTCGGCCTGTTTGGGATGCATGGTGTAACGGGCTTAAATATCTATAGCGTGGTAGTGGCCGTAGCTGGCGCAGTGGTTCTTTTGGTGCTCTATCATGCGGTCCGCCGCATGGCCTACCAAGCCTAGCGGAGAGCAAGGTATCTCTGTGAGATGAATTTGGTTGCTAAGACATTCCAGGTCTCAGGTCTTAAAATGTGAGAATCAAAGTGTAGCAACAGGGGTCGAACCCCGATATAAGGAGAATCAGATGTTAGGATATGGAATTTTAGGTACTATAGTAATAATAGTAATAATAGTTATTGTTGTGCTCGTGATCCGTATGTTGTGATGGATCAGTCCTCATATAGTATGTATCAGAGCATTGTAGCTTAGGAGGGATGTTGTCAACTTAAGCAGAATTTACAGTAAAAAACAGGTAAACGCTGTAAGGGCTGCTTCGACACAGTTCTGCGATGGGAGTTCGGCGCATAGCATTGTTTGCAGTGTTGGTGTTTATGAATCTTACCGCTGTCGCCTTGGCCCAATCATCACCCCCCATCATTCACGTGAACGTTCTGAACATTAGAAACAGCACTGGAAACATAGCTTGCGCGCTTTTCGAATCGCGAGATGGTTTCCCTAGAGAGTTTCTGCACAATGCAACCAATGTCGTGGTATTAAAAATTCGGGATAAGGAGGCGCGTTGCGACTTTGTACATATCCCGCCGGGAACGTATGCGCTTGTCGTCATTCATGATGAGAATATGAACGGCAAGCTTGACACCAAATGGCTGGGGATCCCAAAGGAAGGCTACGGTTTCTCGAACGATGCAAAAGGCGTGCTCGGCGCGCCTTCGTTCTCTGCCGCCAGCTTCTCGTACGATGGGCGAAACCTAGATATGACGATCAGCTTGCGTTACTGAGCGCCCGTTGTCTGAATACCGAAAATTGTGCTCTAGAGAGAAAGAAATAGAGAGGAGGAGACGAAATTTGCGCAGTCAAGATTGTGGCAATTGTGCTGATCGTGGCCGGCGTCCTGGGGCTGGTGTACGGCAGTTTCAGCTACACCAAGGAGACTCATGAGGCCAAGCTACGCCCGATCGAGCTCTCGATAAGGGACAAGCGGACGGTCAACGTCCCCTTTAACTTTGGCAAAAAATACCGCTAATTTTTGACATGCTGAAATTGCTTGAAAACCAAATAACCATTAGCCATTATCACTATAACATGGTTCGTGAAACGTCTCATGCCCTAATTAGATTTACCTTTGCCCCCACAGCCTCTTTCGCAATATCCTCAACAGGGTGACCTGCCGTTATAACAATCTTTGATTGGACTGCATTTTTATCGCAGAGCTCCTTTCATTTCTCCGGCATACCCTTCGGCTACCTCTCTAAGATAATCCTCGAAGGCTCTATTAAATGTCTTGCCGTCGTCGCAGCAGGAACTGTCTGGCCCACAAATGAGCGCTTATCAATAACGCTCAGGACAATTCCCGGGGCTTTCAAATGCTTTGCGAGGTCAACCGCATACCTTGCTGATTTATGAGCTGCATTGGACCCGTCTGTCGGAACAAGAATCTTTGAAATCATATGTCCTCCTTTTACATTCTCCACATTTAAGCGTGATAAATTGCAGTCTCAGCGCATGACGGAGTTCACACACGCTTATTGGCAGTGTCCATACTCCATTTCCAGTAGCGGATTTCCGGCATGTATTGGCCGTGCTTGTCGATGTATGCCTAAGATGCACCAAGAATTGTTTTATAAGAAATATTTTTTGCCCTTTCAGATTTTTACCTTCGCTTCATCATATAAACGATACCCAAAATAACGAGAATCGCGATAATAATCATAAAAAACCATCCGGAGTTCATTCCCCACCCCCAACCACCACCCATCATGCCACCACCTTGACCGGTGCTCATCTGGGCAAATGCTGAAATACTAAAAACAAACAAAACCGCTAAAACAATCATTAATCTTTCCATCTTCTTCCTCCAATCAAAGTTTAACTATTTGCAGGAATAAAAGCTACTCTCAATGAATCCTTCAAAGAGCGTGCGCATTTTCACGGTCAATAGAATTTCATTTTTTCTTAGACAATTTCATTCTAAAGAGAGATGCTGCACTAACTCCTATCACCACACCTGCCAAAACGGAGAAGAATAAAACGATTGCAAGGGACGCCTCGAATTTCCAAAAGAGAAACGAGATTACAGCAGGCATTGCATTCTGTACCGAAAAGACCGTCACCACCGCAATGATGATCAATACGATTATTAGCGTGATCATTTTCTCCCTCCTTGCACAGACTCTTATTCATCCTGCGAAAAAATTACGACTGTGTATGGCCCGATACTGATTTTGCCGGAGCAGGGCAGTCCATCGGCGCCTTCCTCATAAGCTTCGACGTCAGGTGTAGGATGATTGTAAAAATTTGGGCCGTAGTTATATGAGTCACTGTTAAATCGCGTTTTCCATAATCCAGCCCGGGGAAAACCGATGACATAATCATCGCTATTTTGATTCATCATATTAACTACAACAACGACGCTATCGGTTGGGCCTTGTTTGTCCCAGCGATGGAAAGCAATGAGTTTGGCCTCATCGTCAAAATGATAGATGTGGATGTTTTGACCGCACAACCCCCGCGTCACGCCCGACAGGTTGCGCCGTAAGGCGATCAGATCCCGGTACATTCCGAGAATACCTTGTTCGTCCTCAGCTCGGGACCAGTCGATCGGGACTTTATCCTGGAACCAGCGATCTTCCAGCAACTCTTGCCCTTGAAAAATCATCGGAATACCGGGCGAAGTAAGAACAAGTGCAGCGCCCAAAGTGGAGCGCTTCTTGGAAAACCAGCTGTCCACTTTACCTGGCCAGATCTCCTCCGGAACGCGTGCTCGACCATTAGCGACCTCGTCGTGCGACTCAGTATAAATGACCCGCTGAAAGACGTCTAAATCGTAGCGATGCTCGATAGCTTTAATGACTGCCCCCAAATCGCGGAGTTTATCATCACGGGAGATGACGGCCTGGCGAATGGGGTGAACAAATTCGCTATCCCATTGCGCATTGAAGCCTGCGCCGCCCGCCCCTACATCTTTGGCGACCCAGGCGTTATTCTTTAAATCTTCAGCGATGCTAATTTTGTGCGGAAAATGTTGTTGGATTTCCTCATTGATCCACTGCATTAAGCTCCAGCCTTCGGGGATGTCATTAGCCGGATTTGCTTCATTACCCTCAATATTCTTAATATAGGTTATGGCGTCCCAGCGTAAGCCGTCGACGCGGTATTCCTCGAACCACATCAGAGCGTTATCGCGCAGATATTGGCGCACTTCATCCCGACCATAATCGGGGCGCGTGTCGCCCCACGGTGTGTGCGAGCGACGATCGTTGTAAAAGTAAATTCCCCCCTTCCCATTTTCGCTCCAACCATCAAACTGCCACAAATCAAGATCGGAGGGACCGAAGTGGTTGTAAACGACATCTACAATGATAGCGATACCATGCTCGTGGGCCGCTTTAACGAATCGCTTAAAGGCATCCGGCCCGCCGTAAATACTTTCAACAGCAAATGGATGAGACGGATTGTAGCCCCACGAAAAGTCTCCTGAAAACTCCATGACCGGCATCACTTCCACGGCATTGATACCCAGTCCTTGAAGATAGGGTAATTTTTCAATGGCACTATCAAACGTGCCCGGATGCCCCTCTTCTTTGACGTTAAAGGTGCCGACGTGCATCTCATAAATGACAAGCTCATTCCCCGTTGCCATGTGGAAGTTATTATCACCCCAATCGAATGCCTCAGGATCATAGATAATTCCGTTGCCAGTTGACTTCGTCACCTTTCTGGCATAAGGGTCAATACGAGAGAAGGGTCCCTCTGGAGCGAGAATCAAATATCTGTACTCATCTCCTGCTCTTGCCTTTGGCACGTCAGTTGACCAGTAACCGTTCTTCTCACTGATTAGAGGTGTTGAGGTTTTGCTCCAGTCATTGAAGGTTCCGGTCACGTAAACCTTTTCGCCATGGGGTGCCCATACTCGAAAGGTTACCCCCTTTGCACCGGGTATGGACCCGATGCCCGGGTGTTTTGTCACAGTGTTAGCTTTTTTTGACATCCTCTTCCCTTAATATTAACGGGCGCCGGGAACCTCAGCTTCCGGATTACGGTGCTCCTTGCTCCCAACAGTGTCCTTAGACGGCATTAGTGATGAGTCATTTTTAAAGCCTTCCCAATAAGAACAATATAATCAATATTATCAGTATCAGTCCGATTAGCCCACCGGGCCAATAGCCCCAACTTCTAGCGTGTGGCCATACTGGAATCACTCCTATCAGGACCAGAATTAAGATGATAATTAAAACTGTCCCTATAGACATGATGTTACCTCCTTTTTAATTAGTTACGGGGGCAGCCGTAGTGTGCTTAACATCCCTTAGCCTAATTCACAATGAGACTGTTTCTAACCCGGGCTGTTGCCGAAATCCTCCAGGTAGTAAAAAAACTTGACACAAAAAAAAGATCTTTTCAACAGGTGTGTAAAAATCGTTCAGGCGGCCTTCCTTTTTTGGTTAATTTTCTCATCTTCTACCATTACTCCATCAACAAATCTTTGTCCCAAATAAACCTTCGGTAACAACCAGTATCCTTTGAATGCACGAAAGTCCTTCCCAGATACACCCCTTTATTCATAATATATATTAGGTAAATAAAAGCCTTTTAACGAGGGAAACAAACAAATTTTAATAGATTTTTCTAAAATTCAATACAATCTTCCAACATCTGATAGGTTTAGACCCCTAGGGTGATTTTTCTTGACGAGAGATATTCTTTGTTGTACGGTATTGCGAATAGAAAAGGCTTATGCATAGAATGGGATCAAAGGTCTTAATGAATAGGAGGTGTTACATGCATTATTTCAACTACATCCTCTATTTTCTCCTGTTGATTATATTCGCTTTCTCGGTCTCGACTTATTCAGTTTATGCGAAGGGAAAAATGAACAAGAAATGCAAAGACATGGATCGGAATAAGGATGGGGTCATCACTCGCGAAGAGTGGCGGGTTAGTATCGATAGGTCTTTTGATAACCACGATTGGAATGGTGATGGTGTCCTCTCAGGTAATGAAGTGGAGGAGGGCGCGCCTTGTGGTAAGTATGATGACGACGTGAGTCGTCATTCCGACCCATTTGGTGCATTCGATCGCAACAACGATGGCGTGATTTCCCGCAGCGAATGGACGGGTACGGTCGAGGAGTTTAATCGTCTGGACGATGATCAAAATGGCGTTTTAAGCCTTGAGGAGTTTCATGAACGCGCCGGGTCAGATAGTTTTCGCGAGCTCGATCACAATAACGATGGGGTCATTGCACGCAATGAATGGCATAACACCAGTCGGTCATTTGACGAGCTGGATCGCAACCGCGATGGAACACTAAACCGTGATGAATTTTACAATCGCGAGCAGGTTCGAGCTGCTGTCTTCTATGAACTCGATGTTAACAACGATGGTATGATCTCACGCAGCGAATGGCGGAGCGATACCGAAACCTTTAACCGTCTGGACACCAATCGGGATAACCTTTTGAGCGAGAATGAATTTTACTCTCGTCAAAGCGAAACCGGTGCCCTTATTGAACAAATCTTTCAGGAGATCTTTAGAGCGCGGTAAAAATTCGTCTGCTGGGATGGAGAATTGAGGGTTTGCTTATTTGATTATTGTAATTATTTTGATAATTTCAGTTTTTCACTAGCCATAAAGAAAAAAAAGATTTCTCAAAGATCCTTGTCCTTATCCCGTAATTAATCAAGCAAGCCGTTTCTTTCGACCAGACTCAGGACGCGCGGCTGGGGTATTGAAGGACTTGTGACAAGATTCGAACAACAAAAGGGAAGTGGATTCCCGATATGGCTTGGACTCGAGCATTTTTATCGAGTGCTTGTGCCCGAATGTTACCCTTTAGGCATGCACTCGAACGTTGGAATCGGGTGACATAAGGGTACATGTTCTGTCGGGTAGCATTTGGAACTGACAGAAACCCCTTCATGGCGACCTAAAGGTCGCCGCTACGTTTGAATTATGTGTTTCGTAGCGGGGGGCCTTAGTCCTCCAGATCTTGTCACCCCGTATAGCAACCACTCAAACATTGCGGGACCACGCTTAAACTAGAAGAAATATATTCTATTAAGAAAAAATTATGTATATTAGATGACAGCTACACATAATACTCTACGATTTTCCACTTCAAGGGAGGCAAAATGTCTGTAGAAAATGACGACACTCAACTTGACCTGAGCGAGAAGGGAAGAAGGAAAGATGGAACCGTAATAACACTAGACCGGAGATTGTTCATGCAATTCTTTGCGTTCGGAAACTGTAGGGACACCACATCTTTAATTCAAGCCATGGAAGATTCAAAAATAGACGGTGCACTCTATCTGGATATCAATGACCCCAGTGGAGTGGGTCTCATATCAATGGAAGAAGACCCTGATCTTTTTGTAACTAGAACCCGAACTTTCCTGAATCAATCTGCTTTTCAGAAATTGGTCCCAAAGCCAGAATATACAATGCTTGGTCGGACCTACTCATTCGGATACGAGCCCGATCTGGAGGCAACGCTTATTGATGAGCCACGCCGAAGAGTTCTAGACCCAGAATGGCCATGGGCTATATGGTATCCACTTCAAAGAGGTAAAGAATTTGAAACTCTCTCGGAGGAGATACAGCGTGCGGTACTGGGAGAACACGGAAAAATAGGTTTTAAATTTGGCAAAGCTGGCTTTGCCAAGGACATTCGCCTCGCCTGCCATGGATTGGATAAAAACGACAACGATTTCGTAATCGGCCTTTTGGGGAAAGAACTATACCCGCTATCCTGCGTCGTACAGGCAATGAGAAAAACAAAACAAACGGCGATGTACCTTGATTCTTTGGGTCCATTTTTTATAGGCAAGGCAGTATGGCAAAGTAAATTCTAGGACGACCACCCTATATCGTAACGCATAAGAAAATTACCTCTTCTATTTTAGCTCAACTCTGTTATTGTCTATGGTTTTATAAGTACCGGTCTTCTATGATTTGTCCTGATCGGGGATCGCCTTAATTTTATCGGCAAGATCCTTTGCCAACACACTTTGAATCTTTATGAATAACTGAGGATTTATCTGATTTAAATTCCTTAATTTCTCCTGATTCCAAACAATATACTCAACTGTTCCATTCGCAAAAACATCAGCCGACGCAGGATCGCCGGTCAAAAAGCTCATCTCTGCGATGAAACTCCCCCTGGTTAACTTTGCTATTACTTCACTACCCTTCACCACGTTAAACATGCCGGACAGAACGAGCACAAGTTCTCTTTGATGCTCTCCCTCTCGGATCATCTGGTCTCCTTCTCTCCTTTCAGTTCTTCCCATATTCCAAAACATCAAAAATTCCCTTCTGCTCATCGAGCTGAAAACCCGTTCATATAAATCCTTTAATTCTGCAGGTAGTTCGATCTTCGTCCGCTCCCTTAAGAGTCGGGCTATTTGAAATGAATTTATGCCGAAAAACAAAACGTTCCAAAATGAAACATATAAGTTATCAGAGAGATAACCGAATGAAACCAGGCTCAATTGCCCCAATATTAGAATACTTCTTAATAAAAGGATATCCTTAGCCGCCAGGGCCAGGAACATGAAAAAATACCCTAGATTTACGAGTATATATGTCATGGGAACACCTCATTGAAGTCTTGATATGTGTCGGACACTTCAACATCAAAATACAATATTAAGATTAATAAAAATACCTACAACATTCGCCAGTTTAACTCATCCTTGAATTTCAAATTCTGGTTGGTTAGAGTATAAAATAATTTCGATTGAAGGGGGCAAATTCATGCGCAGATCATATTTATTAAAAGCATTTATATATTCTGTGTTTATTCTGGCAATCGGTTTTGCTACTACATCTGCTGTAGGAATAGCTGAGGAAAAACCTGCTAAGGAGACTCAGTCAGAAGAGAAAGTTGTTACAGATCGAAATCAAGCCTCAGATATGGAAATATGGAAGGAATATGCAACTCCCAATGAAAACCATAAAGTTTTAGACGCATTCGTAGGGAACTGGGATTACACGGTAAAGTGGTGGTCTTCTCCGAATTCTGAGCCCGAGATATCGCAAGGAACCAGTGAGGCCAGATGGATAATGGACGGACGATTTCTGGAGAAAACTGCTCATGGGACATCAATGGACCAACCCTTTGAAGGAATGGGAATTACCGGATACGACAACGCTAGAAAGGAATATGTTTCTGTGTGGATCGACAATATGGGTACAGGTGTAATGGTGTCTAGCGGTAAGTATGACGCTTCTACAAAAACCCTTGAAGAAAAGGGGAAATTTACACAACCTAAAATGGGTGAAACAACCTTTAGG
>JBAUII010000035.1:0-4310 GCA_049682815.1 Thermodesulfobacteriota bacterium | reverse complement strand
GTACAACATTAGACCTGACGCAGCCGCAGTTCTCGAAGAGGATGCTCAATACCTTCGAGACAACCAGAATATGACGGTTATGATCGAGGGTTACGCTGATATAAGGGGCACTCCCGCATATAACTTAAGGCTTGCTCAGAGGAGAGCTGATTCAACGAAGGCTTATCTTGTCCAGCTAGGAATTGATCCAATGAGGGTACAGACTTCAAGTGGTGGTGAAACAGAGAAGTTTGGGGCTGGCACAACTGAAGAGGCCTATCAGCTAAACAGAAGGGCTCACTTTATTGTAATGGAGCCTCAAGCGAAAGTAGGGGCCAGGATTTACTTTAAATATAATTAAGGGGAAAGTAATCCTGCTTTTATAGCATATCAGGTCCTGTTTTTTGCTTGTTTAGAACTAACAAAGAGCAACATGAGGTGGGGAAAGGAGAGAAGCAGGCTTCTTTCCCCCCTTTGCTTATTTTGGGTGCTTCGGGGGGGATTGTTTTGTAAGCCATTTGGAATTTCCTCCTTATTCAAACAGGCCTTTTTCATAGATGTCCTTCCACCGTAATCTGTCAATGAGATTGAAAACTACTAAATCAACTAGATTGCAAAAACTCGCCGAGCGTTTGATGCCGGGGGGTGTGAATAGCCCGGTTCGTTCCTATAGAGCTGTGGGTGGCAGTCCGATATTTATATCAAGGGGAAAAGGCGCATATGTGTATGATGAGGATGGACATAAATATATAGACTATATTGCTTCTTGGGGCCCTCTAATTCTGGGACACGCCCACCCAGATGTTGTAAGAGCGATAAAAAAGGCTGCTGAAAATGGGACAAGTTTTGGAGCGTCGTGTGAAAAGGAAATAGAGCTCTCAGAACGGATTGTAAAATCATTCCCCTCAATTGAAATGGTTCGCATGACAAATTCGGGCACGGAAGCTACGATGAGCGCCGTTCGGGTGGCAAGGGCGTTTACCGGCCGCGATTTAATTGTGAAGTTTGAAGGATGCTACCATGGCCACGCAGATTACCTTCTGGTGAAAGCCGGATCAGGTGCAACTACATTTGGAACCCCTTCCAGCCCTGGAGTGCCAAAAGGGTTTACTTTAAATACGCTTCTGGCTAAGTTCAATGATGTTGAGTCGGTACGAAATCTTTTTAGAAAGCATAAAGACAAAATAGCTGCAATAATAATTGAACCTGTAGCGGCGAATATGGGAGTTGTAACACCTGTCGAGGGTTTTTTGGAGTCTTTAAGAAGGATTACAGAGGATAATGGTGCATTGCTTATATTTGATGAGGTCATTAGTGGATTCAGGTTGGGTCTTGGAGGGGCTCAAAAGACTTACGGCGTAACACCGGATCTAACGTGCCTGGGTAAAATAATTGGAGGTGGTCTCCCTGTAGGTGCCTATGGTGGGAAAAGAGAAATAATGAAGTTGGTTGCCCCGATTGGTCCTGTTTACCAGGCAGGAACACTGTCGGGAAATCCGCTTGCAATGGCGGCAGGACTGTCGACTATAAATGGTCTTCGAAAAAAGGGGACCTATAAGAAACTAAATGAAATGACTCGACAACTTGTCGAAGGTGTGGATGAGATCTTAAAGAAACACGGTATAAATGCCAGGATAAATTCAATAGGTTCCATGTTCACTATATTTTTCACAGACTCCGATGTTGTTGATTATGAGAGCGCTTTAAAGTCCGATACAAAAATTTATGCCAGGTTCTTTAAAAGCCTATTAAAGGCTGGTATTATGTTTCCGCCTTCTCAGTTTGAAGCCGTGTTTGTATCGCTCGCTCATAAAGAATCGGATCTTGATATGACTCTAAAGGCGTTTTCAAGAGTGGCGAAATCGTTTTAATAGCGGGAGGAGATTTAAAGGTTAAAGAAAAAAAGAACCTATTGTGGTTACAATACTTTGCCATAGGCGTTGAATTAGCTTTTTCAGTTGTGGCCGGGATTATTTTAGGTCACTATGTCGATAAATGGATCGGTGCAAAAACCCCATGGTTTACGATTATTGGCCTCATAGCTGGTATGATTTCGGGGTTTACGCTACTGATTAGGATGACCAAAAAAATAAAATGACATCAACACCGATGAACATGACCAGGAACTTAACTCTTGGGAGGGTTGAGAAGAGCGGAATAGTTGTTACTGGAATTCTTGTTCTGTTAACTTTGATTCTTGGGTCCCAAGCGCTGGCGATAGGGGTGGCTGTTGGTGGTTTGTTGGTAATTGCAAACTTTCTGGCAATCAGGTTGCTGGTTGGTGCTCTGATCGGTAAGGCGTACACAAAGGGGTACAGCATTTTTATTCTGTTAGTCAAGATGCTGGTGCTTGTTGCTTTGGTTGTCATTTTTTTTCTGTTTACAAAACTCAATATCTATGGCTTCTTTATTGGGGTTTCAGGTGTAGTATTGGTAATTATTGGAGAAAGCCTCAGAGGAAACAAGGATGGAGCATTATAGCTGGTTTACATTACTTGGATTGGGGCAGTATGATCCGGTTTTTGGCGCGATACTGGTAGTACTTTTTCTGATCTTCGCCGGATTGAAGATAAAGAAGAGTCTATCCGACAAAGATTCGATTCTTCCGGATGAGAAGTTCTCTATAAGGAATATTTTTGAGATCTTGAGTATAGATTTTCTGCTTGATTTATTGACAGGTATATTTGGATCACGTCATCATGCGAAGACGTATTTCCCGTTGTTAGCCACAACGTTCTTCTTCATCCTTTTTGCTAACCTTCTTGGATTGATCCCTGGGTTTCTTGCACCGACCGGCAATTATAATACACCGGTTGCGTGTGCCCTAGTTATTTTCGTCATGTATAACTTTTATGGATTTAAGGAGAATGGTATTGGTTACCTAAAGCATTTTATGGGTCCCATGATTTATCTTGCGCCTTTGATGATCATTATAGAGGTTATCAGTCATCTCGTTCGGCCCTTATCTCTTTCATTAAGGCTCTTCTGGAATATGACGGGTGATCATCTGGTCTTGGGCATCTTCACGAATCTTACACATCTTGTGATCCCTGCGATATTTATCGCGCTCGGGATTTTTATATCTTTTCTTCAGGCCTTTATTTTTACCATTCTTTCGGCTATTTATATAGCGCTTTCTATATCACATGAACATTCGGAGATATAATAAATAACAAAAATTCAGTTTTTAAGTTCAATAACAATCAACTCGAAGGAGGTGTTCAGATGAAAAAGGTTCTGGCATTTGCCACTGTTGTAGGGCTCGCTGTTTTGGCTGCTCTTGTTCCAGATGTGATGGCTCAGGAAGCTGCTGAGGCCGGCGGGCAGCTGGGAGAGCTCGCCAAGCTAGGCCTTGCTATCGGAAGCGGTCTTGGAATTGGCATTGCCGCAGGAATAGGCGGGATCGGTCAGGGAAGGGCTACAGCAGCCGCCTTAAGCGGAATCGCGAGAAATCCTGGAGCGGCTTCAAAAATACAGACACCTATGATCATAGGTCTTGCTCTGATAGAGTCTCTAGTGATATATGCCCTGGCAATCACCTTTTTGCTTCAGTCCAAAATCTAGTAATAAATGCAAGCGATCAAAGTGAGAGAGTAAAGAAATCTTTATTCTCTCAATTGGCGTTTATTGATTTCATTCATTTAACAACAACTTAGATTCGCCAATGTCCGATAATAATTTGAGATTCTGTTCATGAAACATAAATTATTATTTGCGTTCCCAATCCTCTTCCTCTTAGGCTGTAATTCAATGAGTGAATTACTGAAGAGTCCTGGCCTACCCGGTCCAAGCAGGAAATCACCTGCAGAATCCGCCGATCTGTACTATAAGCTACTGATGTGGAAATACTACGACAAGGCAGTGGCTTTGGTTAACCAGGAGGAGAGGAGTCAGTTTGAAGACTTCGTTCAGCGGAATAAGGATAACCTAAATATAACGGATTATCAGGTTAAAAAGGTCATTCTGGATGAGCTTGGGCAAGAGGGAACGATTGAGGTTCTAGTTACATTTTATAAGTACCCATCGGTTTCTGAAAAGACATTGATACTTGATGACAATTGGATTTTAATTGGTAAGCAATGGTATATATCTCCTGATTTTGAACAAGATATTTATAAGTAATTATAGTTTAGCACTGCTGTCCAAGATAGACTGAATTTTAAATTTGCACCCTTATAAATAAAGGGTTTTGGACAAGTAAAAGTGCCTTTTTAAAATCAGGTTACCCTGTTTGTTACGTCTATCCTATCCAAACCCAGAACAGTCATTGCGAGAGAATGGAATGAACGAAGCAATCTCATTCGTAGTCATTCGATCGTTTCTTAACAATC
>JBAUII010000034.1:0-28012 GCA_049682815.1 Thermodesulfobacteriota bacterium | reverse complement strand
CTCTCAGGCTATGAGCAGCATCTGTAGAAATTACTAGTGTCTTGTAACCCCGTTTTGAACATTGAATTGCCGTTGCCGCGGCCGTCGTCGTCTTCCCAACTCCGCCCTTTCCTGTGTACAAAATTATTCTCTTCATTCAATATTATCCTTTACATTTAGCATTAAACAGTAAAACGGTTATTTTACCCTTTTTATCAACCTGTAAGAAATTTTTAAGCGATGAATGGTCAGATTTATGCGATATCAGTCACCACATTTCAGGAAATCTTGATGAAGAGAAGCGGGGTTGGAAAACCCCGCCTATCGTAAGGGGCTAATTCATTAATGTTCAAATGTAGCAGTATATTCCAGTTTTGATCAGTAATTCACTCGTCAATAATCGCAACAGGCCTTGCCCAACCTGCGCTGCCACCTATTACCTTCATCGGAAAACAAGCGACTTTAAATCCATACGATGGCAATTGATCCAGGTTGGTGAGTTTTTCGATCTGGCAATATTCCCTCTCAATCCCTGCAAAATGTGCCCCCCATAAAACACTGCTGTCCCCTGTTTTCTTGAACTCCTCCACCATAGCCCAAAATGGTCTGTCCCATCCCGCGGAGTCGGTTCCCATCACCTTTACTCCCTGGTTACAAAGCCAGAGGGTGGATTCCCTTCCCAAACCGGGGAACTGAGACCAGTACTCCATGGTACCCCATAATTTGTCAGCCCCCGTCATAACAAGGACTATATCATATGGCATTATTTCATACGGAATTTTATGAAGCGCTTCTTCGAGGTCAGTTATATCTATTAACTCACCTGAGCCTTTGTGTCTCATATCTATTACAACACCGTCACCGTAAAACCATTCAACCGGAAGCTCATCAATTGTCTTCGCCTTTTTTCCCTCTGATTTTGGATGGTAATGCCAGGGGGCATCTATGTGCGTGCCAACGTGTGTTCCAAGTGTCACATAATCATTAGCCCACCCCAGCCCCTCCGGAAGGTCCTCTTTCTTACAACCAAACCTTTTCATCAAATATCCGGCGGTATCCGCGTGATCTTCGTGCTGTATTTCCAAACGCTGGTGCTCTGGCCCGGGGGCAGGCTCGATTCTTATGCTAAGGTCAATAAGCTTTCTTTTTTCAGACATTGGAGAGAAGATTGACTCATCCAGGTTCAAATTTTAAATAGCCTAGAGTTGAGAGGCACAATGAGCACATTTTGTAGCTCTTAAGGGTATTGTAGATAAGCAGTAGGTACACTCCTTTGTCGTTGGCTCGGCTGGCGGTGCCTCCTGCTCACGTTTAAGCCTGTTTATACTACGGACAACCAGATAGACAGCGAAGGCAACGATGACAAAACTGATAATCGTATTTATAAACTTACCATAAAAAACAGCAACGGCCCCCGCCTTTTCAGCATCTGCAAGTGAAGCGTATGGACCAGCAGGTGTCCCATCTTTCAGCACAGCGAAAAGGTTTGAGAAGTCAACATTTCCCAGAAGAAGCCCAATCGGCGGCATGATCACATCATTTACGAGCGATGTTACAATGGTACCAAAAGCAGCTCCAATTATGATGCCGACAGCCATGTCCACGACATTTCCCTTAACTGCAAATTCCTTAAAATCTTTTAACATTTCACCACCCCCTTTTCTTATTTTATCTATTCTTTCAGATAAAAATAAATCTCAATGACCGATACTAACGACTGAGAAATTGTAGCACGCATATTGAATTTAAAACATTCTGAACGGAATGGTCAAGCAAAATTTACGATTGATTCAACTCTCTCATCTGCCTGTAAATTTTCTGTCGAAATGAAATTTAAAATTTACACATTCACTAAACAATCAGTTAAAGCCAGGCAAGATGTTCGTATTCTCAGCGGAGTTGGGATAAGAGGTTTTCAATCTGTTCGACGGCATTAGCTACCCCTTTCTCAGTCCGTATTTTTTCGCTCAGTTCAGTGGCATGCTCCTGAATTTCGGCACTGTTAACAGCGATATTGATCGATTTTGCTAACCGTTCAGCAGTCAGCTTTTTAAATGGTATCGGCTTAGTACCCACACCCAACTCGGACACCCTTCTCCCCCAAAATGGCTGATCAACAAAGAACGGAACAATCACCGAAGGTTTTCCCGCCCTTAGAACCGAGGCCGTCGTTCCCGCACCTCCGTGATGAACCACTGCAGCCATTCTAGGAAATAGCCAACCGTGTGGGGCCGAATCGATTTTAATAACACTGTCAGGCAGGTCTGTGCCACCGAGACATCCCCACCCGTTTAACAAAACCCCTCTCTGGTTTGAAAGCTTCAATGCCTTTAAAACCATAGCTGTTACAGATTGAGGATCATGAAGGGTCATGCTGCCAAATCCTACGTAAACCGGCGGCTTACCTCGTGCGAGAAATTCTACTAATTCGACCGGTGGAGACCAACCTGTTTCGTTCTCAAGGAACCAGTAGCCGGTAACCTTAATATTTTCACCCCAATCAGCGGGCTTTGGAAAAACCGATGGGCTGATGCCGTATAAAACCAGCCCTTGGTCATTTTGCCTTTTCGGAAAATATGTAATACCCAGGGGCGGCAAGCCCAAATGCTTCCTACGCAGTTCATTTATAACTGATCTATTGAGTGGATAAGTCATAAAATCATATATCTTCCATGTAAAGAGATTGAACATTCCACCGAGATTCCTCTGAGTGGGTGATAATAAACTCGGTAGCTGCTTCGTGGGGTGCATTGGCGACAGATAGGCAGCAATGGTTGGTATGTTGAGCTTTTCTGAAACCTGGAGAGCAAAAAATGTGCTGAATGGAGAATAAACAATAAGATCAAATCCCTCGCAAGCATTCAGACAGTCAAGACCGGTTTGGATGAAGCTCGGTCTTACCATCCGGCTAAAGTTTATCCACGATTTAAATGGATTAGACCCGTTTCTTAGTGCCTCCTGCCCAGCCCTGCTTTCTAACGTTTTCTTAGGATCCGCTTTTATTAAAAAAAAACCCAAACCATGACTTCGGATAAGACCTTCAAATATTGCGTGTGTGGCTACTCTTACGTCGTGTCCATTTGATTTTAACCCCAAGCCCAGGGCGACAAGTGGTTGAACATCACCACGTGATCCGATCGCAAGCATCGTAATTTTCATATATGTATGCCCAACCAGTTATAATTGAAGACGAAAATCACTTAATATAACCCTTTTCTTTAAACCACTCTACCGTTTCTGCCATTGTCTGCTCAATCGAGGACTGTGGGAATCCCAGCTCACGGATCGACTTGGAGCTGTCGAAATACCATTTGAGACTCGTAGCCTTGACCGAATCTGTATCAAGCAAAACAAAGTTTGAAAATGGTAATCGGAGCAAGCGTTCAAATAGATAGCCACCCGCCAGGGCAAGTATATAGGGAATCTTTATCTTAGGACTGCTAATCCCCGTTACCTCCTCGAGAAGCGTGAAAAGCTCTTTTATACTATAGTTCTTGTTAGCCAATACATAACGCTCACCCGGCCTTCCGTTGTCTGCTGCCAATAAATGGCCCTCTGCAACATCGTCCACGCTAACCAAATTAACGCCGCCGTCTATATATCCCGGGTACCTCCTTTTACAGTACATTACGACAAATCCACACGAAGCAAGATATATATCTCCTGGTCCCACAACTACTGCTGGATTTACAATGACAAGAGGCAAACCCTTTTTGTATATTCCTATGGCTTCATTCTCAGCATAGTGCTTTGTGTTTATATATTGAATGCCTAAATGCTCAAGTTTGAAGGGGGTCTCCTCATTTGCGACACCTCCATCAGGGTCAACCCCAATAGCTGCTATACTGCTAGTGTAAACTGCTCTTTCCACCCCTTCGTCCAAGGCGGCTGAAAGTACGTTTATCGTCCCATTGACATTTATATCGCGCATTTTCTTGTAATGCGCCTTCTTTGATGAAACTAGCCCAGCCACATGGTACAAGGTATCACATCCTTTGATGGCTACTCTTATCGATTCGGTATCAAGCACGTCCCCATAAACCCTTTCCACATCAAGACCATCAATGTTTGAGGTCTTACTTGTCTTTCTTATGAGGACTCTAACCCTCTCACCCCTTTCGACGAGCTTCCTAGCTACATGGGAGCCTATGAATCCTGTAGCTCCTGTGACAAGTGTGGGCATAAAATACCTTCCTAGAATAAAGAAATAGGATTTAATACTAGAAAGTCAACCCTGACTTATTTTCAAGGTTTTACTCAGGGTTTACAAATATGGACTAGGGAACCCAGTCATTTATTAATTTCTTTGTTTTCTCGCCAAATCCCCTTACCCTTTTTCTTCGCTTCACTCTCCAATTTCGAAAGGTATTTATCGTATCTTAAATTTGGGGGCTCTCCACTATATTCAGCATAACCTTCCTCGATCAGTAAAGAGTTAACCATCTGTCCCCCTGCCAAATAAACATACGCGAGAAGGTTCACTCCATCAGTCGTGAGTTGATCCGGCTCGAGCCTGACCGGCAAACCCCTATGTAACTCGGACCTGGTAAAGCTATCTGCTCTTTCTTCGAAAGATGCTGGAATTTGAACGCCAATCATCTTAATCCTTTCAATCTGTATGTTTGGAAGCTGGCAATCAAATTTATCCCCATCTATAACCTTCACCACATTGCACCGGACATAGTTTGGAAAGATAAAAGGAAGCTTTTCCTCTAGCTCCTGGTACTTGGTACAACCAGCAAAAGTGAGAAGAACGCCAGCCGACCAGCTAACTAAGTATACATAAGACATCAAAAATTAGTTGCCAAGATTAACTCATAGTAAACCAATTAATCAGGCTTCTTCACGGTATAAAACTTATATGACTTGACGTCTCTTCCATCGGCAGTCTTTCTGACAGTGCCAACAGTTACCCCCATCTCATTTCCTATCTTGAGCTCGTCAAAATTATCTGTTTCAACCTGTGCCATGACCCTTACCTTTTCAGGAAAATCTACAAGGGCAAGCGCGTATGGTACAGGAAACTCAGGGAAACTCCTCCTAACAATGGTGTACGTATGCAGAATCCCTGTCGGACTCAAGAATCTCTCTTCTACATCCTCAGAAAAGCTTTTTGGATCTACCAGGTATTTAGGAAAAGTATAGCTGTCTGACTCCTTATAATACCCAGCCACAAGTCTAATCCTTCCAGCCTCGTCAGTTGCAAATAGCTCTGGAAGCAATACTTCGTCATTTTCTTTGATTTCACCCATTCGCGAATACCTCCATCATTGTGTAGCAAGAAAATTTTTAATTCCCCCATCAATCATACAAAGATAATATATTTAAATCAAAAAATCTAATATTTGTGTGCAGTAATAATATCAATAAATCCGGATAATTAAAAGAGCAACGATCAAGTCCATAGAAATTTTTTCCCCTCTCTAATTACAGACGCAAGGAGAAGGAATAATGCGGCAACAACGGTTATGGATGCCCCGGTCGGAATAGAAAGTATAAATGAGAAAAAATATCCCAAGACGGCTGAGAGAATACCAATAATAACTGAGAATATAAAAATCATAATTAGCTTTTCGGTGAGAAAGAGGGCAGCAAGAGGTGGCAGAGCAATAAGTCCAAAGACAGGTAGTGCGCCCAGGGCCCTTGTGTTGACCGCAACTATAATACCGACGGTCAACAACAAAATAGTATTGAGAAATCTAACAGGATATTTATATAAAACAGCCGTTTCCTGATCGAAAGAAACGAAAATGAAATCCTTATAGAACGCCAAATGAACAATAATGGTTATCAAGGCGACCGACGGTATTACATAAACATCGCTCGGCTCGACAACTACGGCGCTCCCAAATAGAATATCTGCTATATCATGAGCTCCTTTAGTTATACGGTCACCAAGTATCACCACAAGCCCCGAAGCAATCAGGAAACCAAAGCCTATAACTCCTTCTTGGCTAATCGGGAAGAAATCCCTTTTTAATGCAAAAAACAGGGCAGCCAATACAGTGAAAATCAATGACATCGTAAATGGATCTATCAAACGACCAAATAAGCTTAGAACTGCAAGTCCTTGAAGATAAAAGGCAAGCGCCACACCGAAACTTGAAACCTGAGTCAATGCTGCACTCACAAAAATAATCCTTCTGAGGACAACGTAGACCCCAAGAAACCCACAAATCGCTCCCGAAACAGCCCCTACGATTACGGGATCACGCCAAAGAAAGTAACTATCAATGAATTCAGAAATTGTAGCCATGTCTCAATCTATACCCTTTGATTAGCCTTGTATGAGCTATATTGAAATATTCAGTATCATCAAACACTTTATTGAATCAAGAAATAATTACCTCTAATTGCACCATCCCGGGGTCTGTATTACTTATTTCATATTGAATCCTCGGCTGAGAATCAAAATAAGTCAATCAAATTAATTGCCATAACCTGTCATGGAGCGGGTCAAGAGTTATGTCTATTCCAAATATCTTGCTTAGTATCTCATCGCTTAGAACATCGTCTTTAATCCCTGCTTTGAAGATACCGTTATCTTTATCAATTAGCATGACATGGTCTGCAAACCTTGATACTGTGTTTAAGAAATGACTTACCATCAGAACTGTAAGCTTATTTTCCTCCCTAACCCTCGCGACGTGCCCCATGATTTCAGTTTCTCCCCTGATGTCAACAGATGCTGTAGGTTCGTCAAGGACCAATACATCAGGGGTGGCTGCTATTGCTCGGGCAAGTAGAGCTCTCTGCTTTTCACCTCCTGACAGCGATCTGAATGGACGATTCTTTAAGTGAGAAATTTCAAGTTTTGCAAGAGAATCCTCGGCTATTTTCCGGTCTGTTTGCCCCGGTCTCCTACCGACTGGAATACGGCCATACCTACCCATCATGACGATTTCATAAACCGAGATCGGAAAAATCCTGTCAAAAATTTCAGTCTGAGGAACATAGCCGAATACTGTATTATCCCAGTAGTCTATACGGCCAGACACTTTCGGGATAAGCCCCAAGATCGTCTTAATCAATGTACTCTTTCCCCCTCCGTTTGGTCCCATTATCCCCCAAAAATCTCCTCTTTCAATAGATAGGTTTATCGATTTTAAAAAGCCCTCGCTGGCATATCCAATGGACACGTCCTTAATCTCAATCAGAGGTTTTAATTTCATGATTCTATTTCATCTCCTGTGAGTCTATAATCCTAGCTGCCCGATACCAAATTCATGAAACTGGCACGATATTTATGTAGCCTTTTCGACGTTCTTCACTTTACTTAAAGCTGCTATGAGCTCATTAACAATTGTATCAAATAATTGCGGATAAGTATCAATCCCTTCCCTGGCTTCGACACTGGACGGAACTACAAGAAACTCTGACCCAGTTTTCTCGGCAATTATACGGGCCGTTTTTTGAGGATAGAAGGACTCGGCTATCACGACTTTAACATTCTGATTTTTCATATTCTCAATCAATTGAGCAACGTGAGATGGTGTAGGTGGAATACCCGGTTTCGGTTCAATCCACCCGACTTCATCAAAACCTGCCCAATTTGCAAAATAATCCCAGCTTTTGTGGTAGGCCACTATCTTAGTACCCTTAAAAGGCGCAAGTTCAGCCTCCCACACCCTGATCTTTTTGACTAGCTGATCGGCAAATTGCTTAAAATTGTCTTCATAAAATGAAGCATTTTCGGGATCGATTTGTCCCAGTCTCTCCGCGATCCCTCTTGCGACCAGAATTCCATTTCTTGGATCCAGCATATAGTGAGGATTCCCAAAGGGATGTATGTCTCCCATACTCCTGTCAATCCTCGTTCTCGGAACCTCCAGAATGTTTGATATTAAGGTTGAAGCGTCAAGACGACCGGGTGACGAAAGAGATGTAATCTTTGAATTCCTTGATCCTGTAATGAGAACCGGAAGCCAACCTATCTCCAGATCTAAGCCTTGATATATCAGTAAATCTGCTCTATTCAGGTCCCGGATAAAACTCGGTTTTGCGTCAACAAAATGTGGGTCCTGGTAGCCTTTAGCGATGCTTTTTACCTCTACCTTGTCTCCTCCTATCTCTTTGGCTATTGCTTCAAAATCCGGAAGGGAGGCCACTATTTTTACCTTAGCAATAGCAAATCCACTTGATATAAATATTAATAAAAATGAAACAGATATCGTAACAAAAAGAAAATTTAGAAATTTTTTACGAGCTTTCATGATAAATTCCTCCCTTTAAATTCAATTAAAAAGGATGGGCCCCATGGGGACCAAGCGAATATTGAAATTGAAGATATATCGCGTGTTCATTCTCCTTGAAATCAAAGTTGGTATAATCGTACTGCAATCTAATTCTTGAAAATTCACTCGGATTGAAAGTTAACATCGGAGAGATGCGGTACGTCCTTCCGAATAGACCCAGCATCGCTTCCTCCTCTCCTCCTCCCCCTTCGTCTATTGAAGCTAAGCTAAACATACCTTCTGGTTTTATTGATTCCTCAATCTCATGATTTCCACCGTTATCAGCGTCAAACGGAATAGGGGTCTTAGTATCGGTCAAGCCAAACCTAAATCCTGTATTCCACCTTTGCAAGAATCGGTATACCACATGAGCATAAAAACCGTAATCCTTAAGCGTCTCCTCTGGGGTCTGTGCATTACGCCACATCCATTCCGTTTGAAACATAACTTCCTGATAAGGATTGTTCCTCAGCGGACGATACTTTGCGAACAGGTCCAGTCCGAAAAGGTTAGTTCTTTCGTCAGATCCGGTAGCGTTTACGCCGGTCGCATAGGATCCTCCAAGAGTAACTGATAAGCTTTCTGTAATGTCAAAGAAGTTTGCAATATGGAAGTTGTATAGTAATTTCCCCAAGTCATTTCCGTCTTGGGCAAATGACGCCGTTTCCACATCTGCACTTCCCCCAGCAGCAGTCAGCTCCATGTACCAGGGAATAAATGCAGGAGCTATATTAAGCTCTATCTGGGGTGGATTCAGGTGTTCGCCCAGAAACTGTGCAGCCACGATCGGAAGAGTCACGAAATTTTGAAATTCTCTATGTATCAGGTTTATCCTCCCAAATTTAGCCCTCATTATTCCACCCCTGAGCTGACTAGCCAGCGGAAGGGAAAAAAGAGTGGTTGCATATGCTTCCTCGACTTCAATTCCTTCTTTCTGAAGAGATATAAAGCTATCGAATCTGAAGTAAGGATCTACTACTCCCTGAAAACCAATCTCTATTTCCTGAAGATTAACTCCCGTATTTTGTGGATCAGCCTCTGCAAAGACAGTAGGATTATCCTCATTGAACCACGCACCGGCAAATGTTCCGATAATGCTTATATCAGGATTGAGCGTTTGTAATGCCCTTTGGAAAAACCCCTCTCTGGGTAAAGGAGCTTCCGGTATTGCCCCAATCTGCTCTTCGATTTGCCTCTCTTCTTCCCGTTCTTTAGCTTGCTGTTCTAATTGCGTGTTTTTCACTTCCAGCTCTTCGATCTTTTTTTGCATTTGTTGCATCTGCGCTTTGAGCTCCTGAATCTGCTTTTTTATATCTTCCCCTTCCTCACTTAAGACTTGTTGACTTGAAACGATTAAAGATGAAAAAACCAATACACATAAGAAAATAATTTTGATAATAATGGATATTCTGTAATACCAATAATTAGCGTGATATTTCATATCTCACCTCCAAAATTAAACTCAGTTAGCCTTTTCTACGACGGCTAACTCACTATGTATTTGGTGGAAAAGCTTAAAGGGAAATACTAGGAGATTGGAGGTGAACGAGGTGAATAGTTAAATCGGTAATACGATGAAGGTATTATAAGATCGGTGTTAACATAAGCAATTAATTGACCAAATTTATTGAAATCAATTTTAATAAAATTATCTGTTGGTCTTAAATTGCCGCTCAAACGGCAGGCGGGGCAATATTCAATGTTGTGACCAGGATAACCTGATTCAGTCTTATAAACTCCATCGGAGTAGGATGAACCAAAATAATAGGCATGATTATGGAAGCCCAGGGACAGAACAAATACCACTACTAATAATAGGCATGAAATCAAAATCTTTGTGTTAGTCTTAGACCTCATCACCATAGCTTTATCGAATCGGATTATATGATCGCTACTTAATATCACAAATATCACAAACAAAACGCCGTGTCAATTAAAATACTTATTGATCGGCCGTTCACCAAATTAAGCCGCCACTATTTCTTATGTCTATACCTTTTTATCCATCTTTCCTGAATTTCATATGCTCTATCGATATTGTCGAGTTAAGTATCTTTTATAGAATTGTCATAATAAAACCTTGTTTACTATATATTGTAAGTAACAAATCAATCGTGAAGAATTAAACTGAAACAGGTAATCATAATACGGGAGATATGATGAAAGAATCAGATAGAAAGATAGCAGAGGGAATCCTATTTACGGATCAATATCAACTCACAATGGCACAGCTTTATTTCCGAATGGGTATACATGAAAAGAAGGTGCAATTTGACCATTTCTTCAGAAGTTATCCTGACTACGGCAACCATCAGGCAGGATATTGCATCAATGCCGGATTAGAATGGCTCATAGATTGGATGCAAAACACACATTTCCGAAATGAGGATATCGAGTTATTACGTTCACAAACTGGAAATTCCGGCAATAAATTGTTTGAGGAAACCTTTCTCAGATGGCTCCAGACAAATGGTTCATTTGAATCAATTTCAATGCTTGCAATAGCTGAGGGAAGAGTTGTCCATCCAAATGTTCCGCTCGCCGTTACACAGGGCTCACTGGCCATGGCTCAGATCCTTGAATCCCCACTCCTCAACCAATTAAATTACCAAACCCTCATTGCTACCAAGGCTGCGCGAATACATGAAGCGGGTCGGGGTCAAACGTTAATCGAATTCGGGATGCGGCGTGGGCACGAAAAGGGTGTCAATGCTGGGATCCGAGCCGCACTAATAGGTGGCGCCGACTTTACATCTACAGTGGGAATCTCACACGTTCTGGGGTATCCCCCTAAGGGTACCCACGCTCATAGCATGGTCCAGGTTTTTATGGCCCTTGGGGAAGGCGAGATCGGCGCATTTCGAGCATATGCAGATGTCTATCCAGATGACTGCGTGTTATTGGTAGACACAATAAATACCATTGAAAGCGGAATACCAAACGCGATAAAGGTTTTTGAAGAACTGAAGCGGAAAGGTCACGAGCCCATGGGTATCCGTCTGGATTCAGGTGATTTAGCCTATTTGAGCATTCAAGCCGCAAAGATGCTCAATGACGCCGGTTTCCACAATACCAAGATCGTCTTGTCAAATCAATTGGATGAACTGGTAGTATGGCAAATAATCACTCAGATTGAAGAAGAGGCACCCAGATATGGCGTCGATGCAGACGATCTGATTCGACGACTTATATACGGAGTAGGCACAAGGTTAATTTCTTCAAAAGGAGATTCAGCTCTAGATGGTGTATATAAGCTCGTGGGGGTTGAGGAAAGAGGTGAGTGGATCCCAGCAATTAAACTCTCAGAAACTCCATCAAAAACCCTTAACCCCGGATTTAAGCATGTATGGAGAATCTATGACACAAGGGGAAAAGCCACGGCTGATCTGTTGAGCCTTGATAGAAACGAACCCATGGAATCAAATCGCCTTACACTACACCACCCGTCAGATCATACTAAATATCGGATCCTGAGCCGAGATAAAATTAACGAAATAGAACCACTTTTGACCGAAGTTTTGACTGAAGGAAAACTTAATTATGATCAACCGTCAATTGAGGAAATCCGAAAGGTCCGTGAGAAAGACATAGATCGGCTCGATTCCGGCGTAAAACGCATCGTGAACCCTCATATTTATCATGTCTCTCTTTCACAACGTCTCTGGGAGCTTAAAGAGGGTCTCGTAAGATCACTCACCAGGGAAAATAAATTACATACTAACAAGCACTAAAATCCATCAACTTTGGTCTCCAAACCCTTATAATAAGCCAACCCGCCAAGTCAAAAATACCCTTCGCTTCTGACATTATCACAGAATCTGAAGTAGCGGCAAAACCAGCATTTTTTAAAACGTAATCCGGAGACAATACTGTTTTAGCGTTTCCCGCCACACGATGTTTATTCATCAACTCATTTATCAACACACACAGCTCACCTGAATGAGAAACTGGCTTGTCAAAATAAAACTTTGCCTCTCTAAGTCGCAAATAGCAGAGATTTTTGATCAGGATATTCAGGACCTCAACGGTAATGTCAGTGATTTTATACGATCGATAAACCGAAGCGGTATCCCTGACAATACCATCCGTTGCCCTAAAAACAAACCTACCCTTTCTGTAAGACTCTATGGTTATCAACTGATTAAATCCGTCAATTTCAAGCAAACTGCCATTGACATTCTTTTCACTCAATAATCTATTCATTCTGCTTCTTATTTCTTTTTTTGTAAAAAACCCCCTATAAAGGACGTTCCGTTCATCATTATTAAGCTGAAAACGGTTTCCAATAATATCTAAAATAGATTTAATTGCATAACCTCTCCTCTTTAAATAGAGGTAATCCCTGCTGGCAGCTATGACTTTGTCTACACTAACCACTGTTCTATAAAGTTTGAATTCTATTTTTGGCTGCGTAAAGCTAAGCTAAAGATGAAGTAAATTTATTCTATTAATAATTTTAACTTCAATAGGAAATGGACAAAAGGAATAATTTGGAGAAATATCCGGAAATAATTTTCATTGAAACACCGCTAATAGCATGCCTGCAGCAACTGCAGAACCAATCACTCCGGCGACATTCGGACCCATCGCATGCATTAGAAGCGTGTTTTGAGGATCTTCTCTAGTTCCCATTTCCTGAGACACACGAGCCGCCATGGGAACAGCAGAAACCCCGGCTGAGCCAATAAGTGGATTTATTTTTTCGTGAGAGAACAGATTCATAATTTTTGCCATTAAGACCCCTGATGCAGTACCTATGCCGAAAGCCATCACCCCCAATATAAGAATACCAATTGTTTCAACCGATAAGAATTGATCGGCAGAAAGTTTTGATCCCACACCTAACCCAAGAAAAATTGTCGTAATGTTTAAAAGCGCGTTTCTAGTCGTATCTGAAAGCCTTTCCACAACGCCTGATTCCCTCATCAGGTTTCCAAACATGAAAAACCCGATCAAAGGTCCAGCCGAAGGCAATAGTACCATGCATACACCCAGTGTAAGTAATGGAAAGATGATCTTTTCAGTTTTCCCAACTGGACGTAGCTGCTTCATTCTGATTTTTCTTTCCGTGGCAGTGGTAAGCAATCTCATTATAGGCGGCTGGATAATCGGAACCAGGGCCATATATGAATATGCTGCGACCGATATGGCACCTAACAGTCTTGGTGATAACCGCGAGCTCAAATATATCGCGGTCGGTCCGTCAGCACCTCCGATTATTCCAATAGACGCTGCATCTCTCAATGAAAAATGAATTTGAGGAAAGAAGTGGGACAACGCAATTGCACCGACGAGCGTAGAAAAAATTCCAAATTGCGCGGCTCCACCCAACAGGATTGTCTTAGGATTTGCAAGCAGCGGCCCAAAATCAGTCAGAGCGCCAATGCCCATAAATATTATCAAGGGAGCCACCCCTGTTTTAATCCCTATGTTATAGATGTAATAGATTATCCCGCCTGGCTCATCCATTCCTGCTAACGGTATGTTTGACAAAAGACACCCAAAGGATATGGTAACCAAAAGGAGGGGTTCAAATTTCTTTACAATACCCAGATAGAGCAAAAAGAACCCGACCACAATCATCAAAAGCCGGCCATATCCCTGGCTGAATGATTTGGCGTTCCCCTGGATAAAGCCCCCGATCCCCGTCGACTCTCCAATATTTTTTATCAGTTTTTTTACGGAGGGAAGTGATTCTTTGATTTCGGTCGGTTCGGGTTCTGAACTAAATTGTGAGGAATGGATAGTTTGAGATGATACTAAAACGCCGAATATCACAAATACGATAATAAAGCAATTTTTCAACAACGGCCTCATCACTGACTGATAGTCAAAAGTAGCTGCCCGACTTCAACTACTTCGCCAAGCTTAACTTCAACTGAATTGACCTTTCCATCACATGGACTTGCTACAGGAGTTTCCATCTTCATAGCCTCTAGAACAATGAGTGTATCGTTTTCACTAACGATATCACCTGGTTTTACGGCTACCTTATAAACATTTCCAGGCAGGTTTGATATGACAGGAATGAAATTATTCGAAGATGCAGCCCGTTGTTCAATCTTATGAGTGGAAAGATCCGAAACCTGTTGAATCTCCGAACCTCCCTGCCTTACACTTACGTGATAGTCTCTCCCCTCAACCGTAACTATGAAGCTCTCAGTTTCCCTGCCGTCAGAGACATGTCTTACAGGCGGGGTAGGCTTTACCTCTTTCTGCTGTTCGGCAGATTCCTTCCTAACACTGATGGAGAAATTTCCCTTTAAAAAATCCAGTCCCTTGTTCCCTCCGGGAGTAGCGAGAGCTCCAACAATAAATATGTTTTCATCGGTTATTGGAAGACCTTCTTTCTCAAGAATCTCCCTTGCTTTCGGTATTCCCGGCTCTAATATTTCCAAAGGGTCTCCGCCAAATCTAGGTTTCCCCAGTTGGGATTCAGCGATCTTAACTACTTCCGGATCTGGCTCAACTGGTGTGCGCCCGAAATAACCGAGCACCATGTCTCCGTATCCATCGGTAATCTTTTTCCATGGCCCCTGAGTAACATTTGCATAGGCCTGCTGGAAATAGAACTGAGATACAGGAGTAACCGAAGTCCCATAGCCTCCTTTGGCAACACATTCTGACATTGCCTCAATCACCTTCGGGTATAGATGAAGGGTTCCGGTATCTCTCATCATCATCGTATTCGCGGTTAAAGCCCCACCTGGCATGGGAGAGAGAAGAACCTCAGGGGAAACCCTGAGGGCCTCGGGAGGAAAGTAATAATCCTTCATACATTCCTTGAAGACGGAGTTGGCTTCCATAACCTTATTAACGTCTATATCCAATGTATAATCTGTTTCCTTAAGGGCGTTCCACATCGATATGAGATCGGGCTGTGAGGTTCCGCCAGAAACCGGTGCTCGAGCAACGCAGATCCCGTCCGCGCCCGCCTCCATCGCTGCAACATACTGCTGTACGCCTTGCGAGGCGGTTTCATGAGAGTGAGCCCAGAGAATTACCTTATCTCCAACTATTTTTCTGGCACCCTTAACAGTCTCATAGAATTTTCTCGGATGTGAGGTACCTGAAGCATCTTTAAAACATATTGAATCGAATGGTATTCCCAAATCCAATATCTCTCTCAAAGTCTTCAGGTAAAAATCTGCATCATGAGCACCACTGCACCCTGGCGGGAGTTCCATCAATGTTATAGTAACCTGATGATGAAGACCTGCATCTTTTATACATCTGCCCGAATATGCCAAATTACGCGCATCATTCAGCGCATCGAAATTTCTGATGTGAGTAACCCCATGTTTTTTAAACATCTTTGCGTGAAGGTCAATCATATCCCTGGGCTGCTGTGAAAGAGCAACAACATTTATGCCCCTGGCCAGTGTTTGAAGATTTGCATCGGGTCCAGCCGCATTCCTAAATGCATCCATCATGTCGAATGCCGATTCGCCACAGTATAAAAATAAGCTCTGGAACCTGGCGCCTCCACCTGCCTCAAAATGATAAATTCCAGCGTGCACAGCGGCCTCAACAGCTGGGATAAAGTCTTCAGTCAGAACGCGGGCACCAAAAAAGGATTGGAAACCATCTCGGAAGGATGTGTCCTGAAATAGAATTTTCTTCATCTATGACTACCCTCAATTCTATTTTTTTCTTCTCGACCTGAATGCAGCAATAGCCGCTGAAATAATGGGGATCGGAACATGCATTCGCCTACCTTCTTCAACCGGTATCTTTTGGAATTCTACGCGTTGCTTAAAAATCTTCGCAGAGATCATGATCAGAACCATTAGTAATATCAGGAAGACATACACTATGGTCATGCCGATGATTGTTAATTTCACTCCTTCATACACTAATTCCATATTTGTGCGCGGATATAGAGTCTAATTACCTTAGCTGGAAATTTCAACAAAAGTTTACAGTATACTAATTTTTTTTCCTGGTTTCCAAAGCCTTTATAACTGAGTTAATCTTTGAATCCAGATAGTCCTGTTTTTCCCTGAGCGCTTCGATAGAATTCATGATCATCTTATGATTCTCCTTAGCGATAACGTATTCACCATCGTCAGCAAACCTCCCGACACGACCCATCCCACCTATTTTCAAACTGAGAATATCGGGTCTCGAGAAATGACCGACAGAATCAATCACTGCCTTGGCGCGTATGATCATATCCATATCAATTTCCGCATACAATATCCCTTCGCAATCGTATAGAGGACCCGCTATATATTCAGCCCTTGGGTTTATTACTCCACTACCTCCCGGGAAATCCCAGGTCGTAAACTTCTTGAGCGGAAAACTATCCGGAATCATGTCTTCATTGATGTAACCCGAAGCAACAATCACAAAAACCTGTCCTTCAAACGCATATTCCCTACTGGCGCAATCCATCGTAGGTTTAACAAATCCATGACCGGCCCAGAGTCCCGCATGAACTTGCTCACCTTTCATAAACATTGCATACTTCGCGAGCGTAATGTGGTGCTCATAACAAAAAAATCCGCCAAGCTTACCAAGCTCAGTTTCGAAAACTCCAATGTCCTCTGCACCACCCATACCCCATATGCACTTTTCACTGTCAATCGAAAGAAGCTTTCTGTGTTTGCCTATAATCGCGCCTGTTTTGTCGATGTAAAGTATCGTGTTGTATAATGTACCCCCTTCCCTTTCATTCACTCCTATTATTAAATGAGACCCTGCCTTGCTAGCAGCAGATGAAAGCCTTTCCGTATCTTCACTCGGGATCTCCACCGAGTTTTTATAAAGCTCCATGTAGGCATCCAACACGAGCTTTCTTTCAGGGCCGGTCCCCAAATCCTTAGGCCAGTATGGATACGCCGGGATAAACGCCTCGGGAAATACAATTAAATCCGCTCCATTTTCTCTAGCCTCTTCAATCAAACTGCAAACCTTGCCTATGGTCTCACGCTTGTTCAAGAAAACCGGCGCAGCCTGAACGGCTGCTGCAATAAATTTTTGCTTTGGGCTCTCCATAGATATCACCAACTAAAGCTCAATCACTATTAACAGAACAAACTAATTAGAAGATATACGACATTATCGCAGTAATCATAGTATCTTGTCAACATGTCGTATAAGTTCACAGTCGGATAATTGGGACAGTGTCCTTTTCCCGCTTTGATTCATCTTACTTGTCGTTTTTAACTTCTTTGTCTTGATACAAAGAAGTAATCCTTCGATGAAGGACAAGGCTGTCCCCGCTCGTGTCACTCCCGCGGATTGTCAACGGGAATCCATGCTCTTACCTCTGGATCCCCGATTAAGGTCCTCGGGGATGACATAATGAGTAAAAAATTTAATCCAACCGCAACCCGGTCATCCTGAATTTACTTCAGGATCTAATAAAAACAAGAGATGCTGAAACAAGTTCAGCATGACTGACGATGACATTCATCCTTTTAACGCAATTTTTGGAAGGCCAACGAAATAATGAGCTTCATTCGCGTCATTGCGAAATTTGTGTAACAAATTGAAGCAATCTCATCCTTTTCCCAGGTTTTAGATTGCTTCGTCCCTTTCGACTGGGCTCAGGGTTCCTCGCAACGGCATCTGAATCTTTCACTTTCTATTATGACACTTTGCAGCTTGCTGCAGGGAGTTTCATCAAAGTAAGAAAGACAAGAAAACAGGACTGCTGACCCTATTTCAAGATAAGAGAAGGCCTGATCTTGGTTGAAAAAAATTCCATGGTATGGATGATATCCTCAAACCTTCCGCTCAGAATCTGAAATACTAGGTGCGACACTCCGCTCTTAGCATATAATTCAATACCTTTTGAGATCATCTCAGGGGTATCGCGAAGAGGCTCGCTAACGTCGGGCTTTTTCTTTTTCGATTTATAGATTTGCAAATTTTTTCTCAATGATATCACAAAATTTGACGATCTATTTTCAGATTGCAGTTCGCCCACGGCCCTTCTCTTTTCTTGAATCTCACCGGCTGTAAGGCCCACAGGATGCCACCCATTTCCGAGCATAATCGCTCTTCTAAGAGCCACCAGACCGTTACCACCGATCCATAAGGGTGGATGGGGTTTTTGAATGGGCTTTGGGAAAAACTTAATATTAGAAAAATTAAAATACCTTCCCCGGTAACTTGGCTCCTCGTTAGACCAGAGGTTTTTTAAGACATCTATACACTCATCGGTAATCGGACCTCGATCTATGTAAGAAACACCTAGGGCATCAAATTCGTCTTCTAGCCATCCTACTCCAACACCCAATGTAAGCCTCCCACCACAAAGGACGTCAAGCGTTGAAATCATCTTTGCAAGAACAATTGGATTCCTATATGGAAGAATAATCACACTGGTTCCAAGTTGAATGGACCTCGTCTTAGCAGCAACAAAAGACAATGTTGCCAGAGGATCGTAAAAGACATCGCCGAAACCCTCATGTGATTCCGGTATTATAATATGATCACTCACCCATAAAGAATCGAATCCAAGATCCTCGGCCGATTCGGCAACATCAAGGATCGATTCCTTTTGTGCATATCTACCGAAATTAGGAAGGGCTATTCCAAACTTCATTTCCAACATTACCTATAATCAAGTTAAAAAAATGGTTTTAACTCTGATGTCTATTTTAAAGGATAACGGGAACATGAGAAGAAAAGACAATTTTCAGTAAGAAAGATATCATAATTGCAGTATTTAACTCTGGCTCAAAATATACATCTCGTCGTCAAGAAAGCTCTTAAAGTTAAGAACCTTCCTAACATACCTAGGAAATTTTCTACTGAGATATCTATTACTCTCAAACCTGCTAGGTCCGTAATAATACGCAAAAAGAGCATCCTCGATATTGTCAAAACGACTCTCTAACAATGAAAGGTAATATATTCCGAGCCTTACATTAAGGAATGGGTCGTGAAGCTCCTTTTTACCACTGATTGAAATACCAAGTTTTTCAGCCAGGTATTCAGCGGTCGAAGGCATGACTTGCATAAGCCCGATAGCCCCTTTGCCGGAAACAGCCATCGGTGAAAAATTGCTCTCTACTTGAATGACCGCGAGGACAAGTGAAGGATCAATTTCGTAATTGTCACATTCTTCGAAAATCAGTTTGGCCAGCTTCTTCGCCTGTGATGAAGATATGTCATCTGAAAATCTTAAAATTAATTTTAGAATATCATTTTCACTTGGTCCGGAAGTAACTATTTCCCCATTTAAATTACCAATTTCATATTTCGATGGATACAGCTTCAGAAACGTGCTCAGAGTACTATTCGCCTGTTGGTTCGATATCAAACCAAGTTTATACAATATAAAGAAGGAAACGATAATAAGTGAGAATAGAAAAATAATTTTAGAAACGCCAAAAATATATAAAATGAAGCTGTTGTGAAATCTATTAAACATTTCAACGCCTCCTCAACATCTGCCCTGTCCATCAGACTTTCAATTAACTCTTTTTTATTTAAGCGTCAATTCAACTCAACAGCGCCTATGAGATCATTAACGGAGATACTAGATAGGCCAAATTTTGTTATATATAGTTTCAAAATATTTTTTTTGTTATTCAGAGCAAATAGGGTAATAAATATGAGCCAGAGACTTTTCGTAATTAATTTTATAATGTAAGTCAATCAAATAACCGCTCTATAAAATACTGCCGATAAAACATATGTCAAGCGGTTTATTCGCAAGTGCGAAATAGTTATAAGAAGTAAAATTCAATCTTCACATTTAAGATTCTAGAGTTTTTCTGATTGAAAAAGAATATTTCTTGATTCCAGCTTGTCATTAAAATGCCAATTCATATCGATAAAAAATCGTCTAAGACATCTATTTCTCCGAATTATTACATAAATTAAATTGCCAATGACAATGGCTATTAAGCCTCGGTTCACTTGCCTATTTCATTTAGTCATGGGACTAGTTCACGTACGGTCACGAGCTCAATACATTATCCCGACTTGTGTCCTAAAGTAACCTTGACCTTTATCTTATTTCGTGTTAGGTTTTAGGGCTTCATCATGAAGAGGACGTATCAACCTCATAGAAAAAAGAGATTGAGAGTGCACGGCTTTCGCGAAAGGATGAATACAAAGGGGGGAAGACGCACTCTGAAGAGAAGGATGGCTAAAGGGAGACATAGTCTCACGGTTCAGGCCTGGAAAAAATGAATTTTCCTTCAAGACTCAATTTCCCAGAAAAAAATATAATCCGCAAAAGCCATGATTTTAGAAAAGTTTTTAAGAAGGGTAAAACGTACACTACAAAAAACTTCATTGTCCACTTTAATACTAATTCACTTGGATACCCAAGACTCGGAGTAGTTATTGGAAAGAAACTATTTGCAAGTGCGGTAAAGAGAAACCGATTAAAGAGATTAATAAGGGAAGTATTTAGAAAAAACAAACTTCAATTTAATTCCTTAGACGTAGTGATCGTCGCTAGCAAAAAAAACGCGGAAACCCTAGATTACGACAATACTCGAAAAGAGATTTGTGATAAACTTAATTTGAAACCCTCATGACGAATAATGCCATAAAACTTATGATCGTGTTTTTGCTAAAAATATATAAATACACGATATCCACCATATTACCTCCATCGTGTCGATTTCACCCAAGCTGTTCAGAGTACGCAGTATCCGCTATTAATAAGCACGGTGTTCAAAGGGGTGTCTGGTATGCGATCAAGAGATTCGCAAGATGTCATCCTTTTGGGAATGGGGGGTATGACCCAGTCTGACGCAAGGTTAAGGGGATGTTTGATAAAACCAAGATTAACTACATATTGTTTTTTGTACTGTCCTTTGCAATTATAGTTGGTTATTCCATCTTTTTTGCGCCTGAATCGACAAAGAAAGCCACTAAAATAGTCGGTGAGGAAGAAAGGGTTGTAGAACAGCAACCCTCTCCGACGAAACAGGAAATCCCGTTAGAAGAATACGAGATCCCTAATGAACCAGAGGGGGAGCTCATAACCATAAATACACCCTTATACACCGGAACTATTGACACTGCCGGGGGAAGGATAATTAGTTGGAATCTGGAAAAATATAGAGAAACAACCTCAATAGATTCTCCATCCGTTAACCTTTTCAAGGATTCGCCACCTTCCTATAACTTTAATCTGATGCTAAAGGGCTTTGAGGTCCCGGACATCATACCTTTCAAATATGATGGCAATAAGGTGCTGGACTTACGTGATGACAAGCATGATTTAGCTCTCTACTGGAAATCACCGGACGGAATTGAGGTCAGGAATATATTCACGATTGACCCCAATAGTTATCTGCTCGAACAAAGATTTGAGGTCACAAATCCAAAAGATTCTAATATCAACGAGAGACTATCGGTCGAATGGTATGATCAAATACAAGATAAAGGCAGAGAACAAAACAGTAAGGATTTTATTGCTTTGGTCTCTGACAAGGTCGAACGAATCAATAGTTTGCCCGCAGAGCCCACGCAGTTGAAAGGTTTAATAAGCTGGTTTGGTTTCTCAGACAAATATTTTCTGAAAGCATACCTCACCGAAATTGGTGGTGAGACTCAAATTATTTTCACGTCAGCTGGAAGTGATAGTCTTGGGAGAGCCGCCTATCGATACCCTGATGATATCGTACCACGGGGTACCACCTCAGTTCACAAATCCAAGTTATTCTTAGGACCTAAGGAGTATCAAATATTGAAATCCGTAGGTTTCGAACTCCAAAATGCGATAAACTACGGATGGTTTGGTATTATCGCGAGGCCCGTCGGTCAGCTGCTTACATATATAAACACCTATATCCACAACTATGGCGTTTCAATAATCGTCATAACTATTCTCATGAGACTAATTTTCCTTCCGCTGACGATAAAGAGCATGGGTTCTATGAAAGAGATGCAGAACAAGATGCAGGAGATTAAACCGAAGATCGATGCTCTCAAAGAGAAGTATAAGGATGATAAGACAAAGCAAAATACGGAACTTATGAAATTATATTCGAGTTATGGTATCAACCCGCTCAGTAGCCTCGGTGGATGTCTTCCGCTCTTGATTCAGCTTCCAGTCTTCATCGCCCTTTACGAAGTACTGCTTTACTCAATAGAACTCCGTCAAAGCTCATTTCTATGGGTGAAGGATCTCTCCGAACCCGAAACCCTCTTCACTATACCTGGAATCGGGATACCATTCAGGATATTGCCGCTGCTCATGGGTGCATCGTGGTATCTTTCTCAAAAGATGACTCCCACACCTACTGTCGGTGCTGACAATATGCAGATGAAAATGATGCAATTCATGCCCTTGATTTTTACGGTGATGTTTTGGGGATTACCCTCAGGGTTGATACTATATTGGACAGTGAGTAACATACTATCAATAGGTCAACAACTTTACGTAAACAGTCGTTCTAGGGTGCCAAAAGGAGGAGATATCAATGCCGATAGTGATAGAAAGAGAAGGAAAGACCGTGTCTGAAGCGATAATAAGAGCATGTGAGGATCTGGGAGTAACCAGAAACGATATTGAGGTTCAGGTTTTGGAAGAGGGTTCGAAAGGGGTATTGGGAATCGGAGGTAGGGAAGCCCGTATAAGGATCACTGTAACAAGGCCGGATGTCAGTGAAAAGGGACTAAAAGCCAAAAAAGCACTTCACGATATACTGGGATATATCGTCTCTTCGCATTCTATTACCTTAAAGGAAACTCCTGATAGAATTAAGCTTGATGTAAAAATCAGTGATGACAAGGGGCTTTTAATTGGCAGGAAAGGCGAAATGATCAAGGCGCTGGAATACATCACCGGTAAAATTGCTGGAAGGTTTTGTGAAGAGGGACGGGAAAAAAGGGTATTGATCGACATCGATGATTATAAGAGAAGGCGAGAAGAATCCATTTCTAGAATGGTAAAGGATACGGTTAAAAGGGTGAGAAAGATCGGGAAACCAATCACCCTAGAGCCAATGTCCGCCTTTGAAAGAAGAATTACATACATAACCCTAAAACAGGAATCAGGAATAACTTACGAAACAAAAGGTACTGGTGAGGAAAAGAGAATTGTGATAAATCCACTGAGACATAATAGACCTAGAGACCGACAATCAAATCAAATGGGGACTTAATTTATATTTCGGGCATGGTAAAGTTAGTATCTTCTGAGCGCCAGGACAATATACAGGCATAAACCAATAAAGAATATTCATATAAAGGGAGCCGTTTGATGAGTTCTGATAAACCTACCAAGAGTGAAGACGAATATTTCGCTAAGGAAGACGCTGAAAAGGCAAAGCGCCTCAAGGACAAACTGAGGCACGAGATTTTAGAAGAACAAAGAAAAAATATAAAAGAAATCTGCCACATGAAATGTCCAAAGTGTGGAGGGGACCTGAAAGAAGTAGTATTTCGTGGCATAAGGATTGATAAATGTAATTCATGTAACGGCGTGTGGCTTGACGATGGTGAGCTCGAGAAGCTTGCCGGTCCTGAGGAGAAAAGTTCATTAAGAGAAATCATCAACCTTTTTAAGGCTAGTTAATGCCTCAGCCTCGTAAACCCTGAAAAAAATCTCTCAGTAATTGAGCACATTCTCTCTCCATCACTCCTCTAGAGACCTCGACAATGTGATTTAATCTACCATCGCTCCCTATATTATAGTTCGAAACTACGGCACCCGATTTCGGATCATCGGCAGCATACACTAATCTTTTTAACCTCGCCAATACTATCGCCCCGATGCACATCGAGCATGGTTCAAGGGTTACATAAATCGTACTCTGGTTAAGTCTGATACTTTGGTACTTTTTTGCCGCTTCTCTTATGGCTATTATTTCAGCATGAGCGGTAGGATCAAACGACGTCTCACAAAGATTATGCGCGCGGGAAATAATGTCACTGTCGTTTCCTACCAGGACAGCGCCGACTGGAACCTCGCCCATTGACCTAGCCCTCATAGCTTCCTCATAAGCCAATCGCATAAAGGCTTCGTCGACGTCATCTGTCATAACAGTAGGTTGTGTGTAAAGACTGAAAGCGAAGTTTTCAGCTTACTTACGAGCGCTGAACTTAAGACCCGTTTTTGCGCGATCCCAGGTCTTTTCTGTAATCTCTTTTATCTCCGCCACCTTGATCTTCTGCGTTGCAGTAACAGGGAATCCATCCTCGTAAACTTCTATAAACCTTGGAACCATTGCCACCATTACCTGATCTGCCATCCATTTGCTAAACTCCACTGGATCAAACGAGGCTCCGGGCTTCAAAGTTACATTGAGCTTGATCTCATCATCAGAAACATTTGGAAGCCTGATGCCAACCGCAATCGCCTCTTGAATCGACTCATAACGCATCGCTAGATCCTGCACTGCTATAGGATCGACGTTCTCCCCGGACACCCGGATGCGGCTGAATCTCCCGACGAAGTAATATCTTCCATCCATACCTCTTGCAAACAGGTCATCTGAATTGAAAAACCCATCATCGTCGAAGGCCTCCCTAGTTCTCCTTTCGTCTTTGAAATATTCGTTTAGCGTGGTGTGGGGAACTAACGGTTTAATGAAAACCAATCCCTTTGCCTCTTCGGGTGGCGTGGGATCCTCATACGGATCCCAGAACGGCCTCAGAACCTTATCACTATCTTGCGGGTCACGGAGTTCAACATAGTACCCCTCCATCGGGAAACCGGATGAACCAGGACGGTGATCCTCCGGGTCCTTCCAAAGAACCATACCCATCTCAGTTGACCCGTAACCGTCTATAACACGAACCCCGAATCTGTCTTGAAATTCCCGAAGATTACGGGGAGCTGGAGAGCCAAGCATTATCCGAATCTTATGCTTATTATCCCACTCGCTTGGTTTAGCGGCCCAAAGATACTCTGCTACCGCTCCCAACATATTGGCACATGTAGCCCCGCACTCAGACGCCCACTTCCAGAAGCTCGATGCAGAGAATCTAGGATAAAATACCGCTGTGGCGCCGGCTCCAACGGCACTGAAGAGGCACATAACCTGTGCGTTTGCGTGACCAAGTGAAAGGACACTCATTAAGACATCTTCACTACGTATGCCCTGCTGCTGGAGATATCCACGTACAGTCATTATGACACCTCCATGGTTGCGAGCAACGCCTTTCGGCATTCCAGTAGTACCCGATGTAAACATGCATCTTTCCATGTCAGAAACCGCTACATCAACGCCGGGGTTATCATCCGAGTAACCATCAAAAGCACTGAAGGGAAGGGTTTTTATTCCGTTTATGTCTTTTGGAACAGCGCCGGGATCACCCGTTACAAAGATCGTTTTCAGATTAGTCAGATCCTTTGAAATCTCCTGAATAAAAGGAACACTACCCGGATCAACAACCAAGGCAACCATATCCGAATAATTTATGACGTATGCAAGCCTCTCACCCTTTTCGTCCTTATTGATAGGCACCTGAACTCCGCCGGCCTTGTGAATAGCTATGATAGATGCCACATACTGGGAGCAATTGATCATGTACATGCCTACCTTATCGCCCTTTTTCACGCCGAATTCCTGTATAAGACCATTTGCTACCCTGTTTGCCCATTTATTGGTCTCTCCATATGAATAACTTTCTACAAGATTGCCGTCCTTATCGGCGACCCTAAACATCGTCTTGTCAGGATAATTTTCAGCCCCCTTCTCTAAGTATCGCGTTATTGGCAACCATTCGGATGTATCGTCAAAAGTTCCGTTTGGTAAAGTCCCCTCACCCGTGTACTTAGAGTCGCGTGGTTTGAATAGCAGAAGCATATTTATCCTCCCAACTTTGAGTTCTTTTTATCACTTCAAAACGGATTGAAAAGATATTAACTAATTTAACATTTTTTTTCCAAGTTCTAAATATGTACTTCGACATACAGATCATAGCAATGTTCAAGTTTTCTTAAAAAAAAATTAAAAACCGTTAATATACCAGATCTTTCCTTCGCATATATCATGGTTCTCGAGCCAATAAAACAGTAGTAAGTGATTATGGATATCATAAAGAACATCTTATTTTTCATGCTTGGATTAGCATTTCTTTATTTTGGCGGTGAGGGCCTTGTGAAAGGATCTTCCCGACTGGCCAGATCACGCGGCATAAATCCGATCGTGATCGGTCTGACGATAGTTGCATTTGGTACATCTGCTCCAGAATTTATGGTGAGCATCGTCGCAGCCTTAAGGGGCTCGAGTGACCTGGTGATAGGAAATATCGTGGGGAGTAATATAGCCAATATCGGACTCATACTGGCGATCTCCGCATTGATCAGCCCTTTAATGATTCAGATGACGCTACTGAAGATAGAAGTGCCAATAATGATAATATTATCAATCATTCTCTATGTATTAGCCTTTAATCTGACGATAGGTCTTTTCGAAGGAATGCTTATCCTTTTATGTTTAACAGCGTTTGTAATCTATAGCTCGATAAGTGCCTTTAAAGAGTCAAGAATCGTTGCTTCGGAGTATCAGGAATTTTTGGGAAAAGATAATTCCTTTCTTAAGAATTCTCTTTTTATTGTTTTAGGAATAACTGCATTAATAATAGGGGCTCGTCTAGTCGTAAATTCGTCCATGTTTATGGCCAGGGAGGTAGGTATCAGTGAGCTTGTCATCGGTATAACGGCAGTAGCCGTCGGCACATCCCTACCCGAACTCTCAACCTCGATTGTAGCCGCTTACAGAAAAGAGCATGACATTGTGGTTGGAAATATCATCGGAAGCAATATTTTCAACATCGGCATTCTAGGATTCGTATCGATAATTCATCCAATTGATGTCAACTCAAGCGTCCTGAAGTATGAGCTTCCGGTCATGATTCTCTTCGCACTATCTGCGATTCCAATAATGAAGACGGGATCTAAAGTATCCCGCCTTGAGGGAATTCTTCTTCTCTTATTCTATTCATTATTTGTGATCTTCCTTTTCCGAAATACGTAATAGCTTAGACAACGAAAACTAAAGAGAGAAAATTAAGCGTGTACTGCTCCCCTTTTGTCAAGCCCTGCCTAAGTTGGACTCGTGAAGAATGGTGTCCTTCCATGCGATTATTGTTAACTCCGTTTCCAAACAATTTTATAGTTCTTTCTCTAACGTAAACTATTGCGGTCTCATAGGGGAGGTCCTATGCTTGAAGGGAAAAAGGTTTGTTTTCAACGAAATATGTAGTCAGAGAGGAAATTCTTGTTGAGATGAGCTTATCTTTACTGGAAAATGTGGAAAGAAAAGGTTTATGCATAAAATGGGTTTAAGTGTGTTATACTGATTTCCCAAGGAAGACGCTATTAGAAAGCTACGTATCGGAATCATTGAACTCGTCACTAACGCACCTACTCGTTCGATGTGGGCGCGTGTCATGTATTCCAATTTCGCAAATATCATGCCGCAGGCGATAGCCGTATGGTGCGAAGAAGAAGGTCATGATGTCAAATACCTGTGTTACAGAGGATTTGAAAACTTAGCCGATGAATTTCAAGACCACTACGACATTGTCTTCATTGGAGCTTATACTCAATGTGCTCAACTGGCTTATGCTCTGAGCAACCTCCTACGATCGAAAGGTGCAGTCACTGCACTCGGCGGCCCTCATGCACGCAGCTACCCACAGGATGCGTTAAAATACTTTGACTACGTCTTTGGATTAACCGATAGGGATGCTATTCGTGATGTCTTACAGGATTCCTCACAGCACCGCCCGATCGGGGTACACATTAACGCCAAACAGCAACCCTCCACACTTCCTGGCGTACGCGAGCGTTGGAAGTTTATTGAGCAAAATCTTCATAACTCACCCTTTATCAAGATTGTTCCGATGATATCTAGTCTTGG
>JBAUII010000033.1:0-58022 GCA_049682815.1 Thermodesulfobacteriota bacterium | reverse complement strand
TGAAGAATTACAAAAGATTGCTAAAAACCCCAAGAGAAGAATGGGATATCCAACTACTTTGAAGGTTAGAGGAACCGTTGAGGGCCATAAAAGGGCTTGGCATCTGGATTTATCATCATTAAGTCCGGAAGAATCTCAAAAGTCAGAGGAAAGAACCATAGAGGGCACTATCGTTTGCGTTATCCCTCATTTCAGCAAGGGAAACGCCGAGCCTGTCGTGGCAAGCGCTCCCTGTAATGAGCTAGAACCCCACGCACATGTGATTTATACCAGAGAGGGTCAAATCTATGCCCTTCATGGATCAGAAGAGGCAATTATCAGTATTGAAAAAAGCGCTAAGAGAAGAAACGTACTTATTAGAGGGAAAATACTAGGTAATCAGAAAGGCTGGATTCTCTTTGTAGACTAATTTTCTACAAGAATTACTTATATAGAATGGGGGTTTTAAATCCCGAATCAGCTTCGACACTGTGATATATTTTTCATCTTAATCATCGGTCCTTCGATAAAACTTTTAATTAAATAAGATCGAGTAATTTTTTATTATCCGATCTACTCTAACCCTCCCACGTGAAAAAGACTTAATTATCAATACTAATCAGTCATTTTTGAATTTAAATTTTGTGAATCCACACGTCCTAGCTCATCGATTAATGGAGTTTTTTATGTGAAAAACAAACATCTGAAATAGTAACCCATTACTATTCAACGCATCTAACTTATATCAAAGCACGAAAGCGAAATTAGTCTTAGCAATATGTTCATTATGACGAAAATGGATCTCATCAGGGCAGATTTAAATTAACGGATTGGAGCACTAGAGCAGAGATAGTACTTTTTCAAAAAGAAGCAATGGATATAATTGACAAAGCATTAAGCGAACCATCCGAAAAATATAGAATAGTTTTTCACTTGAAAGATATTGAAGAGCTTTCCAATGAAAAAGTATCCGAATTCTTAGAAATTTCTTTAGGTGCTGTAAATGCGAAACTCCACAGATCAAGGCTATTTGTAAGAGATAAAATATCAGACGATTTTTTATGAATGGAGAAGACAATGATAAATATCATATGTAAGGATGTGGTTGAAAACATAGTAGACTATATAGAGGCCGAGCTAGATGATAAGACTTTGCAGGAGTTGAAGAAGCATCAATATGACTGTCCTGAGTGTAAGGCCTTTGTAAGGACCTATAGAAAAATGCTGCAGCTTACCGTAAAGCTAAAAGAAATGAGATTAGTCACATCTGAGACAAGGGAAACACTGAAGAAATGGCTAAAATCAAATCTTAATGTTAGCTGAATTTTAGGCTACGTATCGTTTGAGCCCTAGGCGCCACTCGCCATACCAACGGACCAACACCGCGATTGAGATTATGATCTAGAACTCATCACACTTTCCAGTTTACCGCTTCTTTCTAACCTACATTCTCAATATAAGTTTGATGCAATCTTACACGCGAAGCATTTTTTATTTTTTCGTTTTTTGCGTATGACTTTTTATCCTCTTAGAATTTTATTATCTGCTAAATGAAACACTCGCTATTCGGCAGATTCAAGTTCTGGAACTTTTGTAAATTAGGCGGCATCGTACCATTAGAAAGAAAATTGGAGCAAGTGAGGTTAAGTGTTTTGAAAAAAATATTATTGATCACAATTTTCGCTGTTGGTATTTCTTTTCTTCACCATTCATTTGGAACTGAAACAAATGAAAGCCAAAAGGTAGAACCAGGATCCGCTGAATCCAACGATGAAGATGTCGGATTTAACCTTGAAAAGAACTATTCTCCGCCAGTCCCTAATAAAAGATCGTATTCGTTTTGGCACTTTCAGATAACTACTACCGATCAAGATGATTACCCTCCATCTTTTTTGCGGTACTCGCATAGGGCGTTTTCGTATTCTACCCTTCCACCCCTCTACGGTAACAAAATCATCATAAAAAAGTAAAGGTAATAAATTACAACTCCTGCATTCTTCTCCTGTCTGCAAGTAAAATTTATATGAAAGTTATGGTCCGCCCAACTAAATACGACCTCATAGATTTGGAATTATTTTGATATGAGAGTAAAAAAGATGTTAATTGTGATCATGCTGTTGGCGGCGTTAGTGTCGGGGTGTTTGACGACAAGTATAACTCGCCAATCGTATATCAATTCACATTCTGAGCAAGCGGAAAGCCTACGTGAAAACCTATCATACGATTATCTTATACGCCACGGGCTCTGAACTAGAGCAGAATTCACGAGAGAACCTATTTAAACACATATTTAGCATCGGAACATCATTAGGTTAAGAAAAGGAAGAAAATCGTGAAAGATTTTGTCTTATGATAATGTGTAGACTCATTCTAATAATAGTTGAAAATAGCTACTGATCTGTGAGGCTACTCTAAATTCATGCCCGAAAATAAGAAAAGGCCGCAAATAGAGTGTCTACTAACATTTGAGGGCGCGTTAACAAAGATTTTGGACTGCCTTTATACGACCGCTTCTGAATTGACAAGGGATAAACGCGAGGCGGAAGATCGTATAATAGAGGAATGCCTAAAGGAATTTCAGAGCTTATATCAGCGAAGAACTCGAAGTAAAGCAAAGGCCTGGCTCTACAGGATGCTTATACAGACAGTCTTAAATAAGTATCGAAAGGATTTGAAAAAGACTGGCACCGTAGATGCGGATGTGGAAAAACTGTTTCTAGAATCTTTGCAAGAGTGCTCAGAGAGGCTAAGGATCAGAGATAGCAACGCATTAAGTAAAATTTTCGATAGGGAAATCGAAGGAGCACTTTGCGAACTTCTAGTTGAACTTAGGACTGTGGTTTGGCTTTCTGATGTAGCTGGTTTTTCTCAAAGTGAAATTTCTTTCATGCTTGACTGTCCTATAAGCACAGTGGCGTCCCGCCTTCATCGCGGTAGAAAATTTTTACGACATACGCTTTCGGAATACGCCGGGCAGTGGGAAATTAAAAGGGAATGAACTGCAAAGACGCAATAAAATGTCTTTATATCAACACGGACGGTCTTTCATCGATTGAAACCGCCGAGGCTAAGGAGCACCTCCTCGGTTGCATGAGATGCAAGGCGTTCTTAGAGCGAGATAAGGGGATAACGAATCTTCTCTTTGAGAAAGCTCCAATCATAAAGGCCCCTGAATCTTTACGGAAAAGGGTTTTTCGTGAGATTGAAAAACCATCTTACCGTATGAAATTTGCAAACATGTTTCGTTATAGTAGAAAAACTACTTACACTGCCGCGGTCTCTATAACCGTCATCTTGTTATTCGTTGTGGCTCGGTATATCGATGAAAATCAAGAACCTCTACAGATTGCAAATGAGATTGCGAAGCATCATATCAATTACTTGCAAAGTTCAAACCTTATAGATATTTCCTCTTCTGAAGCGAAGGAAGTTGAATCTTGGTTTAGACATAAGGTGGGCTTTTTAGTGAAAGTCCCTGAATTGAGTGGAACGAAACTAATCGGTGGCAGGCTTTGCGGCATTTTCCAGAAGCCTGTAGCTGTCCTGGTATACAAAGACCAGGGCCAGGTCCTTTCCTTATTCGTTGTTGATCAACCGAATTTAGATATTTCCTCGATGGATATGGTTGATATAGATGGAAAGAAACTATGCCGGGGATACGGAAAGGGTGTTAATCTCGTGCTCTGGAAGGAAAGGGGGCTTGTATATGCCCTTGTGTGCGGGATGAGCGAGATGGAACTCTTAAGGTTAGCGTCGATATCTACGATCAATACGGAGTGATAAAAATTCAATGACGGAGGTAAATACATGCTTAAGAGAACACCGCAAGCTCTTGGGGGAGTAATTTTCTTATTAGTGCTTGGTGTGGGAATGGTTCGTGCCGGAGAGAAAGTAACCGGTGGAGATGCAGAGACGGTACGAAGTACCATCGAGTCTTATGTTAGGCGGGATAGCAACCTCAAAGGCGGTTTTTTAATCTACGATGAAAAGGAGAATAAGGTACTTAACCTGACATACGACCACGTTCATAAGGGAGTCGAGACAACCGAAAGTGGTGAATATTTTGCCTGTGTGGACTTTGTGGATAGCAATAAAAATACTTACGATATAGATGTTTACGTTGATAAGGAAGGAGAAAGCTTGAATATAAGCAAGATAATTATCCATAAGGTAAATGGTGAAGATAGACTGAAAAAGTAGATCATAAATCCTTGTTCCGGAAAAGGGTATGGTAGAGACGCAAAATTTTGCGTCTCTATAAACTTACAAAGAGGATAATATGAAACCAAAGAAAAGAAAAAACATGAGCCCGATATTACCGTTGTTTTCGGCTGTAATTGTTGTTTTAGTGATAATGTTTTTTCCCCAGAAGTATCAATCGGCTTCTCGTGCATCCGAGTCAAAAACGACAAAGAAACCAAACCGGCTAATAAAGGAAAAGAGCCCTTATCTACTTCAACATGCTGATAATCCCGTGGATTGGTATCCCTGGGGGGAAGAGGCTTTTAAAAAAGCTAGGGAGGAAAATAAGCCTATTTTTCTATCAATTGGGTATTCAACCTGCCACTGGTGTCATGTGATGGAACATGAATCTTTTGAGGACCCTGAAGTAGCCAAACTCATGAACGATGTTTTTGTTTCTGTTAAAGTCGATCGTGAAGAGCGCCCTGATATTGATAATGTCTATATGAATGTATGTCATATGTTAACAAGGAAAGGATGCGGCTGGCCTCTTACCATATTTATGACGCCTGATAAGAAGCCCTTTTTTGCAGCTACTTATATACCAAAGGGAAACCGCTTTGGAAGGACCGGAATGATAGAACTTATACCAAACCTTAAAAGGATTTGGGAAACTGAACGGGATAACTTATTAAAATCGGCTGATGAAATTACCTCCGCTCTTCAACAATCAGCTCAGACCTTCGACTCACAGGGCGAGGCACTCGGCGCACCGACAATTAAACTTGCACATAATCAGCTTGAAAAGCGTTTTGACACCGAGAACGGTGGCTTCGGCACCGCCCCAAAGTTTCCGTCTCCACATAACCTTGTTTTCTTGCTTCGCTACTGGAAACGAGGTGGCAATGATAAAGCATTGGACATGGTAGAAAAAACCCTTCAGAAGATGCGAAATGGTGGTATTTATGACCACATCGGTTTTGGCTTTCATCGGTACTCGACAGACCCAGAATGGCTTGTGCCACATTTCGAGAAAATGCTTTACGACCAGGCCATGCTTGCTATGGCCTATACGGAGGCTTACCAGGCAACAGGCAAGGAGGAGTACAAAAAAACAGCTCAGGAGATTTTCACTTATGTCCTGCGTGATATGGCCGCGCCCGGAGGCGGTTTTTACTCCGCCGAAGACGCCGACAGCGAAGGAGAAGAGGGAAAATTCTATCTCTGGACAGGGCAGGAAATAAGGAAAGTTTTGGGTAAAGACGATGCCGACCTAATCGTAGAAGTTTTTGACATCGAGAAGGGAGGCAATTTCGATGAGGCTAAAAGAAAGAAAACGGGTGAGAATATTTTACATCTCAAAAACGCGCTTCCTCAGGTTGCTTCTCAGCAAAAGATGCCGAAGAAAGAGCTTGAGAAACGTATCGAGTCTGCAAGAGAAAAACTTTTTTCGATACGCAAGAAGAGAATTCATCCCCATAAGGACGACAAGATTATAACCGATTGGAACGGTCTTATGATTGCCGCGCTGGCAAAAGGAGCGAATGCATTTGACGAACCTAAGTACGCGGAAGCTGCCAGGCGCTCTGCGGATTTTATTCTTAAAAATATGCGAAAACCTGATGGAACGCTTTTGCATCGTTATCGTGGAGGCGAGGCAGCACTACAGTCAAATATTGATGACTACGCCTTCCTAACCTGGGGGTTGATTGAGCTTTATGAAGCTACGTTTGATATAAACTATCTAAAAAGTGCACTTAGCCTTAATGATGATTTGATAAAGCGCTTCTGGGATGCACAAAATGGTGGATTCTATTTCACGCCAGACGATGGTGAAGAACTCCTGGTTCGTCAAAAGGAGATTTATGACGGTGCTATTCCATCCGGAAACTCCGTAGCGATGCTGAATCTATTAAGACTCGGTAGGATAACTGCAGATTCCGATCTCGAGGATAAGGCAGCGAAGATTGGGAAAGCCTTTTCCGGCCAATTAAAACGAAGTCCAGCAGCATTCACCATGTCAACGTCCGCTCTTGACTTTGGGCTAGGTCCCTCCTATGAAGTTGTCATTGCAGGCAAATCAGATGCAAAAGACACTGAAGAAATGTTGAACGCATTGAGCAGGCGATTCATTCCTAATAAGGTGGTGCTTTTTAGACCAACAGAAGAAGAGTCGCCCGATATAACGAGAATTGCAGAGTTCACGAAGGGTCAAACAACCATAAACGGAAAAGCCACTGCTTATGTGTGTAAAAACTACATCTGCGATCTGCCGACAAATAATATAAACAAAATGCTCGAACTCCTAAGTGTAAAAAAGCTTGAGAAAGGGGATAAATCGTAAGTTACTAATACAGAATAAAAATAATATAGTAATACAAATCTTAAAAATCTAGATCGAAATGTAAATAAAAATATGAGCAAAGGCTATGTGGCAATCGAAATCATAGTCCAAAATTCTTGAATAAAGCCGAAGTCTTCGTGATATACTTTTGGAGTTTCGAAAATCAAAAACATGGAGGATAAGCATGACTAAGGAACTAATGGCATGTTTAGGAATATTATTAATTTCTGCTTTTGCGTTTGCAGAGGTCCCGGACTCCGTTTGTAAGGAGAATCCTAATGGAGTAGTTAAAGAATACTACCCCAGCGGTAAAGTAGAGGTTGAATGGGAATGCGAAAACGGTCTGCTAAATGGAATAGCTAAACTTTACTACGAATCTGGAGCGCTGCAGAAAGAATCAAATTATATGAATGGTAAACGGGAGGGGATAACCTACAGTTACTATGATAATGGATCGTTAAAGAGCGAATGCAATTATGAAGATGGTAAACTGAGCGGGGAACATAACATTTATTATAAGAACGGTCTGATAAAAGAACAAACTTACTATAAGGAAGGTAAAATAGTGGAAAGGCCTAAATAGTCATTGCAAGGATTGGGTGTTAAAGAAGGTACCAAGTACTCACTGAAAATTAATCTAAAAATATAGTTTAACAATACGCCTGCCCCATCTCAGCCTTTTGCTATTATGGGAGTGCCTACAAGAATTTTTTCCTGAACAGGTAAATAGGACTAAATTGTCATTGGAGGCAAATCAGATTGAAAAGATACTGAAGGAATATTAATCACATTCAGCAGGCAATTCCTTACCAAATAAGGTGGTGTTTTTAGACCAACAAAGGGAGCACCACCGTCTATTGCCAGAATTGCATTAGCTTGAAATTTTTTCTCTATTAACGAACCTATATCCAAAATCAATACATCAAACACTTCAGACGTTAATTACTGATTCTACTTATCGGATGGAATAGTAATTATACATCAAAAAAAATGTAGACGGCAGCGAGTGTCAAATATTCTGAGAAACTTGTTTTTAGTTTTATTCATTTTTACTGGAGTTGTTTATGGTAAAGAGACAAATCAACAAAATGACACAGATGAAGCAAAAATATATCGCCGCGCGATAACTTTCAAATATACTCGTCTATTTAATGTTACTCAGAAGTATGGCGAAGTTCTGATTTCAGGGGACTTTAATAATATTCTATCGGCAGCCACTTCGGTTATAGATGCTTTGGAAAAAATGAAGTACGAACTTGAAGCAATGGATGTGCCTGAGCAAATGGTAGAACCTTATCATGCATTTCTTGATTCGATTAAGGCTTATAGACAAAGTGCGGATAATATGCGTATTGCCATGGGTATATTGCTCGGCAAGCTTGATGGAACCGGGATTGAGGTCGAAGAATCAATCGACAAAAGCGAGAATTATGTAGAAATAGCTAACAAGTATCTGGGTCTGAGTATTGTTTTACACGAGGAGATTTTTAGAGTTGATAAGGGAAGTCAAGGCAAATGCAAAAAATATCTAGGGTCTTTGTTAAATTGGGGCAGTAAAGAGGTAATTCCAAATGAAGCGGTCAAGTTTTGAGTATTGGCAATTAATAGCCACGACAGCGGTAATCTATGTTGCCTGAATAATCGACAATCATCTGGCTTGAATGTTCCAGTCTCAACCAAATAATCGATGATTATGAGACATATAGAAATTAGCGTCCTGATGGAAATAATTGCTTAAAATGGACTTCTTAGAAAGATAAGGAGGAGTTGGACATGAAAAAGGTAATTTTCCTATGGTCATTTACTCTACTTACTTTTGATTCTCTCGCCAACGACAATATTTTTACCCTCGAGGATGTTATCGAAAGATCGCTGACTGTAAGTCCGAATTTAGGGGTATTAAGTAAGGAATTAGATATTTCTGAGAGTAAGTTGAAACAAGCCAGGGCTAAAAAATATCCACAATTTACCGGAACTGTTCTTAGCGGTGGGATATTCAACGTAATAAGGGCAGATCTTTTTCAACCTGTCTATACATTCGGAAAAATTAGTTCTTCGGAGAAAGCCGCCGAAAAAGGAGTGGAAGCTACGATGGCAACAATAAGAGAGGGTAAGTCTGATACAGTGGAGAAGGCAACTGAGGCATATTACAAACTTCAGTTAGCCTATACATTGAACGAATTTGCTATAGAAGGAAAAGCAACAACTGAAAAAACTCTAAATAGGTTGGAAGAACTCTTAGAGATAGGCTCTCCAAAGGCAACCCAGACGGATAAACTAAATCTCAGAGTTCTACTTTCTAATATCAATAAGGAAGTTGGAAGATCAGTAAACGCTGTAGAGCTTTCAAAAGCAGTTCTAAAGAGAATGCTGGGTATTGAAAATGATTTTGATATCGATTCACATTCTTTAGAGCCAATTGCTTTTGAAATTAACAACTTAACTTTTTATAAAGAAAAGGCTTTAAAGGAAAGGCCGCAAATAATAGCGACTGAAGCGGGTCTCCAAGCTAAAGAGTTCTTAGTTAAAAAAGCAAAGAGTGAATATTTTCCCACCATCTTTGTTGGTGGAACCTTAAGATATAGCCAATCTACGATATTTGAGGATACGATAATTGGTGGAGCAGGAATTGGCATAAATCAAGTACTAAACTTCTCAATCTCCGCAGATATAAGTGAGGCGAAAGCCGAGTATACAAAATCCCTAAAAGAAAAAGACGTCCTATTAGATGAAATCGATCTTGACATAGAAAAAGCCTATATTGATGTGATTGAAAATAAGGACAATATCGATAATGACAAAGAGGGGCTCGAAGCAGCAAGAACCCTTTTACTCAATACGGCTTCAAATTATGACTTAGGAATCGGTACTATAAAGGATTTAATTAATGCTCTTAGCACATTCCTTAATGAAGGCGGTGAATACTATCAATCTGTTTACCTGCATAACCTTTCAGTAGCGCGCCTTAAAAGAGTCACAGGACAGTCTTAGAATTAAATTAATGATGAGTTCAAACAAAATTTATAAGTAATTAGGCAAACTTGGAACGGCTCAACTGCCCCAATAAATAACAGTCATCCTTTAAGGCCCGACCCAAATATTCATAATAGCGCTTCGACTCAAAATCAATTTATATCCTCCAAACTTCTTCATAATTGCCGCTCTATATACCAAAAATTATTAATGCTCTCAAGCATAAAATAATTAGTATCTTATCGAACCGTTTTTATCCGAGAGTGCATCAAACAAATATGATAGGAGAAAAACAATGACACGAAGAAAATTATTTCTAATCAGCGTCACGGTTATAGTCTTTGTAATCGTTTCTACTTTAGCTTACAGCAAATTGAATAATAGTTCGCGCCTCACCTATAAAACATCAATAATCGATAGGGGAGATATTATTTCTTACGTTTCACCTTCAGGCACGCTCAATCCTATACAATCCGTAAGAGTTCTGCCTCAAGTTTCAGGAATAATAAAGGAAATATATGTCGATTTTAACTCCCCGGTGACCAAGGGGCAGGCACTTGCCCAGATAGATACCACATTATATGAAACCCAAGTAGAGCAAGCTAGGACAGCCCTTCAAAAAGCTCAGGCAGAAGCTAATCAGAAGGGAAGGTTGCTCAGATTGTATCAAAAACTGGCAAACGAGCCCGATAGAATTTCGAAATATGAGTTAGCCAATGCCGAAGTGGAATATACTTCGGCATTAGCAGCTCTAGGCAAGGCAAACTCTGATTTAAAATTGGCTGAAGCTAATCTACAATCCACCACAATTCGGTCTCCTTTTGATGGTGTAATCATATCTAAGAATGCTAATGTCGGTGAACCTGTGATGCCCGGGCAGGATTATCCACTTTTTGTTGTCGCGAGTGACCTTACTAGGATGGAACTCGTAGCAAATGTAAGTGAAGCAGACATAGGCCGAATTAAAACTGGAAATACCGCCTCCTTTACTGTTGATGCGTATCCGGATGAGAACTTTGATGCAGAGGTCTCCCAAATCAGGAATTCTCCAGTAACACACCAAAATGTAGTAACTTATGAGATTGTACTGCCGGTACACAACTCGGAACTCAAACTGAAACCGGGAATGACAGCTTATGTAAAGGTGATTGTCGATAAAAAGCAAAACACACTTAGGGTTCCAAGTATAGCACTTAAGTTTAACCCACCTTCGGACATAGTATTGGATGCACCTCAGCAGCTCAGAGAGGGCAAACCTGAATCGGCAACCGTATGGGTTTTATCGAATGACGGAAAACCAAAACCGAAACAGATAAGAGTCGGAAAACATGATAACAATTTCACTGAGATAAGGGGAGGACAATTAAAGGAAGGAGATAGAGTAATTGCGGAAGTAATCCTAAAAAAGGATCCCATCCTTGCGTCGATAATTTCGCCGCAAATGAACTACTAGACTAAAATGGAAAATCTTATAAGAACCGAAGACATATATAAAACTTATATATCTGGTCAGGTTGAAGTACACGCCATCAGAGGTGTATCTCTTGAAGTCAAACGAGGTGAATTCATAGCAATAATGGGACCTTCCGGTTCTGGAAAAAGCACTTTATTGAATATACTTGGATGCCTGGATAAACCTACAAAAGGAAGTTATTTACTCGAGGGAAAGGATATATCAAGCCTTAAAGAAACCGAAGTCGCGGCTATAAGAAACAAGAAAATTGGCTTTGTATTTCAAAATTTTAATCTTCTTCCAAGGGCCAAGGCCATTGAAAATGTAGAGCTTCCCCTTCTCTTTTCAAGAAACGGACTACCAAATAAAGGGAAAAAGGAACACGCAAGGGAGGCTTTTATCAGTGTCGGTCTGGAGGGACGTGAGAACCATTATCCGTCACAACTCTCTGGGGGGGAGCAACAGAGAGTCGCAATAGCAAGAGCGATAGTCAACGATCCGTTAATAATCCTAGCGGATGAACCTACTGGAAATTTAGATACAAAGTCTAGCGAGGACATTATGGAAATCTTTGAAACACTGAATCAAAATGGGAAGACAATAATATTAATCACTCATGAAATCGAAATCGCAAATTATGCAATGCGACAGGTACATTTTAGAGATGGCAACGTTATAAGGGACAATAGGATCGAAGGCAGACGTGACATGCTAAAAATAGTCGAAAACGCAGGAGGGCTTTGATTGAATTTTTTAACTGGGTTCCGGCTAGCTTTCCAGGGATTAAAAAGGAATAAACTGCGAACCGGCCTTACAGCACTTGGCATAATCATTGGAATCGCATCCGTGACAACAATGGTTGCCTTGGGCAAGGGGGCGAAAACTTCCATAAATGATCAATTAACCGACCTTGGAAGTAACACACTGCTTATTAAAGCAGGTACACAGACCCGTAGCGGTGTTAGCTACGACGAAACCATCACAACTTTAACCGACGAGGACGCGTATTCGCTGCTTAGAGACGTTCCCCAAATAAGCTATGTCTCGCCTGGGATTAAAGAAGTAGAACAAGTCATCTATAAGAATCGAAATTGGAATACGGCAATAGTCGGGACTTCGCCTGAGTTTGTGTCGATAAATAAATGGAGCTTTAAGAATGGAAACTATTTCACCGATGATCAAGTCCGTAATTTAGCAACGGTAGGTGTATTAGGAGATACAGTGGCTAAAGAGCTCTTTGGAGAACAAAATCCGGTGGGAGAAGTTCTGAGAATTGCTAATATACCATTTACTGTAATTGGAGTCTTAGACCCTATGGGACAGATTCCGGGGGGTCGAGATCAAGATGACATAGTTCTAATTCCTTATACCACTCTTCAAAAGCGATTTCTTGGCGTCCCATATTTAGAAAATATACTCGTCTCGATCAAAGACCCTAGCGATATTACTGAAACCCAAGATCAGATTACTAGGATTTTGCGAGAGCGACATGGACTCAGGGCCGGGGAACCGGATGATTTCAATATTAAAAGCAGGCTAAACATTATAGAAAAGGCAAAAAATGTTTCTAAAATAATGACTATTCTTCTCGGAAGTATTGCATCCATCTCTTTAATTGTAGGGGGTATTGGAATAATGAACACCATGCTCGTCTCTTTAGGCGAAAGGACACGGGAGATCGGAATCATGAGATCTGTAGGAGCGACACAAAGCAACATGCTGTGGCAGTTTTTGATAGAATCATTACTTTTGACTCTAATAGGCGGAGCGATTGGATTAATTCTGGGAATTTTAAGCTCTATCATTTTTTCATTTATAACCGGATGGGCCGCCTACATTTCTTTCAATTTGATGATAATTGCCTTTGGTTTTTCTACTGCTGTAGGGATATTCTTTGGACTATACCCCGCTAGGAAGGCTTCAAAGCTTGACCCGATGGAGGCACTGAGATATGAATAATATTAATTTTACCTACACGCTGAAGATGCCAGAAAAAACCGATAGGCCTCTTATTACCATAATACAAGTAATAAAGCATACAAATGAAGAATATAACGTTAATCCAGATATCGGGAATGAAAGGGCAAAAAGCACAAGGGAGTATCTTACCGATCATGATATTGGAACCTATAGGATACGCGTAAAATCAATTTGTGGTAGTAAATTTGAAAATGATAACCTTACGGGATATCTAGATTCTTCATGGCTGCTCAACAGTAGGGTACATTTTACACCTTTTAAATTGGATGAGGAAAGGATAGGACTCAAGGACTGAATTACTTGATATGAGCAGGTATCCTAACCTAATGTGCCGATTAAGTAAATCCTCCGAGGTCAGCTTATCTTCTTCGAGCTAAATATTTTACTTTCTTTCTTTCGATTAGTTCTGGCCCTTTGTTCTGCAACTCATACCCCCCATACTGTTCTATTAATTTTGCAACCAGGCCGGTCCATCCAGTTTGATGGCTCGCCCCTAATCCCGTGCCATTGTCACCATGAAAATATTCATAGAAAAAAACATAATCCTTCCAGTAAGGATCGGTTTGGAACTTATCCGTTTCACCAAAAACAGGACGGTTACCTTCTGAATTTTTCAGAAAGATCTTTATAAGCCTGAACGAAAGCTCAGTAGCAACATCCCAAAGTGTTGAATCATTGCCTGATCGTGTTGGACACCCTACGGTTAGATCATCCCCAAAATAATAATGAAACTTCTGCAATGATTCGATTATCAAGTAATTCACAGGAAACCAAACCGGGCCTCTCCAGTTAGAATTCCCCCCAAACAGGCTTGTCATGGATTCCGCAGGCTCATAGTCCAACCTATACTCATTTCCGTTCACCTCGAAGACATAGGGTTGTTTTTCATGGAATTTTGAAACAGACCTAATACCATAAGGGCCTAAGAGCCCCGCTTCATCTAGCATATGTTTCATAATACGCTTGAGCTTTGATTGATCAACAATCGCGAGAAGACTTCTATCGGCTATACCCTTTCTCCTAATGCAGGCACATCCGCGAAGTAGATCTGTTCGATTTTCGATGAACCACCGAAGTCTTCGTTCAAAGTTCGGCAAAGCGTCCAAAACATCCGATTCGATTGTCATTACTGCAAAGAGAGGAATTAGTCCCACTACCGATTGAACCCTTATGGGCAGACTGCTTCCATCTGGCAACTTCAGAACATCATAGTAAAACCCGTCATCTTCATCCCACAACCCATTTTCCATGCCACCTATTTTGTTCATTGCATCGGCAATGTAAATGAAATGTTCGAAAAATTTACTCGCGATATCTTCATAACTTGAATTATGCTTGGCAAGCTCTAGTGCAATCGTTAGCATGTTTAAACAATACATTCCCATCCAGCTAGTTCCATCAGCCTGCTCAAGATAACCACCTGTTGGCAGTGGAGAGCTCCGATCGAAGATTCCCACATTATCAAGCCCCAAGAATCCTCCCTCAAAGACATTCTTACCCTGGGAATCCTTACGGTTCACCCACCATGTGAAATTTAAAAGTAGTTTTTGGAATACCCTTTCGAGAAAACCGATATCAGACCTGCCATTTATTTTTTGGTCTATCTGATAAACACGCCATGCTGCCCATGCATGTACGGGTGGATTCACATCATCGAAAGACCATTCACAGGCTGGGATCTGACCGTTTGGATGCATATACCATTCCCTTGTGAGCAACATTAGTTGACGTTTTGCAAAATCCGGATCTATTAGTGCAAGAGGTATGGCATGAAAGGCCAGATCCCAAGCCGCAAACCATGGATATTCCCATTTGTCGGGCATAGACAGAATGTCATCATTGTAGAGATGTACCCAAGTGTGGTTCCTGCCCCTTTTACGTTCCCTAGGAGGAGCCGGGCCTGATGGGTCACCCCTCAGCCAGTCTTCCACGACATAATGATAGAATTGTTTATTCCAAAGTAGACCAGCAAATGCCTGTCTTTGCACATTTCTCATGTCTTCGGTCAATGGAAATGGACATACCGATTTATAAAAGTCATTGGCCTCTCGCTTTCGTGCATCGAAGGTGCGGTCGAAATTGTAGCCGAAGGGAGCTGCTAAATTGTCCGAGTCAGCCAATCTGAGTCGGACTGATTTCGTTTCACTTCTACCGATTTTAAGCCTGTAATGCACCGACGCCTTTGTTCCTCTATTTTCCGGATTAACAGCGTCGTTGTCGCCATGCACCATGTATTCGTTAATACCGTCTTTAACGTACGCTGACGAATTATTAACTCCATATAGTTGCTCATAGTTCGTTTCATTTTCTGTGAATAGAACTTCGTCCGAATTCTCAAAATGAAGCCATCTTTTTCCAAGACTCGAATGGGTTGCTTCTATGGATCCCGATTGACGATTAAATTTAACTAATTTTAATTCAGGCTTGTCAACGCTTCCATCCCAGGACCAGGCGTTTCGAAACCAGATCGTGGGTAAAAGATGGAGGTTGGCATGACGGAAACCGCGGTTGACCACACTAATCTGAACGAGAATATCCTCGGGAGAATTCTTTGCATATTCCACAAACACATCAAAATAGCCAATCCCCTCAAATACTCCGGTGTCCAGCAGTTCGTATTCATGTCCTGCCCTACCCCTTAGCCTACTCTCATCCACTAGTTTGGAATAGGGAAACGCTTTTTGCGGGTATTTATAGAGGTAATTCATGTAACTGTGGGTTGGCGTGTTATCTAAATAAAAATAATACTCTTTAGCATCTTCGCCGTGATTTCCTTCTGTGTTCGTGAGACCAAATAATCTTTCTTTAAGAATTGGATCTTCTTCGTTCCAGAGAGCTATCGCAAAACATAGTCTCTGATGGTTATCAGAAATTCCTGCTATGCCATCTTCTCCCCATCTATATGCTCTGGCGCGCGCCTGATCATGAGAGAAATAATCCCAGGGGGTTCCATTGGGGCTATAGTCTTCCCTGACAGTTCCCCATTGACGCTCACTCAAATAGGGTCCCCATCGTCTCCAATGGGCCTTTCGCGCGCGAGATTCCTCTAGCCTTTCTTCCTCGCGTGTCATTTGCTTCCTTTTCTAACCAATCTCCTTTTTCTCTTTCCCTTGACTATATTCTCTGCCTCAATCCAGTCATCGAGATCTTTGCCGTGGCTTCTTCCTCTTTTTTCGTATATTTCGTAAGCCTTTTTCCGTATCAAATCGTTGTGGGTTTCTTCATCGAATTTCGGATTTTCCGTCCGTCTTTTTGGATGGATTCCCTTAACTTTTGCCATGATATATAGCTCCTTGGAATAATTTTAAATTCTCGACTAGTTGTCGTGGTTAAGCGCAAGCCACCTTTAGATTCCGCGCCCATTCTTAAGTCCATTCATTAGGTATTTTATACCTTTTCCTCTTATGATATTTTGTTGTTTCTAACTAAAATTCATCACCTCCTCTTGAAACCTTAAATTTCGTCAATCGAGAGGAAAATTCTAATGTCATAAAGGTAGCCTTCGGATAACTCCAATCTATTTTTGTAGGGTTATTAATTCACCCGCTCTGTTTTTTTGCAGACATATACCAAGCCAAAATTTAACCCCTCTTCGGGAATAGCTATTAAGCTTTAATTTATTATTGCAGCACCCTCTCTAGTCCATAAAGCAAGCTCTCTTTTAAAATCTCTGTCGTAAATGTAAATTTGAGGTTTTTGACGAAGAAGCTCCATAGGAATACCAGAAACTTCTTCGGGCACACTTTTACAAGCCTGAACAATATTTGTCAGAACATCTGATTTCTCACCTAACGATAAGTCTCTCCAAACATCTCGGTTCAGAAAAACATAGAGCGCATCGTTTTGTATCCTAGCCTCGTAGAAGAAGGCCTTGATGTTACTTTCGCGTAACCGTTTGTCAAGCTCAACTTCTGCTTCGGCAATTACATTAGTGCTGAGTGCGGAAAATCTAATCTTTGTTATTTGAGGTGGATTAGTAGTTTCTTTACTTTCTTTTCGAACATAAAAAAACAACCCAAGACAAACTATAAAAATTATTAAAAACAAAATCAACTTTATATTCGATGACCAGGTAAATTCGATTTCCTTCTTATTTGATAAAGGATAAGAATCTTTGTTACTATAAATTTCCACTAACCGCCGATGAGCCTCACTAAACGATTTCATACTGATAGGTATGATGTCTCAAAAAGAATATAGATTCTCACCGTTTATCCTCCTTTTCCACCCTTAAATTAGTTGTTATCATTTTCAAATTTTAAAGAGAATCTATGTGGGGTTTTTTGACATCTTAATTCACAGAATGATGCATAATGCAAAATATACTCAGGCCGTAAGATGTATAGAGAATGGCAATAGTTGATTAAAAATTATTAAAAACGACTTAAAACCGAGATAGGTATATCGAATTTTGAAACAGTCAAAAATAGATTAACACGAGGTTAAACATTAATTCATGAAAGCAATAATACTCGCCGCTGGTAATGGCAAAAGGTTATATCCCTATACAAAAAATATACCCAAGTGTCTGTTGGATATCGGTGGAGAGACCTTACTTGAACATCAGATTGATAACTTAAGAGTGTGTGGAATTGATGAAGCAGTAATAGTGGTTGGATATGAATCTGATAAAGTTGAAAATTTTGTAGCGGATTATGATTGGTTGGGAATGCGGTTAAAAATCCTTTATAACCCCTTTTATCGAACAACGAACAGTCTTATCTCCCTTTGGATAGCAAGAGGTGAGATAGATCAGGACGTTGTTTTAATGAATGGTGATGATTTATTTGAGCCGGAAGTACTAGAAAGAGCACTTTATCAGAATGATGAAATAATATGTCTTCCGGTAAAGAAAAAGGCTTATTACGAAAAAGAAGATATGAAAGTAATTATTGATGGTACAAACATTATCAGAATCGGTAAGGATTTAACGACTAAAGTTTCCGCGGAATCTGTTGGAGTCAGGATTTTTAGAGACAGGGGAGTTGAACTCCTAAAAAGAGCCGTCGAAGAAGAGATAAGGACAGATGGAGCATTTGGAAAGTGGTATGTATCTGCAGTACAAAGACTTATAGAAAAAGCACACAAGATCAATTCGATAGATATAGGTGATCTTTTTTGGATGGATGTGGATTACCCAAGTGACCTTTTTAAAGCTCGAGATAATTCTTATATTTTCCTTAAAAAACCTCATAGGGAAAAGATGCTCGCGTCATAGTATCTAATTAACAAGATGAACCATGCAATTCTTGTAGCAGCCGGTACAGGCTTGGAAGGTGAAAAACTAAGTTCATTCGGTAAGATAGTTTTCGGGGGTCTACATCAGATTAAGAGGCTTATTATCACAGCACAAAGGGCTGGGATAGAAAGATTTTCCATCATCATCGAAAAAGATGACATCTCACTAAAAGATTTAATAAGCAAAGACGAGCGAATAGAAAGCGTTATTGAGTGGAATACGCTTGGAGATCAAATCGGTCTTGATTCAGAACCGTCACTAATTCTTCAATCTAATCTAGTAACCACTCCTCAAGCCTTATCTGACCTAATGAAATGTAATGTTAATCAGAATGAAATCCTTTTGCTTGTAGATCAGTCTCAGGGTACTTGGCTAAAAGCAATAGACGATTATATAGAAGATATATTTTCAATTCGAGGGAGAGCGGTAGGGGCTTTTTTGGCATGTGGCGCACTTCTAGAAAAGTCGATTACGAACTCGTTATCACTGAAAGCCTTGGTATCAGAGCTAGTTAGTAGAGATAAAGTGAAATTCAAGGATTTTACAATTGGTTACTGGCTGAGGCTTACCTCTGATAATGAATCAACTAAAAAAGCTGAAGATTTACTCTTTTCACACGCCGGTAAGACTTTGACTGGATGGATTTCAAAACATATAAACAGCAAGATTTCATTAGGTGTCAGCAGATACCTTATCCGAACTCCCCTTACACCAAATATGATCAGTATCTTAATAAATGTTATCGGGATGCTTTCCGGTCCACTTTATGCGTTTGGACACCCTGTTTGGGGTGCCATATTTTTACAGATTGCAACTATTCTGGATCGATGCGATGGAGAGGTAGCCAGAATAAGACTTATGGAGACAAAAAGGGGACAATGGGTAGACACCGTATCAGACCAAGTAACAATTCTTTCATTTATATTTGGTGTAATCATTGGATATTATAATGTCACCAAAAATCCCTTCATTTTAGTTCTCGGAGGCGTAAACCTTGGAATTTTTATATTCTTCCTAATCTGGTCCTTTTATTTCCTGATTAAGTATACAAATTCTGGAAGCTTAGTATCTTACTTCAACGTTGATAAACTTGTTGCAAAGGAAAATAGAACTTTTATTCACAAACTTATATTATTTGTCCGCCCGATGGGAAGAAGAAACTTTTATTCCCTTGCTGTCTTAATATTATCGATTTTTGGTGGATATCCTTGGGTACTAGGGGCTGTCACCTTCTGTTTGATCTTATTCCTCGCTCACCAAGTTGAAGATTTAATAATGCTCAATAAACTGAAACTTGCTGCCGATGCTAACGAAGATTTGAACCACGACACAATAGGTTATGAAAAGTCTTACAATCACCGAATAAATATTCCCATAGATCTATATCGCCGTTCATAAACAGGTTTTAAAGTGTTATCCATAGATACTCAATTTTTGCGAAGCCCCCTATTTATGATAAGTCGCTTCTTCCATGGGGTTCTGAAGTCGAAAAGGAATCAGAGTATAAAAAGTGATGCTTCTCTGTAAAGATTTGGTGGAAAATATAATTGAATACATAGATGTTCAGGTTGACTTCAAGACCCGTGAGCGTTTGGAGAATCATCTCGATCAATGCCCCGAATGCATGACCTTTATCGGAACATATCGGAAGATGTTAGAGCTTGCCAGAAAGCTAAGGCAAACAGATTTCAGAACTAATGAAGCTCAGAGGCGATTAATGTCCAATTTTTCCAATACTTATGTCAACTAAATAAGGAAACTTTCAAACAGTAATATCATCTAATCTTTTATGAGAATTGTACTATTAAACCTTATGTCTTTCATCTTTGCCTCCTCGCTTTTTGCGCAGCCCCTCTTTTCAGTTGATTCCTTCAACGGCTTTGACATTTCCAAGAGCTTGATTCCAAAAGATGAGATATTATCTGGTGGTCCACCAAGGGATGGAATTCCCGCAATCCTCGAGCCAAAATTTGAATCTGCCGGGCGAGCGACTTGGCTGAATGACGGTGATCTAGTGACAGGGGTGATTATTAACGGCGTTCAAAAAGCATACCCACTTAGGATCCTCGTATGGCATGAGGCAGTAAATGACGAAATAGGAGGAATGCCTATTCTTATATCTTATTGTCCCCTCTGCGGCTCTACACTTGTGTTTAGCCGCGAATTGAGCGGTGAACAATTAACCTTTGGAATATCCGGTCTCCTCTATCAATCCGATGTGCTATTTTACGACCATCAAAACGAAAGCCTCTGGTCACAGCTAGAAATGAAGGCTGTAACAGGGAAGAAAATCGGCACAGAGTTAGAATTAATTCCTTCCACTCTAGCCACCTGGAAGAAATGGAAGGCTCAACACCCAAAAACCCTAGTCCTTTCGAGAAACACAGGATTTAGCAGGAGTTATAGCCGTGATCCCTACACTGGGTATGAAAAATCCGAACTTTTGATGTTTCCAGTAAAAAACAAGAGCGACAGGTTCCATCCAAAAGAAAAGGTCCTAGTCGTTATGGTTGGACACATTGCTAAAGCATATCCGTTTTCGGAACTGGACAAGGTTGGAAAGCCGTTTGAAGATAAGATTGGGGAACAGGAAGTACTGATAAAATATGGAGACGGGAATTATGTCACAGCGACTGATAAATCCGGAAAACCAATTAAATCCTTTGTCGCCTACTGGTCTGCCTGGTACACATTCAGGCCTGACACACAGGTATTCAATGCAAGGCCGCCTTCCTGATTTGATGATTCCATTCAGACAGAGAATCTATCGACAATCATTATTTTGAAACCTTCTTCCATTTCTCGCATCTTAAGTTTATTAATCTAAAAGGAGGCTAACAATGGCAAAGATACCATATGTAGAAAGGGCGAATACAACCCCTGAAATCCAGGCGATGTATGACCAGCTCGAAAAGAAATTCGGTGTTGTCCCCAACGTAATAAAGGCGATGGCCAACAGCCCAAAGCTCCTACCAGGGTTTTTAACCCTCCTTGGCGCTTCGTTGGGACCTACAGAGGTTGACGCCCCACTAAAGGAGCTTGCAATCCTCACGACATCAAAGATTAACGGTTGCAGATATTGCGCTGCCCACCATACCGCCGCCGGTAAGAGGGCTGGCCTCACTAAAGAAAAGCTGGACGCCACGCCTGACTACAGCAGCTCAATATTCGATGAAAAGGAAAGGGCGGTAGTAAGATTTGCGAATGAAGTAACAGAGAATGTTGCCGCGAGTGAGGAATCACTGAACGAACTGGGAAAGTTTTTTAATGAATCCCAAATTGCTGAGCTAAACATAGTGATAGGTGTTTTTAACCTTCTCACGCGATTCGCAGACACATTTAAGGTTGATTTGGAACATTAAACTAAAGTGTGCTACTCCAAATTTACTTTATGATATCATCGGAATTTCATTCTATGGAGTTCTTAGGAAGGAACTCATTTAACCATAGTAACTTTGTGTCAGAGTTCAAATTCAATAAGATAAGAATAACCTTGCGATAAAAGCATCCTGCAAACCTTTACAAAAAGCTTAACCCTTGATAACCTTCCACTTATTTTTTTGAACTAAGGAAGCCAGCCATGAATAGCAGTATATCGAGATTTTTTAAAAACTTTTTCAGAAAAGAAACGACGAGTAGAGCAATAAAGGTAGCACTGGTAGTAACTCCTATCCTTATAATTATCAATCATCATGATGAAATATTGAATTTAACGTTCACACGTTTATTCTTTTTTAAATCTGCACTAACATTTCTCGTTCCATATTGTGTCTCTGCATTCTCTTCCGCCCGTGCATACTCATCAAGGTAAAAACTGATTGACCATTCAGGTCAGTGATAAATAATTTATTGAACCAGATTCTTTAGTCCCCAGCTAATGAAGAGGAAAGAGAGGCCTTCACATTTATTTCATTCAGGCTCCAGTCGTAACTGAGATAAGAAATTTTGAAATTGTTGCCTCTTACAAATTCTTTTTTATCCTCATCTTGCAAATAACGAACTACAACACTCAGGACAGCGTTTTCTTTTTCATTCCTGCCACTGAACATTTCTGTATTTCCGTAATTTTTGATAAAATCCTCTCCAAACCACTTGAAAATCTTAGAGAGCCTTACCCTATTATTTTCTCTGTCGATAATGACTCCCTTAACGGGATCGTTTATGAAATCGATGGCTTGGCTCTCAAGCTGTCTATAAATAATATCCGGCCTGTAAGCCTCGCTCCTTAAATCTGGACATCCCTTCGAGGCGCAATTTATAGCAAAATGTATCCTGGGCTCACTAAACTGTTTCCTGAGTATTTCGTGCTCAATCTCCTCCAGGGTGACCAACCTCCCGACCGCCCGAAATTTGAGATCAGACCAAACACCAGGGATCTGAAGAATACTGTTACTGGGAACAAAAAGGCCTTTTACAGTAAAGCCCCTCTTTATGGGATAATTGTCGACAATTGCTTTTATCGTAAACGCATTATAGGCATTTATCCAGAATGCCAATTTTTGCTCCTCCGACCAGTTTTCATAGCTTGTTTCACCGACCGAGCCAAGCTGTCTGAGATAGGCATTCAATTTGTCTGAAGATTTCATAATTCCTTTATAATCGACCCTTGAATCGTGAACGAAACTCTTGAGTAACGAATCAAAATCCGAATGTGTATGATCGAAAGAATTCGAAATTTCATCACTCAATGCGTTGTAAGTAAATGATGACCAATTGCTATTTGACCTTATCGAAATTGATAACATCAATATTAAGATCGTCGTGACAGTCGCAGGCTTAAACAATATTGAATTCATTTTATGAGATCTTTGAATGATAGAACAAATTCCGAAATTTATCTATTAGGATGTTTTTTATATAGATAGAGATTCATAATTATAGGTGCGAGGGGTCTTAAGAAGTCCCGAAGCAATCTCCTTCAACACTTGCAGCGAATCGTACCAAATACACTAGATTTTAGTATTAATGTGGCAGATTGCTTCGCTACCCCTTCGCTAAGGTCCTTCGACATGCTGGACAGGTCAGGTTTCCATCCCGTATGTTTGTTTTATCCATACGGGGTTGGAAAACCCCGCCTATCGTTATTGATGACGGTTTTTATCAAGGATAGTCGGGACATTCTTGTCCCGATAGGTTTCCGTGTCATCGATCTCATGGGGGACTTGAATGGCCTTCCAAAAATTGCGTTAACACGACGAATATCATAGTCAGTCATGCTGAACTTGTTTCAGCATCTCTTGTTTTCATTAGATCCTGAAATAAGCTTGTGCTGCGCCCGACTCGGCATTCAGGATGACTGGGTTGCGGTTGTATTCAAATGTTTTAGTCGTTATGTCATGCCCGAAATCATTAGTCGGGGATCCAAAGGGAAAAGCATGAATTCCCGCTAACACTTGTGCTCGAGTGTTTCTGTCGAGTAATCCGCGGAAATGGCAGCAAGGGATAGCGTTCTCCTGAGGACAGTCGAAGGATTGCTTCTTGCTATTTCACTAATTATCTAATCCCAACTCCCCATGTACTTATTTTCAAATGGACACCTGCCAAGCTTGATATGTTCTTCAAATTCGTGCCTAAACTTTTTAACTGTCGATTCGATTGGCATCGCGCATCCGTCAGCAAGTGCACATATCGTTGTCCCCCGCATCTGTGAACATGCATCAAGCATTGTATCTATGTATTCTTTCCTGCCCCTACCCTCTTCAATCTTTGTAAGCATTTTCTCAAGCCACCACGTGCCTTCCCTGCACTGGACGCATTGTCCGCATGACTCATCGCGATAGAAATGAGCCAGATTCTGCGCAACCCTGACCATACAAGTCGATTCATCCATCACAGTGACGCCCGCCGTTCCAAGCATTGACCCTGCCTTCATTAATGAATCAAAATCCATCGGAATATCCATTTCATCAGCCGTAAGCACAGAAGCAGAAGAACCGCCAGGAGAAACGGCTTTTACCTGCTTCCCATTTATCGTACCACCGCCATATTCAAATATTAATTCACGGAGCGGAATGCCAAGTGGGAGTTCATATAGCCCCGGTCTTTTTATGCTGCCGCTGAGCCCGAAAATTTTTGTTCCGGTGTTTTTAGGTGTCCCGATATTAGAAAACCAATCAGACCCTCTGTTAATTATATGGGGCACGCAGGCAAGAGTTTCGACGTTATTGACTATTGTTGGGCATCCGAAAAGCCCTATCTGTGCAGGGAAGGGGGGTTTTGGCCTGGGCTCACCGTTCTTGCCTTCAATTGATTCGAGGAGTCCAGTCTCTTCTCCGCATATGTATGCACCAGCACCTCTGAATAAAACGACATCCAGATTAAACCAGGATCCAAGAATATTTTCCCCCAGATATCTCTTCTGATAAGCCTCTTTAATCGCCTTCTCTATTATAATGGCACCCTTGGGCATTTCACCCCGGATATAGATGTAGCATTTATGACAATTTATCGCGTAAGCGCAGATAATAATTCCCTCCAACATCTGATGAGGATCCCTTTCAATGATTTCCCTGTCCTTGAAGCTGCCAGGTTCGCTTTCATCAGCATTGCAGCATAGGTAAATCGGTTGATTTGTATCCCTAGGTATAAAACTCCATTTGATACCCGTCGGGAACCCCGCACCTCCCCTCCCGCGAAGACCCGAATTTTTCACCTCACTAATGATTTCTAGGGGATCCATCTTAAGAACCTTCTCAAGCGCCGTATATCCCCCAGCAGCAATGTAAGACTCAATCGACTCAGAATCTGCTCTATCAACGTAGTTACGGATAATCCTCATTTCAGGCATGATTGCCTACCTAGACTATAGATAAAAACTCGAAGTTATTTTATATGTTTTACAGCCGCTGGCAAGCTGAATAAGCCACAATCAATGCAATACCTTACGGATAAAAAGTGATTAATCAAATGTTTACGGTATCTCATCCAAGAAATTTATCGACTGCGTATTTGGCGAATGCCATGGAGGATGTAAATGCTGGGGATATTGCATTTAAGACATGTAGCGAATCCCCTTCCCTTATCAATACGAAATCCATGACCAGCTTTTTTGTAGGCCAGTGTACAAGTTGAGCGCGAATACCTATCTTGTTGGTGTCTTCAAGGTCCGTAATCTCAAGCCCAGTCAAAAGCTGCTTTGCTTCCTCGAAAAAGAATCGCATTGAGTACTTCTTAACTTCCGTTATTGCGGTGGATCGAAAGGCTTCATTTTCTAAGAAGAGGATCCCATCCCTGAATAATATAGGGATCATTTCGAGCGAAATTTTTTCGAAGAAACCGTAATTCTCTCTGCCGAGAGCGGGAATAGCCGTCGGACCCGCATATACTTCTCCCATTGCACTCCGAGTGAAGTGAATACCGAGAAAGGTATTCCTAAGATCGGGTACCGGGTATATATTACCCCTAACCAGATATGAACGCTCTTTTCGGATTTTCTTATACGTTCCTTTAAACGGGAGGATTTTGAAATCTCTACCCACTCCGAACTGATGCGCAACCCTGTCAGCAAACGCTCCCGAGGTATTCACAACCTTATGAAATTCTATTGCACCTTGAGAGGTTAGCGCTATTTTGTCGCCCTTTAATCTGAAAAAGGAGGTTTCGTAATATATTTTGACCTTACCGGATTTCAACAGTTCGTCTTTGATCGAGTTCAATATCTCATTTGGGTCAATCACTGCGGTGTCTGGAGAATATAGAGCCTTTTCGCAGGTCGCCGCAAACGGTTCAATCTCAGAAAGCTCTTTCGTGTCTATAATAGACGACCTTACCCCATTTTGAATCGCCCTCTCATGCAGCTTAAAGAGCCTTTCTAATTCATGGGAGTCCTTTGTAACGATGACCTTTCCCGTTTCTTTCAGAGTCAATCCATTTTCACGACAATACCCCTTCATAAGGGCGTTGCCTTTTGCACAGAACTGTGCCTTAAATGAATCCGGAGTGTAATAAATGCCGGCGTGCAGAACCCCACTATTTCTACCACTTGCATGGGCGCCGAGACACCGCTCCTTTTCAATGACCACAATTCCTTTAATTCCTCTTGTAAGCAATTCGCGCGCGATTGTGAGGCCAGTTATACCGCCACCTATTATAAGAACTTCACAAGTTTTATCCATTTAAATAATTAAACTCAAATTAATCGTCCACAAAAGGCTATCCCACCCGGTTTGGAGGTTAAATGTAAGACATCCGTAATCATGAATCATCAAATTTTCATAATAAAAATACGTGCTCCTGGCTACATGGAAGACTCGAGCCATCAAATAGGAATTAATTCTTCCTAACAGGTCTTATTCCAATGAAAATCGATTGTTCAAAAGTTTGCCTTACGACTCATATCTATTTGATTTATAAGACGAAATTTGACCAAAGGGTTAGGTTATGATAACATTATACATCTCAGATTCCAGCGCCGAGGAAGGAAATCTTGTTTAAAAAAGGTGCCAAAGCAGTCTACCCAGCTCATGGCGTTGTCAGGATCAAAGGAATTGAAGTCAAAGAAATCTGTGGGACAAGAAAGGCGTTTTATATATTACACGTAATCGAAAACGATGTAACTGTAATGGTTCCCACCGACAATGCAGAATCAGTTGGGCTAAGACCAATCATAAGGAAAAACCAGATACCTAAAATCTACGGGATACTTAGCGGCAAAAATAAGGCATTCAACTCCTCAAATGGTTATCAAAGCTGGAATAAAAGATACCGGGAGTATGCCGAAAAATTAAAAAGTGGAAATATCGTGGAGGTAGCCAGGGTTCTAAAAAATATCAACCTTCTTCAGAACGAAAAGGAGCTTTCGTTCGGTGAGCGACGGATAATGGATTCAGCTAGGTCACTTTTAGTAAAAGAAATTTCTATATCTAAAAGTATAGATGAAGAATTCGTCGCCGAAGAAATTGATAAGCTACTTGCCACTTAGCTTAGTACAGCTTATACTTTTCTCCCTCGATATATGTCAGAAGCTTTGATAGACGTAAACGCCTCGTTGCGGCTCAGAGGGTTTTCATTCCGAATATTTCCCAGAATTAAAGGATTCCGATCAGGCATTCATAAAAGCGTCTATAAGGGGATAAGCCCGGATTTCGTTGAGTATAAAGAATACTCCCACGGAGATGATCTAAGGTATATAGATTGGCGTCTCTATGGGAGGCTCGATCGCTTTTACGTAAGAAAATTTGAAGATGAAGTGAATCTAAACTGGTGGATACTCATAGATACAAGTGGGTCAATGGGCTACATTTCAAGAGAATCCAGTAAGCTTGATTACACAAAAAGACTTGCAGCCACCTTAGCATACCTGCTGATTAAACAGGGAGATGCCGTAGGTATCATAGATTTTTCCGATCACAATATCGTAACATTACCCCCTAGATCCGGAAATCCGGCACTAAACGCAATATTGACCAGGCTAGATTCCTTAACGGCTTCTGGTAAAGCAGATATCAAAGAACCTATAAATACGGCAATAGAAAAAACCAGGGCTGACTCATGCTTTGTATTATTCTCGGACTTCCTCATCGACTTGAACTTAATAGAAGAATCCCTAAAGCTTTTGCGCTCTTCGAATAAAGAAGCAATTTTCTTTCACATCCTGGACAGGGACGAAATCGAATTTAACTTTGATGGCTCGATTGAGTTTGAAGATATGGAAGATGAAATAAAAATCCTTGTTGATGCAGGAAACATTAGGAAAACCTACAGAAAAAGGGTTCAAGCATTCATAGATAGAGTAAAACAAATATGCCATGAAAACGAATCGAGGTATGTTTTGTCTCCGACTTACTCCCCCATCGAGGAAGTTCTTATGCAAATCGCTCAAAAATAGGGAGGAGTAATTGAATTTCTCCTTATTAAACCCTTACTTCCTGATCGGGCTTGTCGCCGTCTTATTACCGGTAATTGCACACCTAATTTCAAAGAAGTCTGGAACCAAGAAAAGATTTTCAGCGCTTACCTTTCTCCTTGCTTCTCAGGGAGAAACCGCGAGAAGATCAAACATCAAAGATTTATTCCTGCTGCTTCTGAGATCCCTGGTAATAGTTCTTCTAGTTATCGTATTTGCGAAGCCCGCCGTTTTTTCCTTCACTAGCCTTGGTGCCCATGATGCCGGTTCCGTAGCCTTTATAATCGATAATTCATTTAGCATGGGCTACAGCAACAATTTTGACACCGCAAAAAATAAGGCAAAGGAACTGATAGAATCCCTACCCGATGGAAGTTTCGCCATGGTGCTACCACTCGTCCAAACTGGGAAATTAAAGCTCGGCATAACTCAGGATAAAAGGAAAATGAAACGAGACCTAAATAGCATAGAGCTATCGAATTCCTACACTGACAATGAACGGAGAATTGAGGAGGCCTTCGGTGTATTGCAAAACACACCTAATCAAAGGAAAGAGGTCTTATTCTTCACTGACCTCCAAAAAAATGGCTGGACAAAGGGAGATATTCACAGGGATTGGTTGACGTTAATAGATGTTTCCGAAGCTGAAGTTTTATACAACAATGCAGTAACAGACTTTAACATAAAAGAAACCGAAGAGCTGATCATGAGCGATGTGGCAGTTACAAATTTTCAAGATACCGAATCCGGGAAGATACTTGCAAGTATTTTCATAAACGACGATGAAATAAACAGCTTTTTTCAGATCAAGCCAGGAGGCACGCAGCAAAAACAGTTCAGTTATCATAAATCGCAAATCCCCGCAGGGGAAATTGTATCAAGAGTCGAGATCACTCCAGACAATCTTAATGTGGATGACAAAAGGTACTATGTTTTACCCAGGGAAGAAGGTCTGCGTGTTTTAATCGTTGATGGGGATCCAAGGGAAATTGCGAGGCTCAGCGAAACTTTTTATATAAACGGAGCACTCGAAACACTCTCAGAGGTTCTAAGCCTAAACTTACAATTAAAGGATAATGACTCGTTTCTATCCGAAGATCTGGAGAATTACGATCTAATTTTTATGGCAAATGTCGGAGACATCACACCCAATAAGTCGGAAGAAATTAAGGATTTTATAAAAAACGGTGGCACTCTGATAATTTTTCTCGGTAATAGAATCAGAAGCAACGTTTATAACAAGGTTCTATATGATGTCCTGCCAGCAGAAATTGGCTCAACAACTGAAGGTGAATTTACATTAGTTCCGGAAAATTTCTATCCAGAGCTCGTAAAAAGCAAAGATAGATTGAAAGGCGTAAAGGTAAATAAACTTTATAACCTAATTCCTACCGAAAAGTCGCATATTATCCTGAGCGCTTCAAACAAATATCCTTTTATGATAAAGAATGACGTGGTGAAAGGCACCGTAATTTTGTTTGCCTCAACGGCGGATCTGAGCTGGAATAATCTTTCGCTATCCCCACTTTACCTCCCCATCATTAAGAAATTATTTGACCTTCCTGTCTCAAAGAAATCTCTCGATAGAAACATATCAATTGGTGATGAACTTACGATTGAGATTGAAGATGATTTAGACGAAGTCACCGTGATAGATCCATTGGGAAAGAAATACAATATCAATAGAGAAAATACGAAATTCTTAAGTACTTTTGTCCCCGGAATTTACAAGGTCGAAAACGAAGGTAACATTCTGTACAGCTTTGCGGTAAATATCGATCCAGTTGAATCAAACCTCGAGAAGATCTCAACTAATTCCTACTCCTCACCGAATTATTCCGAGTCTCGACGAGCCAAAGTCTTTAAAGAGATATGGCTCTATTTTTTATGGGCCGCGCTCGCATTGTTCGTCACCGAGTCTCTCTTTAGAACCAGAACAGTCAAGTCTTTCCTTAGCCTACTAAGCTAATACCATCTATTCTTTCTGGTATTTGATGTCCCATGAGGTGAAGTATGGTTGGATACAAATCAACGGTTCTTGGATATGCTTTATTTATTTTGAAGTTTACTGCGAGCGGAACATGCATATGTTCACTAGACAATGAGCCATGCGAAGACCGGTGTTCCGGCTTTTCATGCTTTGCCCTAAGATCGTAACCTGGCTTTGCACTCACAAGCAAATCCCCTGACCGTGGTGATTCCAGGAGTTGGACTATCTGAAGAATCCCGTCTGGATATTCAGTATTAAAGGTACTCTTCAGGGCTTCATCTATGCTCATCCTGTTTGGTAGGGATCTGTATCCAAATGGATCATCCGAGATTCTGTCATACCTCAATAAGCCTTCCTCATCCAACCACGAAACAGCTTCTCCTCTTTCGCTCTTTATTCTTACCCTACCCTCATCATCAATCCCAGCTATGAGGTCCACCTCGGGCCTTTCGATAAAACTATCCACTAAACCAGCAAGTTCTTGAAACGTGCTTCTCTGTTCCCAACCCTTCGGACTTCTCACGTAGATATGGGTCATCGCATTACCCGATATCATGTTCGCAGCATCGGCGTTTCTATAAAATCTGAAAATGTTTGGATAATGCAAAGTCTTATAACCGAGGCGATTCATAAATTCAACAGAATCAAAATGTGAATGCGTGAGGGAAAGCCCGTGATCACTTGCGATGACTAGTATCGTTTCTTCCAATCTGCCTTCCTTTTCCAATATGCTTCCGAGAGAGCCCACCGTTTCATCGATCCTAAGATATGAATCTATTACTTTCTTATGAAACGGATGATTACAATGTGAATAAGTGTCAATACTAAGAAATACAACGTACGCAAACTGGGGATTTTCTTTCATAGAATCTATAAGAATTCTTTTAGCAGCTAAGTCAACTTCGTCAGTCCGGTTTGTGAAATGGCTTTTCATTTTATAGTAAATTTTTAAAAGCTTGGTTTTATCACCATTAAAACCGACCCCTCTGTTAAGCTCGTTCAAAATGCTAATAGTATTGGGAAAAACCTCGAAAAGAGTAGGCGTGTCCCTAGAAATATCACCATTCAGCAGAAAAGTACCGATCCCAACATAACTCCTAAAACGGCGAAGAGAAAACACCTTGCTTGAATAACTTTCCCTATCGAACCATCTTATACCCGGAAGATTACATCGTCCCGGGAATTTCCCCAAGATAAATGGAGCATATGCCGGTCCTGTGGTAGATGGAAACACAGAAACTGCCTTGGTGTATGTTCCGTTTTGCACAACGTACTTTGCGACGTTTGGAAGTCTTCCGCTAATCAGTAGATCTTCAAACACATCGGCTCTGGCGCCATCGGCCATGATAAATATGCAACTCTTGTACTCCATAATTTAAGCCCCTACCTTTTGGAATCTACTGAACGCTTTGTAATAGGAAATACTCATCATAGATCCTTCTTATTTCCTCGGTCTTGAGAATATAGGTCTTCCTTAATTCATCTCCATCATCAATTAATTCCATCTCGGCCGCCAGCTTTTGGAAATCGGATTCATAAATTTCACTAATAGATCTGTCATGGAGGAGCCTGATTAAGTTTTCTAATCTTTTTAGGAAGTAATATCCATCATTCAATACATGATAAAACCTTTCGTTGATTAAATCACGCAGTTTTAAGCCGTTCAGCGCTTCTATTGTATTCTGACGTCTTACCTCGGGGTGCGAACCCCCGAACCTAAGCTGAAGCATCTGTATAAGAAATTCAATATCTACAAGACCACCCCTACCGGTTTTCAGGTTCAACTTGGCCTCGCTTTCCCTTGCAATTTCTTTCTCCATCCTCTCGCGCAAGTGATGAATCTCTCGGTGAAAATCGTCCGCAAGGGACTTTTCATAAACAAAATAATTTATTATGTTCATCACTTTGCTGCCCAATTGCATATTGCCCGCAGATGGCCTTGCTTTGATCAAGGCCTGCCTCTCCCAAAGTTTTGCGCTCTCTTCATGGTATCTTTCGAACGATTCGAAAGAAGAAACTAGCGCTCCCGCCCTACCCGATGGCCTCAATCCCAAATCGATCTTATAGACAAAACCTTCGACTGTCGGAATTGAGAGGATAGATATTATTTTCTGTCCCAGCCTCGAGAAATATTCTTGATCATCTCCATCATAAATAAAAGTAATATCAAGATCGGAGTTATAGCTCATCTCCATACCACCGAGCTTACCCATACCTATTATTACGATATCAGAGGAATTCGCATCCATACCATGCCGTCTGGAATTGGATCCCACCACTTCATATGCAAGTCGGATTGCAATTTCCAGTGAAACCTCGGCAATCCTCGTCAGACACCTGCCAACATATAACGAATCAACTTCATTATTTAAATCTCTGAGGCAAAGTTTTAAGGTCTCTGTGTTTTTAAATCTCCTGATCGCGTTGAGCTTCCCTTCATAGGAATCCTCCTCATGTATGAGGTTTTTAAGTTCCTCCACCATCTCTTCTTTTGTCTCATATTCCCTTCTTGAATCCTTTAGAGTTACCACATCGAGATACTCGGGGTGCCTTATTAAGAAATTCGATAGGAATCCACTGGTCGAAAAGAGCCTTGAGAGCAGCTGGAGTATCTCGGGGTTTTCAGCAAGAACCGCATAAATGGACGTACGCCAGCCAATGCACGATGTGAACCTCTCGATGTTACGTAGCGCTGAATCGGGATCCGACGAGTGCAAAATGTTCTTCAAAAAAGCAGGAATTACCCTTCTTGCAAGCATCCTTCCCCGTTGTGTGAGACCACCCTTTTTTGGGTCGAGAAGGACATTGATGATCTGAATTGAACCCTCTGGGTCATTGAACCCAAGTCCCCTTAGACTCTCCAAAGCTTGTTCCTCAGTTATGTTACCCTCGGTCAAGAAATCAGCGAGTTCCCAGAATCCCTTTCCCTCTTCTTCTACCTTCCTTGAGGGCTCATAAAAAAGCTGATCAAATATTTCCGATACCTTTGAGGTTCTGTAAGCATATGCCATTTCAAGATCATCTACATCCTCGAAACCAAGGCTTCTCGAAATCATTTGGAGACTACTCGATTCCGCGGGCACTCTATGGGTTTGAAGCTCATCTACCAGCTGTATCGCATGCTCAACCCTTCTTAAAAAAAGGTAAGAGGAAATTAAATCTTCACTATGTTCCCTCTGTATAAGTTTCATTTTAGATAGCATTTCAAGCGCTTTTACAGTATTTTTTTCCCTAATCTCTCTTATCGCTCCGCCGTTTACGAGTTGAAGGGCTTGGACAAAGAACTCCACATTCCTTATGCCTCCTCTACCCAATTTCACATCCCTCTTCAGGTTAAGCCCTTCGAGTTTCGCCTTCATATCCTTTAAGTCCTCAATAGATGCATAATCCAGAAACTTCTTATACACAAAGGGTTCCACCTGTTTAACAAATTTGTCTCCAAGGGAAATATCACCGGCTACCGGTCTGGCCTTTATAAGGGCAGCTCTCTCCCATGTATCCCCCCAGTAGAAATAGTGCTCTAATGCCCCATCCAGTGAAACAGCGATCGTGCTTTTACCACCACCGGGGCGAAGACCTAGATCAACCCTATAGACAAAACCGTCTTCTGTAACAGAGCTGACGGCTTTAGTTAACCTTTCGGCCAGCCTAAAGAATGGATCAGGGTCTCCGGAATCCTGGTAGATATATATTAGATCGATGTCCGAGCTAAGGTTAAGCTCCATACCTCCGAGCTTTCCCATCGCGATGATTACGAATTCGCCATCTTCAGTGCCGTGGAGATCGTTGTTGTAAAACCTAAAGGCCGCCTCCAGAATGGCACTCGCAAGATCTGAAAGCTCTTCCATTATTTCGGGGAACTCACCTAAAGCTTTAATATCCCTGTAAATGATCCTGCACAGCTCACTGTATTTGTATTTCCTTATTTCTGAGATAAATTGATCCCCTCCGTCCAGGCCTTCCTGCATACCGACGGTTTCCCCAATAAACGAATCAAGTGGTTTTTTACTTTCCACAAAATCCGAATCAACTATAGCTCGTAAAATGCCGGGGTATCGGATTACAGCCCTTCCAAGAAAATGACTGTAAGAGGATAACAAAAAAAGCAACTCCTCTTCACTTGAGGTCATCTTACCATTTACTTCTTTAAATCTCTGAACAGTGATTTCGGCGTAAGATTTGTCTGGAACGGAATTAATCAATCTTGATCTTCCTCGACTTCTTTCTAGACCTATCGGCCGATTCCGACTTGTATTCTCTGACCTGTTTAACAATCTCGGGAAGGCTCGTCATAAAACCAAGTCCTAATCCTATAAACCTACCTGTTAAATTGAAGAAGAGCTCTTTACCCTCTGACTCCCTCAGCAGATTTCTCAGACCCTTAACAGCATATTCAACGCCTAAAATGCCTTCAGTAGTTGCCCTTACCAGATGCTCCCCGGCCCTTTTCAATTCATCTTGTTTTTTCTTTTTCTTTGCCATGTCTCAACGAATTTTGTAAAAGCTCTTGAAGTATAAATAGATTATATCCCCGCTCATAAATATTAACATAATACACTTGATTTATTGATACTGGAAATAGACATAGACATGCCAGCCCTTCTACCATGGATTTTGGGCTTTTAGCCTGTATTGTTTATTTTCAATAAGTTTGGCTCTAGAGAATGCTGCAACGTATAGGCACAGGACAAAATAGTCTCTTCGGTAATCACCTTTCTTGCAACGAGCAAGACTCGTTGCCTACCCATGAGTAAGGCCAAATTCTAGCCGAGTTTGCTGAGGGCTGACTCCTGATCAGCATAGATATCAACTATAGTGTCAAAACCGCTTACCCTGAAAATGTCTTTTACACTACCTACCAGACTGCATATGGCCAGCTTTCCACGTTTTTCCTTCTGACGCTTTGCTGAAGTAAGAACTGCCCGTAGACCAGCACTGCTTATGTAATCTATCATTGAAAAGTCGAGTAAAATTGACTTTTCTCCGCTATCAATACACTGTAGAACCTTTTCTTGAAAATCTTTCGCCGATCGTGAGTCGAGATGGCCTTGAGCCAGAATAACTAGTGTATTACCAATCCTATGCTCTTTAATATCCATTTCTTCTCCCATACGAAATCATTAAATCATGGAACTAGCAAAATTCCGACGGTTTTCAGGTTTACCAATGATGCAATGACATGACATTCGCTAAGTCTGAACGTAATCGCTCGAGCACCTGTGACACCGCCTGTCCTATGAGGTCCAGCCTTCTAATCTGTTCGATACGGGGGGCGAGGCTTTCTGCCTCATGCGAACTGAGAATCTTCGGAAAGAGCTTACATGCATCAACAAGACTGACAAGCACGACATCTCTTGGGGTAGGAATTTCATCGCTCAATAGCAGATCCAGAATCCTCCTCTTGACCTCCTTTTCTTCGGTATCATCAACTACAGGATACCTTCGCGCGTCAAACACCCAAAGTATTTTCTTCTCTTTAACTTTCAGAATGCCTTTTTCCACCAACATGTTAAGAGCCTTGTCCTTGATATCATCGCCGTTTTTCGCGATTTCTGTAACCCAGTAACGAGTGTTGTAATCCTGGTTCGCCGCAGATATTGTACTAAGGTAACGATCGAGGATCTCCTCACCCGTCGGCGTACTGTCCACGACAAATAGTTTTTTAAGATCGGTGTCGATTTTGGATCTGAGAGCGAGATCCATCAGAACCGCACCAGCGAGCGCATACCGTAATTCCGTCGAATCGGCATAAACAAATTTGCCGGATTCATCATCAAGTGTGAGTAGCAGGATTTCTTCGGCAAATGTCAACATCCATTTCTCCCTAAAACGATAAATATCACGTCTTAATGTACGACCTCTTGACTACTTGATTATAGAACCATTCACCATTATCTATAATTATCTGATTATTATATTACCGGTTGATAAATGAAATCAATAAGCCTTGAATCAGCGAATATTCAAATATCAAGATTAGACAAATGAAAACATTTCTTAATAATAAAAAATAGCTGAAACATAACCCACAACGCTGCTATAGTCCTGAGTGGTCTCGCCTGATGTGCCGTAAGAAAGGACCTTACTTTCAGTGGCTCCAAGCGCTTTTGCAATCATCATAGTCGACATCATTGCACCATAACCACAAGCTTCACAAATTTTTGCCTCTACGTCTTCAAATAGTCTTCTCTCATCAAACTCCTCTATATCATTAATCACTATGCCATCCATCTCTTTTGCAATTTTAGCTGGATAATAATGAGAAAGATCACTGCTGCCAACAATTAAAGTACTTTGATCCTCATATCCTGGATCCGATAAGACCGTACAGATCACATTAGATAACTCTTTCGCCATGAGATAATCCTGCTTTCCCATCAATACAGGAATCAATTTGAAATCCCGAAGACAAGCCTGCAAAAAAGGTATCTGAACCTCCAAACTATGTTCCCGAAAATGCCCCCTAGATGAATTCACCACCGCTTGAGACCGGGAAACTATTGAATCAGCAATTTCAATATTTGTACTTACAATTCCAAGCGGAGTTTGATAATCACCAAAGTAAATTGAACAGCCATCAAAATACTCAAAATGGCTAGTAGCTATCACAATTACATTATCATATTTCTTTGATTGTATCTGCTTGTAGGCTTTTGCCGCAATGCGCCCTGAATATATATAACCTGCGTGCGGAGAAATGATTCCAACAACGCGGCCATCAAATTGCTCTGAACTAGAATAGGCCAACATCTCCAGCACGATGTTTTTTAGCTCATTTTTTTCTCCTGGATAAAACGTTCCCGCCACCGCAGGCTGCCTGACTAAGTTCTTTCTATCCATAAAAATTAACGGACTTAAAACATGTGATTCTTAAATACTAACATAATTATAATCCTAAAAATTTTTTGACCTTGTTTTAATGAAACTCCCTTTAAAAAGCTGCCGGAAATTTGCCAGTTAGAATTCAAGAACCGACTTCTGGGTTAATATCGAAATCTCAGGTTTCATAGATTACAAGCATCGATCGTATCAGCAATCCACAAGCCACGTGATTTAGTTTGCAGAGATGCATACTATGTTTGCGAAATATAAGCAAAGTTTACGATTATCACTAACCATTTAACATCATGATTTGGGAATTTTGATTAACAAATAAAAACCATCAGAGAAAAAGTACTCTACTCCTAAATTTTCTCTAATTTTCACAGCCAAAACGCAACCCTGAAATAATAGAATCGAACACTCCCAAATGGTTATGAATAGACTGTGGGGGTTAGCGTCCACGATACTAAACGACTTTCACGATATTTAGCGACTGCCATGATATTTCACGAAAACAAGGTGCGTAAAGAAGTACATGCATTATAAACAAAGGATCAAATTTAGCTTTAACTACGCGCCATTGATTAAAATTGACGCTGAAATAAATCCAACGGCACGGCGCTTGCATCTAAAACAATTGACACCATATTAACGGGAGAGGAAGAATGAAAAGCCTAATTGCTATAACACTTCTAATTACATTTATGACCACATCTAGCTCAATTGCTCGAAGCGATGAAAAGCTGGAACCAACGTTGTTGGCAAAAGCTGAAAGCGAAGAATTATCGATTTCAAAAATCGCTGATGCGCATGAGAAGATCAAGAGTAACATGGAAAGTGAATCGATAAGAAATAGATATTCGGACAGGGGATATTCATATAACCAAGATCCCCAGCATTCTGACGCCTTGGATTCAAGTGACGGCTCTAGAGATATATCTTTATTGATTAAATATGAATTAGACTTAGAGAGGGACCTTGATCTTGAGTATAAAGCACCAAGACTGAAAGCCGAACAATTGCCTCTTCTCATGTCCAGCAAGGATAGAAAAACAAAGGGTGCTGTGTTTCCCCCATTTCTCTATCTTAAGAAACAATTCTAAAAAAACAGACTGACAACTTTATGAGCCTTACACTCCCTAGCAGCACAGAAATGCCCTTAAATCATTGCGTTAAGTGCGTCAGCACCGGGGCTTCTTTTTAGTTGTAAGAGAGATTGTCTTATTTTTTTCACCTTCCTGGAAGTAACTTAAAAACCTCAGTTATATTTGAAAACCTTCTGACGTTAATTGCTCAGGAAATTAACGAGAAGTATTATTCCCCAGGAAACTAAAACTATTCCTAATGGAGCGCTGATACGACGCCCCCATGACACATTCTTCTCTATTGCCATTATAAGGGCCAACACAAACATCCAACCAACGCTCCCAAAACCCACAATAAACATGAGGAGCATCAATGCCCAGCAGCAACCAACACAAAAAACACCGTGATCAATGCCAAGTCGCAGGGCCAACCATTTATATTTGCGGCCCTGCCAGTGCTCAATTACAAAACTAAACGGCGATCTGCACTTGTCGAGGCAGCGGTATTTGAGTGAAGTAAATTGGAAAAACCCTGCAAGAATTAGCAATGAAGGCACAGCAACCCAGGAATTGTTTTTTAGGAGCGGGATAGAATTTAGTAACAAATGCAGCAGCAGATATGTCAGATAAACAATTACCCCAAATGATGCCCAGGTTAATATATAACCTATAACCACAAGTCCTACCAGTAAGAATCTATCCTCTCGTGCGCTCGCTATTGTATGGAAAGTAGATATGATTGGAAGGGTTGTAGGCAGCATCATCGCGACTATCATCACGGCCCAGCCACCAGTAAAAAGGACTAATATTGACGCGGAAACCCCCGCATGGTGCCCTAAATGATGTACATGTAAAGCCCCATTTGCAAAATCATCGGCGAACCAAAGTGCCACCCATGCCGCTAAAGCCAGAATAATAATCGAACCAAACAATATAGCTCGTTCCACCGCAGGGGGTGCAGAGCCTCTGTACATTGACATTTATCTCAACCTCATAAGCTACAGGAATTTTTATATACGAGTAGTTCTACCCTGTCTAATACATCAATAGTGTGAATGCCTTCTTTGACAACTTAGAACACGCTAACCGACGAAGCGGAATTCTCCCTGTATGGCATTATGGTTCTTGAGGTCTAAATCCATCAGGCCGAATTTTGAGCTATGTCGCTTGAAGCTCGATGCCTTGCTTAGCCAGGCTGCTGATCCAGGAATCGTAGTAAAAGCAGAATCAACTAAAGTGGTGACCTTACCATCAGGGCCTCTGTACGGCTCCATTTCAGCTTCTGCATATGGGCCGAGTTTTAATTTACCCTTACCCTCTACTACCTCAAATGTGATTGGCACCCGCTCGACGGCAACAACTTCACCGGTCAATTTAGCCAAATCGGCAAGCGGCCCGCCCAGCTTACCGGTAAACACATTTAATAGTGCCTGCTCTTGCTCCTTAGTAGCCTTTTCGTCAATAAAAAAGACTACGCGCCAATTGCCTTCAAGGATGTTTCCCGGAATATGGTTCATAGTACCAAAAACTACGCCTGAGACGTCAACTCCGTCGATCGCACCCTTATCTACTCTGTACCCCCATGCTGCATCACACGTACCTTCACCATCCGGGTCCTCGGCAACCCAGCAAGGACAAAGGACATTGCAGGTACAAACTTCTAAAAGACTTCCTTGAAAATCATAAGCCATGTTTTTACCTCCATTGATGGAATTAATTTTTCCGTTATATAACTTCAATGATAATAGAAATCGAAAAAAATTCAAGCAGAAATAGATGTCCATTTTTCATTGATGGAATATGACATTAGTAAAACAATTAGTCCTGGTAGTCCTGGAATTCTATCTTGACCTGCTCTCGCCGCCGATCTTTACTGCATCCGGTAATTGCCTTAGCCTATACATTGACACCACACCAAATAGCGGCCCGATGGCCAGTACTGAAAATGCCCAATGCCATGACATCCAGTTCACAAATACCGGTAAAAGACGAATTGAGGCCATAGTTAACAGGAAGCCCATACATGTTTGTATGGTCAAAGCTGTGCCTATATATTCTGGAGCTTCCAATTCAGTGACACTGGCAGAAAACTGAGCGGAATCCGCCGGGACAGCAAACCCCCATATCAGACACAGGGTTAAAAGGATGATTGGATTGTAACCGAAAAACAGGCCGGACAATATACAACAAGTTCCACTAATAACCATCGATATTATCGTAATTGTCGTGCGACCATAACGATCTGCGAGAATTCCAGCAACCACGCATCCAATTCCGCCAATACCTATGACAGAAAATGATGCGATAGCTGCCCAGGATTCTGAATTTTCGAGACCACTCCTTTTAAAACTCTCCAACAAAAACAGCGGAACCCATGCCCATACTGCATATAGCTCCCACATATGTCCGAAGTAGCCAAAATCAACCAGTCGTACTCCCCGATTACTAAGAGACTTTCCAATGTAACGCCAATCGAATGTAGCACCCTCTGTGTGATAAGGACCATCTTTTACGAATATTAAGCAGATTAAACCAGCAACAATTGACAAAGCAGAGGCTATAAGCATAAGCTGCCGCCAATCCGGATGACCTATAACTTTTAACAAATGAGGAAATGCGGAACCTACCGTCAATGCTCCAACTAATATACCAATTGCCATCCCTCTACCGCTTTTAAACCAGGACGCCATCATTTTCATAGCGGGAGGATATACACCTGCGAGACAAACACCCGTAAAAAAGCGAAGGATTATTGCGGCACCTGCACCATCGACAAACAAGCCTATCGAACCATTAAAAACTGCACCAAGAAACGCGCCAACCGAGAACACATACCGGGCCTTAAATATGTCGGATAGATTCAAAAGGGCACTCAAAAATGCGCCTACTACGAAACCGATCTGAACCGACATTGTAAGCCATGCCGCTCCCGATTCGCTAAGTTGCCATTGCTCGACTAACGTGGGGGCAACAGCCGATGCGGAAAACCATAATGCCATTCCAAGCAACTCTGCAATCGAAAGCAATGTTAAGATGCGCCATTTCATACGATAAGGTTCCTGTTTTCCTGAACACGCAGTTTATTCGATAGGATTATGACTTTATATCAATTTAAAAAACTAAACAATTCTGATGGAAATTTAGGTATAGTTTTTGAGAAGGGGTTAGGAGAAGAGAGGCCGATCCTGCCGTCTTTACAATTTTCAATCAAGTACGACGCCGTCTTGTGATCCAGTAATGTTCAGTTGAAATATTGTTGCAGGATTTTCTACCTGTGCGCTTGATTGCGATGATCAAAAAGAATTCGTTGACACATGGTTGGATTTAATGATGATTAGGGTTCTGCATCGAAGCCGACAACTATGAAAACCGAGGTGTATATCTGAGATTAAAATCGTATCTACTTTCAACCGTTATCTGTTGGGTTTGGTATCGTACTTAAAAAAAACACACATGTATCGAAAAATTTCTGCTCAGATTGCTCCTGTAACAACTTTTTATACTGTGATTATAGGGGGTTATTTGTTTAATATCAAGTAATAAGTTAGGTTTTTAACAGAGCGTTAACAGTGTCTTAACACTATTCAAATAATCGAAGTCTTTCTTGGAGGTAAAATATTATCAATTACATATAAGTCACTTTTATGCTGAAAAAAATGACTGAACGCTCGCTTAAGAATTTAGAAGATGTACCCTTGGATTTGGCTCCGACCGTTAAAGCCTAACGAAGGTCTTGCGTAAGTTCGATCAAATGTCCGTCAGGGTCACGAACATAAGCCGTGCGTTGTCCCCAAGGACGGGTAGTCGGATGCATTGCGGATCTTGCGCCTTTTTGAACAATCTCTAAAAAGGCCTCATCCACGTCCTCAACCTTGAATCCGATCTCGAATCCAGGTGTTTCGTCACCGGGAGGTTTTAGTGGAAAGCCCAAAGTCTTAGCCATAGCCTCTCTTGTATAAAACGCAAGACGAGTAGCTCCGGTATTAAGTTGTGCGTAATCTCCTGAACGGTGTCCCAATTGAAGCCCTAAAACATCCGTATAAAAGCTTAAGGCTCTGTCCAGATCCTCAACGATCAAAACCACATAATCGGGATAACTTAGTTTCACTAAAGACCTCTAAATATCTATCCCAGAGAACCAGGTTTATGCGTACAATACGGTGGCAAAAACCTGACGGTACTCCTTCGTTACTTCGTGATCTTCCCCCAAAAATCTAAAGATAGCAACACATGCCCTCCTTGAACCGTCATTGTCATAATAGCGGTCTTTGCGAATCACTTCTATGAAACTTTCTAATGCTTCGCCGAAGTTCTGAGATCTTAAGCTCTTAATCGCAGATAAGTATCTCTCCCGTGCAGCGCCATCTTTTAAGGGAGTGGAATCTTCTAGGTACAAAAACATTTCACCGAATGTTTTCACCGCTTCCGCTATATCGGAATATTCTGAGGTCGGCCCTATACGATCAATAATTTCTAAAGCCTTATTGGGGTCTGCGAAGACATAAGTTCTAGCGAGCAATGTAATTGCTAAATCGTTATTTTCTTCGGCACCGACTACTTCCTCAAGAATTTTCTGCGCCTCGACAATCCTCCCATCATCGAGTAAACGCTCCGCATTTTTTATCTGATTATAAAACTTACTGGGCAGTGCCTTGATCAGCCATCCTCTCACCATGTTCTCAGGCAACGCACCTATAAACCCGTCCACAACCTTCCCGTCAACAAACAGTTTCACATTTGGTATACTTCGAATACCATAACGAGCCGAAAGCTCGGGGTGCTTGTCCGTGTTCAGCTTCACTAACGCCCAACTGCCGTTGCTTTCTTCAGCTAACTTTTCCAGAACAGGTCCCAAAACCCTGCAAGGACCACACCATTCCGCCCAGAAGTCTACCAGGACAGGCATGCTGTAACTTCTTTCAAGAACATCTTTTTCGAAGTTATCAGTGTCATAATTTACGGATTTGGTACTATCCATTTCTTCACCTCAATGTGTCAATAATATCCTCATTCTAAAAAATCATTCTTTTCTAAATACTTGAGAATTTGTTTGACAGATTCTCTTACGGATTGATTCTCAGCTTCAATTATTATTTCCGGATGCTTAGGTTCCTCATACTCTATCGAGACCCCTACAAAGTTGTCCAACTCTCCGTTCATAGCCTTCCTATATAATCCTCGATTATCATTCCTAATGCAATAATCGAGAGTCACATGAACGTATATTTCTATATAATTAATTAGATTTTGTCGCAGATAATTCCTCGTCTCCTCAAAGGGACTTTCGAACGATCCTATGACGCTTGTATTATTATTTTGAAGAATCTTAATTAAAGAACCTATCTTCTTTATATGTTCTTTCCTGTTCTCGGGAGAATATCCGATCTCTGGGAATATTTCGCGTATCTTTCTTCCATTAAAGTATTCAACCCTAATCTTCCTTTCTTGAAACTTCTCATATACCGATCGCGAAATTTGAGACTTACCGCATCCTGAAAGACCGGTAAACCACAATACTAATGGCTTCTTCTCATGAATCCCAAATCTGGTTTTTGCCCAAGACCTTTCGTGAATAAAATATACCAACATTTTTAAGAAAGCCTCAATCAGTCCAATCTGTACGGCTATATCAATCCTTTTCGTAATCGCCAATGCAACTATGATAGTCGTTATAGTGGCTGTGACGCGCCACGATAGGGTCTTCACGAAACTCCTAATCTTTGTCTCTATGATCACCGATATCTCCTCCAAAATTTTTATAGAAATCGCTAGAAATATTCACCATTGCGATTCGCTACTCGACCGTCCACCCTTTAGAAGTGGCATTTTGCTATGCCGAGCAGTAGGTAGCTCTTCACTAGTAAATTATTTCCCATTCGGTCCTAAATTTCCGTACGTACCAATTACATCATCCAAGCTATAAAACCCAGAAAGAGGATGAACTCGGAGCCAAATACTCATTGTCCAAGGCAAAGAATGTTAAGGTATATGTTGTTTTCTCTTCTGAAAAGACGGGGAGAATTAGCGAAAAATGTCAAACAGATGTAGAGAAAAAATCGAAAATGCATAGGATCTAGCAATCGCTTCCGTAGTTACTATAACAGTGAAGATTTAATTAGCAAACAAATCCTGGTACAACCGGACAAAATCAAGTTTAAGATGATCCAACGGCGTATGAAAGTCCCTTATCGGATTCACTCGACATTAGCAATTCCAACCTGTAAAGTGTATATTATCGATAGAATTAACAACTATTAGTGGGTCTTAGATCATGAAGACAATTATAATAATGTTCATCCTGGGATTATCGCTGGGATTTCTGGGATGCACCCAGAAAGACGAGCCCATAGATGATGATCAAGAGATCGTCATCGAGGATAACGCCGAAAATGTTCAAGAAGACGAGAAGAATGATGAGGATGAAAAACATATGGATGATCCAGCAGACGTCTTGCAAGACCTCACATTCTAACATTATCGATTATCTTCGCCCCCAAAACTTATCCATATCCACATGTTTGCGATAAAATATATACTCAGTGTCGCTCCATTATTTTACTTGTCCAACAACCCGGATACTTGATCCAAGAGTAAGACTCAGATGTTGCTGGACCTGTCCATAATTGTCCCATACTTTGCTGTTATAATGGTGATAGGGGTCAGGGGACGTTTAAAAAAAGATGTAAGTGTCGAAGAGTATTTTTTAAGCTCTCGATCCCTTAAGTGGCCTTATATAGCTGTCTCCACAATCGCAACAAATATTCAGGCAAACCACTTTATCGCTATGGCTGGCTCTGCCTACATATTCGGCCTAGCACAAGGAAACCTCGAGATTAACGCAATTTTCGGGATCTTGGTCTCTACTTTTATTTTTGTTCCCCTCTATTTGCGGATGAGGGTTTTTACGATAACTCAATTTTTTGAGTTCAAACTGGGTCCAAATATTGCACTAGCCTACTCAACCCTAATGACCATATTATACTCCTTCTTCTATCTCGGGACCGTCTCGTTCTTTTCACTATGCTATTCAGTGTCTTTCTGACCATCTCTTTCAAAGCTGCATTTCCAGAGATGAATTACTTCGTGAGGTCCGCCTGGGTTATTATGATAAGCTTCGCGATGGTCGCTTTACCAACAGCGTTCAGGAATGGATGGAATTTACAAAAGGATGGTCTTTTTGTCATCTCAACCATCTTCGTTGCGATATTTGGCGTTTTATTGGCGATATCCCTTGTAGTCGTCCACATTATAATCCACTGATAACAAAGGCGAACCCTTAATTTATAATGGCAAGACTGATGCGGCATCTATTTCAACTGCAGACGAAAAAACGCGCTTGCATATTGCCTTTGCAAGCTCCATGCTTCGGCCTACACTCCCAATTAAGCCAACATGGAAGTGAACTGGAAAGCACAAAAGCTGAAGAGCCCCTAAGCGGAAGTCCCGAACAGCCTCCTCCCAGGAATAGCCCCTAACTCCCTCTCTTCTAAGAGCATCATGCCAACGACGAAGCACCTCAAAATGATGACCGGTACGCTCTGAGGGTAGCTCGCTTCCGCCGATAATCCGCGCTACATCAAAGACACCAATGCTACGGATCGCAAGCTGCCAATCCAGAATTAGGACAGCCTCATCAGAATTTGGGTCACCAAATAATAAGTTGTCCTCTCTCAGATCAGTATGCACTATGGTTTTTGGCCGCTTCTCTATCTCTTTCTCAAGCCATGAAATCGAATCTCCCAATCTCTCACCAACTTCGAGTCCCTTTTTATCCACGTAAGAGCCAAAGTGTTCAACAAATGATCCCCACTTCTCCTGATAGTCTATACCTACACCGTTTGTAGTAGGCATCCATTTGAGCTTCTGCAGCGCCATGTTATCCCAGTATCCAGCCTGAAGTTTTGCCAATATCTCAACAGTAGCCATGACCTGGGTACTGTGCATACCAATTACCTGATCACCCGGTGTGTAAGAGCTCAGATCCTCCATAACCATCGAGTAAGCAGGAGGTTCGTCAACCGAGAAGTAAAGGATCGGAAGTCGAATTGGAACATTGCTCGCCACTTCTTTATAGAAGCGGATTTCACGCTGAAATGCATTCAATTCATCACCAAATCTATGGAAGGTGTCTGATTCGGGCTCGATCTTAACTACAACCGATTTCGGCGCATCTTTTTCCTCCCTATCATAATCGAGACTCGCTCGGACGACACTGCTCAAGAAGCCTCTACCTCCTCCTACTATTTCCTTGTTCAAAGTCTTAACGGTCGACTTCTTTAAGACTCCACCCGCCCGGAGGGCAAAAGTGATCCAGTCAGCCGTAACTTCCCCTGGATGGAGAGGATTCTTAATTTTCATGGCAAGGATTGTTAATCGTTATTCCAAGGAAACAAAATAATAGGTCACTGTGCATACTCTATGCCTTTTTTCACTTCTGTGATTGCCTGGTTGACAAGGTTAATGGCTTTGGCGCGGTGGCCACCTTTATTTGTAGAAGCTATCTGGAGCTCGTTCCTTGCTGTCATCAAAGCATTGAGAGCAGCCCTCATATGTGGTTGGTCGGCAGATACCCTACCACTCACAAAAAACAGGAAACATACAACAATAGTTAAAAATATCTTTAGAAATAATCGTGAAGATATTGTTCTACTCATTGTAAATCCCCCTTCCGAATATTATTTGCTCTAAGTTGAAATCCACTGAAAGTCGATACATTAATACTACACATCCTTCGAAATAAAGTCACTACTATAGAATCTAAATAAATTGGTATCCACTCAAAAAGTGGCACAATACTTATTAGCTCGTATAAACTCTTAATTTGTTTAACCTAAAAATGAGGAAAAGCTATGATTGTCACTACTCACCAGCCAATCTTTTTACCATGGCCGGGATTTTTCTTTAAGGCGATGGGGGCCGACTGTATGGTTTTACTTGATGATGTGCAGTTTCCTCGTGGGCGTGGATGGGTCAATCGTAACCGTCTTAAAAATAAACAGGGTGAGATGTGGTTGACAGCACCCGTGTGGAAAAAGGGGCGGGGGCTTCAGATCATTCGAAATGTCGAAATATGCAATGAGTCAGACTGGCAAAGAAATCACCTGTTAAGTATTCAGCAACATTATGCGAATGCTCCATATCTCGATGACTACCTTCCAATATTGGAATCCATTTATCGAGAGAACGATCACTTACTTGTCGAATTAAATTTGCAAATGATCAAATTCAATTGGGAAAAGCTTTCACTGAAAACCGAATTATATCTGCAGTCTGATCTGGGCGTGGGAGGAAATGGTACTGACCTAATTATAAATATTTGTAAACATCTAGGTTCAGACTCTTATTTAACTTTTCCTGCAGTCGAAAAACATCTTGACGTGCCACTGATGAACAATTCAGGAATACAAATTAAATTCGTGAGCTTTAACCCACCAGTCTACCCTCAGCTCTGGGGGGATTTTATTTATAATCTCTCAACGCTTGATATGTTGCTTAACTGCGGTGAGAAAAGTAGGGAGATTATTTCCGCAGCATAACATCGCGCGAGTTCCGGATCGCCAGTTACCTACTCAATCATTATGCGTACTATAAACATACGTCGACCCATCTTTCTTAATCGCAAGCACGTCATATCTCTCTTTAGTGTCGCCTTGCTCCATCCCGGGAGAGCCGATAGGCATCCCCGGCACTGCCAATCCTTTAATGTCAGGGCGCTCTTCCACTAGGCGTTTTATGTCTTCTGCAGGGACATGCCCTTCCACAACATATCCGTCTACTATCGCCGTATGACATGATTCCAATTCCGTCGTAATACCCATCGATTCCTTCATTGACGGGAACTTCGATATGTCTTCGGTTTTTAAGGTATAACCCTGCTCTTTAAGGTAAGAGATCCAGCTATTACAGCAGCCACAATGAGGATTCTTATATACCTTTATTTCAGATATTTCAGATGCCGAAACTACCGGGCTAATGATAAGCAAACCGACAAATAAGCAGGCGAAAAAATTTAATACTCTTTGCATTATTCACTCCTTTTAAATAATGAAATTCAGGCATGGCTTTTATTATACACTAAAGGTTTTTAAGGTACACCAAACCGTTATATGGTAAAATTCTCAGGGCCTAAGTAGCAGGCCAACTCCTTAGCGATCTGGAGCGCACTTTCCATCATAGTATTCCCACGCGTCACACTTGATGCCGCTCTTGAACGAGCAGGTCCCCTGTTCGTTTTCCTCGTTACTGTTGGCCGTGATGGTATACTCGCCGCCGGTGATGGCGCAATATTGCGCGGCCGGAGTGACGTAACCAGTAATCTTTATTCCACCAACAGGGCAATTACCCCGAAACATTGCCCATTCCTCACATTGTCTATTGTCTTCAAATAGGCAAATGCCATATTCTCCACCGTCTCCACGCTTTTCAATGACGACCTTCCGTCCCTTCTTTATGCAATTGGCAGAAGCGGGATTCGGCAAATATGAAGGATGTTTTTCATTCGTAACTGACTGCGAATTACCATTGGTATCAGTCTCTGAGCAAGCTCCTGAGATCATAACAACCAACAAAACACTTATGATAAAGTTTTTCGTGTATAACACAACTCGGCCTCCCTTTAGGGGCGAAAAAACTGTTAAGTATCTTTATAGCGACAATTTGCTTCCAACAGCAAGCGGGTCGACCACCTCTTCTCCAAAGGCATTAAGAAGAGAGTGTATGGCTCGCCATCCGGTGCAGTGCCCTGCAATGATCACCTTAAAACCAAATTTTTTGAGTTCCTCTATCGTCGCTCCAATAAGATCTTCATTCGGATGAACTAGGTGAAGACCGCCCACCAGCGCATAGAGAGGTGTATCGAGAAAAAGCTCTCTGGCATGATTGCATATGTTGATTACTCCCGCATGGGAGCAGCCTGTAAATAACGCCAGCCCTTTCCCCTGTACATTGGCGATCATAAATCGCTCCTCCATGCAGAGGGGATCGGGTTCCCACTCACCAGCCTCGGTCAGCCGGACCTGATTCGGTAAACCCCTTTCAAAGCTTCGACGAGGTATCTCGCCGGTAAGAAAAAAACTGCCCCCGATAATCTCCTCGGGCTTATCTGACTCGACGAGATCTATCCCTGCCCTCTGAAGGGCCTCACGAGACGGCACATCCTGAAGAGGAAGTAGCTCCCCATCCGAAAGCCGGACCGCCCTCTTCACGAAAGCGCCAGGATGTACATGGAGCGGTACCCGCCTTTCCTTATTCCCGGAACGAATCATCTTGCCAGCCGTTAATAGCCCCTCTGAATGATCAAAATGGCCATGCGACAACACAAGGGCATCTATCTTTTCAAAGTCAAGATTCATGTGACCACCATTTCGCATCAGCGCGTATGGATCCGGACCAGCATCAAATAGTACGGTTCGTACTTCGTTAGCGAAATGCGCAGTCACTGCAAGGCACAGGCCATGATGAGCAGAGCACAGGGATTCACCAGCCAGCTCTTTCATGCCCGCTCCCATAAGGATACGGAGCTCGGATGTCACGTGCTCAGGCCTGCTCGAGAGCATGTCAGTTGTATTATCGACAACAACATGGACTGTAAGTTTGTCTACCTGTAGCATATTATACTCAATTCAACGGATGGAAGTATCCGCGATACATGTCGTATCAAATAAGGAATATTATATCATGTAGATCCTCTCAGACGATCCGACACTCTGATTCACGCAAATTCCTAATCCTATCGAATTTAGAGGCAAATATCCTCTAACTCTTTAATCTCCTTTTAAGGCCCTCCAGGTTCTGTATTCCTCATAATTTGGCAGGAGACGGTCATATTCTCCATTCATCAATGGGGATGAGATCATGAAATCGGCTGACGCCCGATTGCACGCAATCGGTATGTTCCAGACCACCGCCATACGCAAAAGAGCCTTGACATCCGGATCATGAGGCATCGGCTCCAGCGGATCCCAGAAAAAGATGAGAAAATCTATTTCTCCGTCGACAATTTTAGCGCCTATCTGCTGGTCACCTCCCAGGGGGCCACTCTGAAGTCTTAAAATTTCGAAGCCAAGCTCCTGTTCTAGCACCTTGCCAGTTGTGCCAGTAGCATAGACTTTGTGATTTGCCAGGAGATCGCGATTATATTTGGCCCATTCCAGCAGATCAAGCTTTTTATTATCGTGCGCCACAAGTGCAATCTTCTTATTGTGCTCCATAACTATTCTTTTCTGTGTCATAAAGTTTCTCTCTTGATCTAAAGCGAAATAGCGTCACTGATAAGCTCACCCTTGCCAGTAGGAAAAAAGCTAAAGCGGTATCCAAATACGGGCGACTCCTTAATCAATACTATTATTCAGACAAAAAGATACAAAGTTCAGAACCCTTCTAAATTCTTCCGTCGGTTTCTAACGTTAGAGCGATCGTCTCAACGGCAGAGGTTTTTCCCTTGGCTCAAGACATATGTCTCCGCGTGCAGTTTTTTTGCTCTTGGGGTCGCTGACTTCAAGCATGTAACCACATCCCCCCTTGCTCGCAACAGATTGCGTTAGATCTGGCTGCATCAGGTCCGGAATTGTTGACCAAGATTGCCCTTTTGGCGAAAAGGTACCGAACTCCGCTACCGCCTTTCCTGAACTATCAAGTAGACGAAGATGTACGGGCTCAGTAACTCCCGCTCCCTCCAAAACGCCGCGCACACTGATCATATCAAAACCGATGGTACACCTTGGACAGTCCGGAAGACCACCTGGATCGGGCTGCGTTCTGAGTCGTCCAATCTCCTCAATGAGCTCTTCGAGGAGTCCGTCACGTTCGAAGATTTCCAGATCTTGTGGAGCGCAGGCTTGTAAGCAAAACCCTGACGCGCATAGCTTCCCCGGAGCAAGACACCTGGGGTCTGGGCAACGCTGCGCTGACCGAGGATCAACACAAGCCCTGCATTGGGTGGTACCGTCCTGATACACCACGAACTCCTTATTCTCATCGCAGAAGTCCACACATAAGTTGCCTTCGCACCTCTTATCGAAATCGCAATGCCTATCGAGTCTGCATTCGACACATACGCAATCGTTATTCTGACAAACCCCGTACTCACCGCACTGGGCATTGTCATCACAACCTTCGCAGCGATGATTAATGCAGACTTTGCCGGTGCTGCAGTCCTCTGCTGTCTTGCACGCTACCTCTTCACAGGCACCGTTAGAGCAAGCCATTAAGGACGGGCAGTCACCATCGTTATTGCACGTCAACTGCTGACAGACACCGTTGATACAGAAAGGCTGCAGCCTAGTACAGTCTAGATCAGCATTACACATGATCTGCCCGCTTCGATTACATTCAAAATCATCGCACGCCGACTGTGCCCACAGGGCCGCGCTAGGGAAAAGTACAACAACAGAAAATAAAATACATATAAATATTCTCTCAGCATTAGGCATGGCGTTCACCTCCCTCCAAGATTCGAGGCCATAACGAACAAATAAATAAGGAAAGACTATTTTATTCAATTGCCAAAGAAGAAAATAAGAACTGGCTGTCGGCATTTATTGTTCCATAAGGATTTTCAATTATAGACTCTAACGACGTTATAAAGGGCGTCGCGTTCAACAGGGGTGTAGCCTGAGTTTTTGATCAAACTCACCATAAAGTCCCTGCTGTGGCCGACCTCAGATGGAGCACCCGCATCGTGGATTATCTTTTCTCTGATAATAGTCCCGTCGGCATCGCTCGCGCCATAGTGAAGGGCAACCTGGGCGGTTTTTTCCCCGAGGGTTATCCAATAGGCCTTTATATGCCGGAAGTTGTCAAGGTATAAGCGTGCAAGGGCATGGATTTTTAGATCGTAAATCCCGGGGATAAATTTTACCTCTTTCTTGAGTCCTGTATTTTCAGTCTGGAACAAAACTGGTATGAAGGCAAAAAACCCAGGGGATTCGTCTTCGATCCTTCTCAGCCTTTCGAGATGATCCACCACGTGGAATGGCTCCTCTATATGACCGTATAAAATCGTTGCATTTGTGGGAATCCCCAGCCGGTGTGCTAATTTGTGTATCTCCTCCCACCTGGTGGCAACCGTCTTGGGAGCACATATCTTCTTTCTCACGTCCGGATGCAGAATTTCTGCCCCGCCGCCGGTTAAAGCATCCACTCCAGTCTCTTTCAGTGTCAACAAAACATCCTCGATGCTCAACCCACTGATCTCCGTAAACCAGTCTATTTCGACTGCGGTAAATGCCTTCACATGGGTCTGTGGAAAACGACCCTTGATAAGCTTCACAATATCCAGATAATGCTGAAAATCCCATTCCGGATGAAGTCCGCCAACTATATGAACCTCCCTTATCTCATCATTGAGCATCGAGAGTATTTGATCATGTGTCAGTTCATACGCACTTGGCGAACGCTTGGTGACACCGAAAGCGCAAAACCTGCAGGATATTGCACATATGTTTGTGGGATTCACATGTCGATTTACCACAAAGTAGACCTTGTCCCCTTCCCTCTTCCTCTTGACATAATCTGCCATCATGCCAACGGTATGGAGATCATCGGTCTCCAGCAACTTAAGTCCATCCTCAATCGTTAACCGCTGTTCCTTTTCTACCTTATAGAGGATTGGCAAAAGCGATTTGTCCTGGCAAAGGATCTCTATCTTTTCCAATAATCGTTCCATCTGTTACTTACCTTTTTCTTAACATCATCCGACATCTCAATGACTTCAGGATACCACTCCTTTATTGTTGCATCTATCCCCATCCTTCCATCATATACTACAGCCGACCCCCTAAGCTCGGTATGCTCAAATATCACATCAAGGTAGGGATCAAACCTAGTAAATATACCCCAAATAACCTCCGTGTCATCATGTATATCTATATCACTGCTCACCGAAGCAATTATTTTAACATCTTCATAACCGGGGGTTTCGAACATCTTCTTTATCACTTCTTTTGGATTTTTCTCAACTTTCAATACAAGAAATCCACCTGGGAGTAGTCTGAAATCCATGATCTCTTTGTGCTTTTCTCTAGGATCAGAAACCTTCTTGGGCAGTTTCCTCTTTTTGCTGTCCGAACGTCTTACGGCATTTATCCCCATTTTGCTTCCCACATTCATTTTCCCACTTGTGAAATCCAACGTGTCGAGAGGGGCCCATGGAATAAGAACAAAATCCTCTCGGGGATCAAAATTCTCACCAATCTCGGTCAGAACCGCCTCCATGTCTCTGGGATTAACATCACTGGAAACCATTACCATACATTTAGTTAGAAGAAGCTGGCCTATACCCCAGAGAGCAAGCATAGCCTTGATTCCGTTTTTCGGATATCTCTCATCTACAGAAACGGCAAGTAGATTATGAAACCCAGCAGCGGGATAAGCCCACATATCTTTAACCTCAGGCTGTATAATCCTTATGAGTGGGGAAAACATCTCAGCCGCGGCTATTCCCAGATAAACATCCTCCATCGTGGGTTTTCCAACAACTGTAGATGGATAGATGGGATTATTCCTGTATGTAACTTCCCTAACATTAAAAACTGGAAAGTCGGCTTCCATTGAATAATGACCAAAATGGTCGCCAAATGGTCCCTCCTCCCTGAGAACACCTTGAGGTACAACCCCTTCAATTATGAATTCCGCATTTGCCGGAACTCTGAGAGAAATAGATTTGCCTGGTATCATTGGTATCGGCTTACCCCTCAAATAACTTGCAAATGCCAATTCATCCATCCCCTCAGGGAGAGGGGCAATAGCGCTAAAGATCATCTTCGGATCACCGCCCAGTATCACGGCCGCGTCAAGGTCCGTCCCGAATTTCGCTGCTTCGTGATAATGCGCCGCGCCACCTTTATGGGGATGCCAATGCATGGCTGTAGTCTTATCGTCAAAGATCTGCATCCTGTAGATTCCCAGGTTTCTCCGGCCAGATACCGGGTCCTGGGTCAGAACCAATCCAAATGTGATGAACCTTCCACCATCCTTGGGCCAGCATTTCATTATAGGGAGTTTGCTAAGATCCGGTTGAACCTCATTTTCCTGAACTATCCCACTTCTGACATCCTTCGTCCTCATTGAAAGAAGGCCAAAGAGTTTTGGAAATATCGAGAAGAACGATTTTATCGATGGAGGATTTACCTTTTCAAAAATAGTAACAAGCTCCTCACCCACTTCCTTCGGCTTTCTTCCCAGTGCCAGTTCAACTCTCTCCTCGGTTCCAAACAGATTGATTGCAAGCGGGAAGGAAGCGCCCTTTACGTTCTCAAATACGAGCGCCGGACCCTTTTCTTTAGCAACTCTGGAATATATCTCGGTGATTTCGAGAATCGGATCAACCTCAGCTTTGACCCTGCTCAAATCACCAATGGCCTCGAGATAAGTAATATATTCCTGAAGATCATAGAAGTTCTTTTTTCTCATTTGTATTCTTGTCAGTTATCCTCAGCCTGTTGTCATTTGATTATGACGCTCCCCCTTCTTTCCTCACACCCTCGCGCCAGTCTAACTACCGAGTTCGCCGCGCCACATGCCGAACATTGACCAACTCAAATGAAATTCGTCCCGCGCTCCGCTGCATCGCCGGTTTAGGCACGTGATTCGACTTTTTATATCCCAAACCAATTGCACAAAGCTTCATCCAGATTTATTGTGTCGGGCTCCGATAGTTTACCCACCCTCTTCGCGACAAGATCCTGGTGTACGGTATACATACCCCGTTTAACCACAGTCGGAACATTAAGCCCGGCTTCGCTCCAATCACTCAGAACAAATTCACCAGGCAGGAGCGATGTAGTTTTGCTCGTCAGTGGCACAATGAATACATCCTGAGAAACATGGGGTGCACTGACGATAACAGCAGGTCTGACTTTTGAGCCTGACAAATTCGAAAAGGGATAACGTACGAGTACCACTTCACCCTTTGAGTAGCTGCTCATAAATATCATCCTCCGGGTTATCCCACACCGCAGCTAGTGAGGGCTGACTAACTCCCAACCAAAACTGTGCATCAGCAGCAAGGATGGTCACTAAAACTTCTGTCCCTTCAGGAATATCTACTTTCTCTAGTAGCTCGATCTTTCCTTCTCTGACAACGGCTCTTATTGTATTTAACATTTCTCATACCTCACTTTTGACTTCTCGAGAGCTTTCTTCGCTAATTTTTTAAGCTTGCTTCGCGGTTGAGCAAGCGTTTCCTGCCATCTGAGTTCATTCTCGATGTCCTCTAAAATTTGCATAGTAATTAGTTCCCTCGCTCAGACGCCAAATATTCAACTTTCGTGATAGCTTGTGAAATTAGTGTGGTCATTTTAATCTTCCCTCTTACTAGAAGCAGATTCTTCGCAGAGTTTACACTGAGTTTAACGAAGTGCTCAGAATGACACATTATATCTTTAGCTGGATTTAATATAACCTTACAAATTCTTCGAAGCAAACCATTAGCATATCTTGTATTTCAAAATGTAGGGCACGTTCCCCGATCAGTGCCCTCATTTAACCGAGGGTGCTGATGAGGACATCAGCCCCTAAAATTTGTTTTTAGAAAATGGTATTAGGTCTTATCCCAGCGACTTAACTCTTTCGTAGCGTTTTGAGTGGTGTTTTTCCCGTATAGCTCCCGGTACAATGTCAAGAAGTTTCTTTTTTGGGCGGGTTTCCGTCTTGCTTTTGACACTAAATTAGACTTGTTATAACATTAGAGAAAAACGACAATTTGCAGCATAACATCCCTAATGGAGAATTATACTGCATTTTTGCAGTCTAATTAGTAGTTGCCTAGACAGAGTATGAACGCCAGTAGCAATACTCATGCGCAAGTTCGGCTCGTTCACAACGCCACCGACACAACTCATCTGGACGCCGTTAGACGGATTCTCGTCGAGGCCAGCGATATCGCTGTATGCGTGGCCTATCTGAAGATGTCAGGTCTCAGGCTGCTTGACGAAGTTTTCCGTAAGGTCATGGCAAACGGGGCACGACTCATATTGTTTATTGGGACGGATCAATACCTTACGGAGCCAACGGCTCTGAGGGCTCTGCTAAGAAGGATCGGGCGTCAAGAGAATGGGGAGGCGTTTCTCGTCAAGCGCTTGGGGGCGACCTTTCATCCGAAGCTATATTTTGCGGGAACAAAAAATTCGGCTGTGGCTATCATCGGCTCTGCTAACATCACGGGCGGAGGCCTGGAAAAGAACATTGAGGCGTCAGTTCAGACCGCGGTCACTGGCGATTCGCCATTTTGTCGCCAACTGGAGTCATTTATCGAATCTTTGCGAACAGGCGAGGCAACGGAGCGGCTGGATCCGATTGCTATCAGCCAGTATGAAGCCAGGTATGAGATATTCAGGAATCACCGTCAGAAAGCAGATCGGACGGCGAAGAAGGAAATTGGAAACTTGCCCGAGGCGAATGATAGGCAATTGAAACAGTATTTGAGGCGATATCTCACAGATTTGGAACAAAATGACAGGCGTAAAGCCAGGGCGCGTGACTACGCTAAAGCAAGGAACGTTTTGGACCGTATCGCGGCTTTAAGTAAGCCGACCAAGGCAGAGTTCATGGGGTTGTACGAGCCCCTCGTAGGAGTGAGTAGAGGCGAGAAGTTATGGCACTCCGGAAGTGTGTTTCGATCAAAAAATACCGTCGCTTCGAAGTATCATCGAGTGATTTCTCTAGTAAGGTCCCTCAAGTCGCGTATCGGAAAGCCTCCGCTCGACGTGTATGATACTGCCCTAAAGCATAGCGCAAACATACCTGGATTAGGTCCAAACGTAATAACCGAAATTCTCAACACTTATGACCCAACACGGTATGCAGTTCTAAACAAGAATCCGATCGAAAGTCTTAAGAAGCTCGGTTTCAAACGATATCCTTCTCCTTCCTCGTTTTCTGCAGATACCTATGCTGAGTACTGCGAATTCTTGACGGCGCTAAGAAAGAGATGCCGGCTACGAGATCTGAATGAGCTTGATGGCTTCTTGAACTTCATCTATTGGCATACGTATGGGAAGAAGTAGCCAACAATCCGCTGCACCGGACGGTCGTCAGTGTCACGCATTGTGCAAAGAGCACAATGTGCGCCTGAACACGGACGTTATGCGCTGAACCAAATAGGAGGAGATTATGGCAATAGATATTGACCATTTATCGGAAGAAGAATTGATTGAGCTAAATCACAAGATAGTTGAGAGGCTCAAGTTTTTGGAGTCTATGCACACGCACAAAGAAATGATGCAATTTGTTCCAGGAGAGCAAGTCAGTTTTGAGCCCCCTGGCCGAGAACGCCAAATTGCCACGCTCGTCAAATTCAATAAAAAGACGGTAACTGTCATTACAGAGTCAGGGCACAAGTGGAATGTTTCTCCTCACTTGCTCAGCAAAGTTAAAAATGTAAAAACAAAACCAACAAGCAAAGGTCAGGTAATAGATCTGCATCCTAAAAAGTAAAGCGCATAACAACCACATCGAGTTCGTGCGGGGCGTGCGACGGGCATGACTCGTCGCTATCGGCCTGGGATCGCCGAACCAGGTACTCTCGGAGCCTAAAGTCAGGAGAAGGGCAAAGGCGACATCGCGAGGTGTTGTCGGGAGGAGGCAAAAAGGGGACGCAAACCTTTTTCGTTGACGATCATTGTCATTAGGCAGGAGCATAGACCTTAGCGAGACTGATGGTCGAAAGTTGAAAGGTGGTCAACCACCCGGTTGCCCCAACATGCGAATTGCGTATCATTTATTAGCTATGCTCAGGGACACTCAAAAGAGATCAGCGAAACTGTCCTGAAAACACGCTCTCATTCGTCGTAGTAATGAAACGAAACAAAATAATCATAAATTAGGAGGCGACAGTTATGAATCATCAAACCTTGTCTAACGCGTTTTTATTTTTGCTAATTTTTACGGTCTTTGGTTTTCTTAGCATTGTCGTACGGAGTCAAGCGGGCGAAGAATCGAAGGAAAAACAGGACTCTGTCAAGCAGAAGGCCTCGGAGCATGATCACGATGCCATGATGGAGAAATGGAAGGAATTCTCGACGCCGAACGAAATCCATAAAGTGCTGGATACCCTCGTTGGAGCCTGGGACTATACGATCAAGTGGTGGATGTCTCCGGATGCCAAGCCGGAGGAATCCGCTGGAACAAGCAA
>JBAUII010000032.1:0-28354 GCA_049682815.1 Thermodesulfobacteriota bacterium | reverse complement strand
GGGCTGAGGTATCCCCTGTCAAATTGCATCCCTTCAACCACTTCAAGGTCTGTTTGCAGACTCTTCCCCTCTTCAACCGTTATCACACCATCCTTTCCCACCTTCTCCATCGCATCGGCTATGATGTTTCCTATCGTCTCATCCCCATTAGCCGATATTGTTGCAACCTGTGCTATCTCGGTCCTCCCCTTTACCTGCTTGCTCAACTTCCTGATACTCTCTACCACCACCTCCACCGACTTATCTATTCCCCTCTTTAACTTCATGGGGTCGTGCCCCGCTGCCACAAGCTTTATCCCCTCTCGGAATATTCCCTGTGCGAGCACTGTTGCAGTGGTTGTTCCGTCCCCAGCGACATCGCTTGTCTTGGATGCCACTTCCTTTACCATCTGTGCGCCCATGTTTTCGAACCTATCATCAAGCTCAATTTCCTTTGCCACGGTTACACCGTCTTTAGTGACCACCGGGGCGCCAAATGTCTTCTCGATCAGAACATTTCTTCCCCTCGGTCCCAATGTGGATTTTACGGCATGGGCAAGTTTGTTCACTCCTTCTAATATGGAATCCCTCGCGGAAGAACTAAAAGCTATTTGTTTGGCTGCCATTTTTGAAACCTCCCTTTTTTTATATTATGTTGTAATGGCTAGGACATCGTTTTCATCAAGGATCAGATATTCTTCCCCTTCAATATTGATCTCTGTCCCGCCGTATTTGCTGAATAGGATCTTGTCACCCTTTTTCACTTCGAGGGGCATAACCTTCCCGTCCTCCATGATCCGTCCGTTTCCCACAGCAATTACCTTTCCCTCCTGGGGTTTTTCCTTAACTGTATCGGGAATAACGATCCCCCCCTTTGTGGTTTGAGGTACATCTATCCTTTTTACCAAAATTTTGTCATGAAGCGGCCTTATTTTCATAAAAAGAACCTCCTGGTGGAATGTTGAAGAATAGCACTCCTAGATACGGAGTGCTAGACATAAACATATGCAAAAATTTAATCATGTCAAGAGTAAAAGTTAGTAGCGGAGAGGTCATGGTCGTCTCTAAGAACTATCGTGGTCCTTGTTGAAGTATGCGTTTATGATTGATAGCTCGCCCGTCATTGCGAGCGTTAGCGAAGCAATCTGTTAGGTTAACCCTATAATGGAATGGATAATCAAACGCTGTGCCAATGCCGATGGAGATTGCTTCGAGACTTTTTAAGCCTCTCGCAATGACACCTGAGTCTTTCAGTTTTTATTGCGATACCCTGCAGCTTGTGCGGGGAGTTTCATTATCCGAGATCGGCTTCGAATGCGTCTTTGAGGATTGTCGCTTTCCGGGTTTTGAGATCTACCGATATTATATCAAAGCGCATATCCCGATCCTTGATTTTCTTTTTTTCAATATAAACAAAGGCTGTATTAAGGAGTTTTCGCTTCTTCCAGTGTGTTACGGCTTCTTCGGGAAGGCCGTAGTCTTCAGAGGACCGGGCCTTGACCTCTATGAAGCAGACAACATCATTATCCTCAGCTACGATATCGAGCTCACCATGCCTGCAGCTAAAATTCTTATCAAGGATGCGGTAGCCCTTCTTTTTGAGTGCTTTGCAGGCAATTTCTTCGCCCCTTTGACCTTCGGTTTTCTTACTGGTCATGGGGTTTGGCGATTTTCTACTCCTTGACAGCAATTTGAAAAAATTAATTGATCTCATTGCGGCTATTAGTTATCCAGGCCGCCTTTAGCCCTTTTCCAATTTTTCTTTGAGCTCCACAAGCTTAGAATGGGCCTCGAGAGGGCTCATCGAAAGCGGATCCAAATCCATTAACTCTTCTATGATCTTGTCTTTTTCGTCTTCCTTTTTTTCTTCTTCCGGACTGTTGAACAGTGCCATCTGGCCACCCCTTATCGATGTTCCGATGCCCAAGTGGGATTTCTCGATTCTGGCAAGTATGTCCTTGGCCGACTTTATTACCCTATCGGGTACACCTGCGAGGTTTGCTACCTCTATTCCATAGCTGTGGCTCGAGGCCCCAGGGATGAGCTTCCTTAAGAAAACTATTTTTCCCCTGTCCTCTTTAACATAAATGTTGTAGTTTTTTACCCTATTTTTGGATATCGCTAACTGAGCCAGCTCGTGATAATGGGTTGCAAAAAGTACCATGCTACCTGCCTCATAAAGATACTCTGCGACTGCCCAGGCTATGCTCATCCCGTCAAAGGTGCTGGTACCCCGCCCAATCTCATCCAGTATGACAAGGCTCTTAGGGGTGGTGTGTCTCAGGATGTAAGCCGTTTCTGTCATCTCTACCATGAATGTTGACTGACCCCTCGCCAGATTGTCCGATGCACCTACCCGGGTGAATATCCTGTCTACGACTCCGATTTTAGCCTCTTTTGCTGGTACGAAACTGCCCATCTGGGCCATTATTATCGTCAGGGCAACCTGTCTGATGAGGGTGGATTTACCTGCCATATTGGGGCCCGTTATTATCAGAAACTGGTTTTCTTCGTGATCGAGCCTCACATCATTTGGAACAAATCTCTCTCCAAGCTCCATCCTTTCTACCACTGGGTGACGACTCTCTTTGATATCTATTATTGTGGAATCACACACGTGGGGTTTGGCATAGTCGTATTTTTCGGCAACTAGGGCTAGAGAAGAAACTACATCGATCATCCCTATCAGGTGAGCCGTAAGCCTTATTCTATCGGTTTCCTTGGATACCCTTTGCCTTATCTCTTCAAAAAGTCCCTTTTCGAGCTCTATCATCTCTTCTTCGGCCCCAAGTATCCTCTCCTCCTGATCCTTGAGTTCAGGGGTTATAAACCTTTCGGCGTTAACAAGGGTTTGTTTTCTTATATAATGGTCCGGGGCAAGGTGGAGGTTTGTCCTGGTGATCTCGATGTAATAACCAAAAACGCGGTTATAACCAATTTTAAGAGAGTTTATGCCAGTAGCTTCCCTCTCCTTCGCCTCAAGCCCGGCTATCCATTTTCTCCCGTCCCTTTTGATCATCCGAAGGCCATCCAGCTCTTTTCTGAAACCCTCCCTTATTATCCCGCCGTCTCGGCAGGATAGAGGGGGTTCATCAACCACGGATCTATCGAGCAATTCCCTGATGTCTGCCAAGTCGTCGATTCCGTTTCTAATCTCTACATTTAGCCTTTTATCAAGGTTTTCTGATAATGTTTTTACCTCTGAGATCAGGCTTAAGGAATCTCTCAGCGCTCCTAAATCCCTTGGCCTTGCAGATTTAGTAAAAATCCTGCCAATTAACCGTTCTATATCGTTTATCTCCCTGAGTGAGTTCCTCAGTTTGTTTCGTAGGGCATTTTTCTCTATGAGTTCTTCAACGGAATCGAGCCTGTCTCTGATCTTTTCAGGATCGATTAATGGATAATTGAGCCACTGCCTAATCAGCCTACCTCCCATCCCTGTCAGGGTTTCGTCAAGGACCCAGAGAAGAGAGCCAGTTTTTTTTGTACTTTGAGAGCTACCCATGAGCTCAAGGTTCTTCTTGGTGGATTCATCGATGGAAAGGGAGTCTGTAGATTTAATGAACAGCGGGTCTTCCAAGGGGGGCATGTCTTCAATTTGTGTTTGCTTGAGATAGTGAATTATTGCTCCGCAGGAAACTATCGATTCAGGGTGGTTGTCGAGGCCAAACGGCTCGAGTGTTTTTGTTTTCAGGTGTTCTTGTAAAATTTCTCTTGAACAACCGATTTCCCAAACCCAGGGATCTATGGTTGTCAGGAGTGGGTTCCATGACCGTGAGAAATGGCTTATTAATTCTTCCATGTTGTGAAGGTCCTCGGGTAGAAGGATCTCCTTTGCCTCTATATTCGCTATCTCGCTTTTGAGTTCGTCAAGCGACGAAAAAGAAGTAGTCCTGAATTTTCCTGTTGAAATATCACAATATGCAAGTCCATAGGATTTCCCGTCGGAGTATATACTTGCAAGGTAGTTATTCGTCTTGGAATCTAACTTCTCTGAGTCAATGATTACACCCGGAGTAAGGACCCGTGTTACCCTGCGCTCGACGATCTCCTTTGATTGACTTGGTTCTTCTACCTGTTCACATATAGCTACCTTGTATCCATGGCTGAGCATTGTGGCTATGTATGGCTCGACGCTGTGAAATGGGACACCGCACAGTGGCACAGGGTTTTTCTCTGATTTGTTCCTTGAGGTTAGGGCGATACCAAGGACCTTTGATGCTATCTTGGCATCTTCAAAAAACATCTCATAGAAATCCCCTAGGCGAAAAAACAGTATCGAGTCGGAATACCGGTTTTTTATCTTCATATACTGCTTAATCATAGGAGTTTCTGAAGCCATGATACAAGAAACATTATATCAATACAATCGATTTGACTCAATTTAGGATTTACCGGAGTGGATTATTTTCTTATCAATGATTATCGCAATAGAACTGTCATTGACTGATGATTTCAAATTTGAATAAGCGCTTACATACTTTATACTATTCCATTTCGAAGATGGAATCTAAATATATTAGGAATTTTTGTATAATCGCTCATGTGGATCATGGGAAATCTACGCTTGCGGATAGAATCCTCGAGATAACTGGCAGTGTAAGTCAGCGTGAAATGACAGAGCAATTTCTTGACACCATGGAGATAGAAAAGGAACGGGGAATAACCATTAAGGCACAAGCCGTGAGGCTAAACTATAAGTCGGACGATGGCAATAATTACGAGTTGAATTTGATTGACACGCCGGGTCATGTGGACTTTAGCTACGAGGTTTCGCGGAGTCTAATGGCTTGTGAGGGCGCAATTCTTGTTGTGGATGCCTCACAGGGAGTCGAGGCACAGACAGTCGCCAATGCATATCTTGCGTCCGATTCGGGCCTTGAATTGATTCCGGTGATAAACAAGATCGATCTTCCCTCTGCCGATCCGGCCAGGGTCGTCAAAGAGATAGAGAACGTCATAGGGATAGAAGCCGAGAACGCTCTGCTCGCGAGCGCTAAAGAAGGTATCGGTATTAAGGAGATCCTTGAATCTGTCATAACGAAGATCCCTCCTCCAAAACCAGCAACAAGTTCACCCCTGAAAGCCTTGATTTTCGACAGCTGGTTTGATTCGTACCAGGGAGTGGTGATGCTTGTCAGGGTCTATGAGGGAAACATAAGGCTCGGAATGAGGGTAAAGCTCATGTCCACGGGCAAGGTGTATGAAATTAAAAAGTTAGGTGTATTTTCTCCTCACGCGATTGAAATTGGAGAGCTGACTACTGGCGAGGTGGGGTTTATTACAGCTTCAATAAAAGAGATAAAGGAGGCGAAGGTTGGCGATACCATAACGGATGCAATGAGCCCTACCGACTCTCCCCTTTCGGGTTTTCGGGTTATGAAGCCGATGGTTTTTAGCGGACTCTATCCCATTGACCCCGGTGATTATGAAAAACTGAGGGACGAACTTGAAAAGCTGGCATTGAACGATTCTTCTCTGATCTATGAACCTGAAACCTCGGTTGCCCTCGGTTTTGGTTTTCGGTGTGGGTTTCTTGGCCTGCTACACATGGAGATCGTGAGGGAGAGATTGGAGAGGGAGGCTGAGCTTGATCTAATCTCAACAGCCCCGACCGTAGTTTATAGGATTAATGAAAAGTCGGGAGATGTTTACTTTGTAGATAATCCGAGCAAGCTGCCGACACCGGATAAAATCGAGTTGATAGAAGAACCGTACGTGCTTGTCAGTATCCACACACCGGCTCAATATTTAGGTTCCCTGTTCGAAATATGCAGGAGAAGGCGGGGAGTTCAATCTGAAATAAATTATGTTACACAGGACAGGGTCATCGTGAAATATGAATTACCGCTATCAGAGATCATATTTGATTTCTACGATGCCTTGAAATCTGTCTCCCGTGGTTATGCATCTATGGATTATGAGCCGATAGGTTATAAGGCTTCGGACCTGATAAAGCTAGACATCTTGATAAACGGGGAACCTGTTGACGCGCTTTCGATAATCGTCCATAAGGAAAAATCTTATGAGAGGGGAAAGGTGTTGATCGAAAAACTCAGGGAGATAATCCCGAGACAGCTCTATGAGGTTGCGATTCAGGCAGCAATCGGAAACCGCATAATAGCTCGCGAGAATGTAAAGGCTATGAGGAAGGACGTTACGGCTAAGTGCTACGGGGGAGACGTGACGAGGAAAAGAAAGCTACTAGAAAAGCAGAAGGCAGGGAAAAAGCGCCTGAAGCAGATCGGTAAGATTGAAATCCCCCAGGAGGCCTTCCTGGCCGTCCTCAAGACCTCCTAAGATTCTTTTAAATCAACCATTTTAATATTACAAAATGTCATTGCGAGCACTTCGGCTGGCTCAGCACAGGCTCGTGCGAAGCAATCTCATACCCTGTCATCCCCGAGGATAGTTATCGGGGATCCATTGTTTAATTTTTTATTTTCTTTGTCTTGATACTGAAACGAGTTCAGCACAGGTACAAAGAAACAATCCTTCGATAGTTCGACAGGCTCACTACTCAGGACAAGGCTGTCCAAAATCCTCCTTAATCCTCCTTTACAAAAGGAGGAAACTACCTGTGGCGAAGCTTCTAAGAAAATCCTCCCCTTTTAAAAGGGGAGTTAGAGGGGATTTTCACGTCTCCGTTTCTTATTTTCTCAACGCAATTTTTGGAAGGCCGATTAAGTCCTTTTCATCCTGAAGAGGACAAATCAAATTATATCAATTCATGGGATTGTAATAATTCTTGAGTCGAGATATCTGGCGTTTACAATCTCCACCGGAGGTAGAAATCCAGCTTCTAAGAAACCAAGGAGTATTAGTTAGTTTGGAATGGTACCACCCATTCTTTTCTAGCGACGGGCTCCACGTGATGACTTCTTCCGTTTTCTCGCCAAACCCAACTCCCTGCGCACTTCTTCTAGCGGTTTTCCACCCTCACGCCTATATTGATCCCGAAGCGCCTCAATGCGCGCGATGAATCGCGGATCGGTCTCAAATAAGTAATCTTCCAAATCTTCATCCGTAATACCGTGGATGACCGCCTCCGGCCGCCCATTCTTCGTCACTATAATTTCCTCTCGCTTGGACTGCTCTAAATAATGCGAAAACCGGTTTTTGACATCATTCAATGGGACGATTTTCATTATTCTTCTCTCCTATCTATTAATTTTCGGGCAAGCCATGCTTCCGCATCTTTCTTTTCGTATGACTCCGAAGATAAAAACCTTATTCGCTTCTTCATCCACATAATGAAGCATAATTTTTTGTCGTCTTAAGAATATAAAGATAGCGGATAGAAAATTAAATCAGCCGGAGCCCCTAAGAATCTTCACTTTCGAGGCATCCATCTCTTTTTGAGCATGCCAGAGGTCATAAGACTGCTGTATGTTTAGCCATAACTGTGGTGTCGTGTTAAAGGCTTTTGACAATCGTATTGCCATAGTCGGGCTAATGCCTGTCCTTCCGTTTATTACGGCTGACAGAGTCTTACGAGTCACTTTGAGAGCTTTGGCAGCCTCGGTTACCGTCAAACCTAACGGTTGAAGATAAGCCTCTCTTATAATTTCTCCGGGGTGAGGTGGATTGTACATAGTCATCTTTGCCATTATTAATACCGCCTTTTAATGATAATCTAAGTAATCTACATCATAAGCATCGCCATCTTCAAAACGGAAAATTACTCGCCAATTGCCGCTTACTTTAACAGACCAGAACCCTTCTTTATCTCCTTTCAATTGGTGTAAGTCTGAACCTGGGAAATTTATATCCTCAAGCACATGTGCCTCGTTTAAAAAAGTGAGTATAATGCGCAAGCGTTTACCGTGATCTTGTTTGACTTTTGAGGAATCGCCGATTTCGAATAATTTCTTAAGCCCCTTATGGCGAAAGCTTCTAATCACTCCAATGAAGAGTGTAACCTAGCACGTTACGGGTGTCAATAATCGCCAAATGAGCGGGATTCAGAAAAGAATTGTTTCTCCCCTGGCAGCAAGGTCTGTGTAACCGTTCAATAATCGTGACACATCTTGACTATGGACAATTTCAGGATTACGTCATTAATTCATTTCTTTACCCTCTTCACAACTCTTATACTTAGAATAAGTTTGCGTCCCTTTTGTTTCGTCAGTTAGATAAAATCAATAGAAGGAAGTTTGGGGAAGGATATATACGTCTGTTACGTTATTGTTTTACTTTACGGGTACATTGAGAAATGAGCCCTGTCCATTATGATTTTCAATAAACTTTAGGCAATTAGTATTGTCGAAGGTTAATAAAGACGCATGAAAAACTGATAAAACCTTTTCCTGTAAATCCTGATTATCCTCAAGTGTTTCGATTTTTAAACCCTTTTCTTTAGCCATTGCTGCATTGATTGGACGACCATGTGTTTTATGTTCTTTATAAGAAGCTAGCCATTCTGCTATTTCTCTTCCTTTCTTATCCTTGCAATCTTTAAACATATAGGAGTTAAGCCACTCAATGACTTTATTTTTAGCCAAGTCTATAGATTCGCTGCAAATGTTTAATATTCCCGGTGGATAACTTTCGATCTTTTTTACCCATAATGGAGCAGTCTTTATGTCCTGTTTAACCTCTTCTTTTGCTTTTTCAAATTCCTCTAATAGAGCATGGGCTGGTGCCGTGAATCTACGGTTAGCTATCGGCACATCTATTTGAGGATCTATTGGGCCAATTGCTGAATGTTTACCCATCACTATAGAATCACAGGCACAACATATCATCGTAGCTGCAGACATGGCATTTTGCGGCACAATTGCTCTTATATGATTATATTTACTCCTTAAATATTGGACTATTTGATCTGCTGCCTCCAATAATCCCCCAGGGCTATGTATTATTAAATCTAATTCCTTACCTTTTAGCCCATATAACGCAGACATGAAACCTTGGATATCATGCGTAGTAATTGATATGAATGAGGAAGGTATTCTCTGACCCTGGATTTTCGGATTAGTAAACCCCGATGCGTAGATTATGGTATCTCTTTTCGTATATTCATGTAATTCCTTTAAGTAATTCCTGCGAATAGTATCATTTGATTGTGTTTGCCTCTGTACAACTTCAAGTTCAATATCTTTACGGGTTGGCATCTACCGTACCATCAGATGAGACTAAAACGTCGAAGTAGGGTTCGGAAAAAGTGGGCAAAGAGGTAATATAATCTAGATCTCGGAGAACCTCGGGTGGTATGATTTCTTTCATAGTTTTTAATAAATCTTCTCTCTCTTTTTCAAGATTCCTCTTTTCCGGCAGGTCCATTACTGACTCTCCTCACAGCTTATAGCAATTATGATTATATTTATATAACTCACATCGGAATTTATGTCAATGGTTACAATCTGTATCATAGCCTATTGTCACCATTAACAAGAAAAGAAGCCCCGCGTTTTAGAAAAAATATGAATGAGCTAACGTTCAAATACCTTGATAAGGGTGACACATCTTGACTATGGACAAATTCAGGATTACGTCATTAATTTATTTCCTTACCCTCTTCACGACTCTTATACATACAAAAAGGTTGCGTTCCCTTTTATTCGGTAGATTTAGGCTTCTTCGGTGCGCTTTGAACAGTGCTTTCGCCGGATAGCATCACGTATGAGGCCAAGAAGCCTCTTTTTTGGGCGGTCTCTCATTTTCCTTATTGACATTGAATTAGGATTGTTATACCATCAGAAAAAAGGGACAATTCGGAGGTATAATACCCCTAATAGGTAATTATACTGCATTTTTGCAGTCTAATTATTAGTTATCCGAAATGAGGGATGAAACTTCCCGAAGCACAACGGGCGGTGGTTGCGCCAGCCAAGATTAGGGATTACCTCCTTTCGACTTCGCACCCGGTCGGACGCTTCAAGGCTCCGTTTTTCGCCAACCTTGGTTACACAAATGCCAATTGGCTGCGTGTTGAAGAAGATCTCCGTCATCTAGCGGTTTCGGGCGACGCGGAACTCGGAAAGGGCAGTCGGTATGGCCAGAAGTACGAAATTCGCGGTATTCTGCGTGGCCCTTCAGGGAGGTCGGCAGGAGTGTCGACTGTCTGGATCATTCTTTTCGGTGGCGACGTGCCGCAGTTCGTGACTGCGTTCCCGGGAGAAATGACATGATGTATAAACTGCTCGATACTGTGGTGCTTGACCGAGACCTACCCGAGCATGGTCTCCGCAATGGGGACTTGGGCGCCGTAGTGCAGGTGTACGAGCCCGATGGCTTGGAGGTGGAGTTTGTGACCGCATCCGGCAAAACTCAGGCGCTTGTCACCCTCAACGTCAACGACGTGCGGCCCGTGCAGGACAGCGATCTTATTGCTGTGAGGTCCGTCGCGTAGTGCGAGCGGCATTGACCTACGCCGACGAACGGATAACCAAAAGAAGCGTGACACATCTTGACTATGGGCAGTTTCATGATTATGTCATTAATTCATTTCCTCACCCTCTTCACGACTCTTTTACATAAAATAATGCATGCGTTCCATTTTTTTACTCTCTTCCGTACGAATAGAGTAATGCCTTCGACGTATCGTCTCTCGTACACGATCGAGAAGTTTTTTTGTGCGTTCTCTCATAATTTTTCACACGCACTTTGAATTAAAGGGTCATATAAAGTATACTCCCAAACAGAGAAAAAGAGAATTACGGGTTCTGCATAATACTCGAAAAAAGATGATTATACGGAAATAATTCCGTATAATCAGTAGTTAGGCGGCAAGTAGCTCATCAGCAACGGAGGTAGCGATGAACGTCACGGAGATCTGGAGATATCCGGTCAAGACAATGGCGGGTGAGAAGCTGCATCGGGTAGGCATCGGGCCGCTTGGCATCGAAGGCGACCGAGTCGTACACGTCGAGTACGCCGAGGAGAGGGTGATCACCTCACGCTCTCATCCGCGTTTCCTAGGTCATAAGGGTACGCTGGGTCTGGATGGCGCCCCCCCTAGTGGACGGTCGGGCGTGGAACAGTCCAGAGATCGCTGTGGGCGACGATGTGCAACACGTGCGTGGCCGTGCTTGCCCCGAATCCGCCGCCGTGGTCTTCGCCGAGTAGGCCGACCATGACCGACAAGACAGGAGCTCTGACCATGAACCGTTTATATGTGTTGATTGTGGGCATCGTGTTTTTAGTGGCGGCCGTTGCCTACCCAGTTTTTGTTTGGGCTGATGACCCTGTCACCTCGGTACAGTCAGCCAAACCGGACGCCCAGACCTCTGAGTCGAAGGTGGCCCACCGTACCGTGAAGATCGACGGACTGGACATTTTCTACCGAGAGGCTGGGCCGAAGGACGCCCCGACGATCCTGCTGCTGCATGGGTTCCCGACCAGTTCGCAAATGTTCCGCAACCTCATCCCGGCGCTGGCGGACAAGTACCACGTCGTCGCCCCGGACTATCCTGGCTTCGGTCATAGCTCCATGCCCTCACGCGACAAGTTCTCGTATACCTTCGACAACCTTGCGAAGGTGATCGAGGGGTTCACCGAGACAATCGGCATCAAGAGCTACGCCTTGTATGTCCAAGACTACGGCGCTCCAGTCGGTTACCGCCTGGCCGTCATGCACCCGGAGCGTGTTACGGCGATCGTGGTCCAGAACGGCAACGCCTACGATGAGGGGTTGGACCACGACTTCTGGAAGCCGATCAAGGCGTATTGGAAAGAACCGAACGACAAAGCGAAGCGGGATGCCCTCCGCGGGCTGCTCACCTACGACGCGACCAAATGGCAGTACACGCACGGGGTGAAGTCTCCAGAACTCGTCAGCCCAGACGGCCCGGCCCACGACCAGTTCCTGCTCGACCGCGAGGGGAACGATGAAATCCAACTCGACCTGTTCCTCAGCTACGGCAGCAACCCGGCACTGTACCCGAAATGGCAAGAGTACTTCCGCAAGCACCAGCCGCCGTTGCTGATCGTTTGGGGCAAGAACGACCAGATCTTCCCCGCCGCCGGAGCCGAGCCATACAAGCGAGACCTGAAGACGCTTGAATACCACCTGCTCGACGCCGGGCACTTCGCCCTGGAGACCGACGGGGACATCATCGCCCGGCTGATGCGGGAGTTCCTCGCTAAGCACGCGGCCAGGAAGTAATGAGGTGTCTGCAAATGCAGATGAGTTCTGCAGATGTACCAGTTCGGTGGCACGAGGCGTTCTCGATGGCAAAGGCCCCGGCGTTTGGCTCTTGGCTGGAGTTCGAATTTTTCGCGGTCGTTGCTTGACCTTGTACTGAAAGGGAACATAGGTGACACAACTTGACGATGGACAATTTCATGATTACGTAATCAATTTATTTCCTTACCCTCTTCACGACTCTGCTACATGAAATAAGGGTTGCATCCCCTTTTTTCTTTTTCATTTTGCATCCCCGGCCTGAGTTCGGTACGAAGGCTTGCTCATTGCTCACCACCCGCCAGCAAGACTGGCGGGCTCCCCGATCCTTTTTATTCCCCAATAATTGGGTAGATCACGAGTCTTGCTAAGGTTAAAAGGGTGAGGAGGACAGACACCTTATAAAAGTGTCTGTTCTCCCCATATTCTTATCTTCTTGTTGTCCCTAAGGCTGGGCGATGCGCGTGATTTGATTGGCGACCAGCTGCCAGTGACCCCCGCGCCTGACCCACACGTGAAGGCTGCGGAACTGACCGCTGGTTTCCTCCCCGCTGTACCGACCTTTCAATGTCATGCGGCTACTGACTACGACGACATCTCCATAAACACGCAAGTTAACTTCATCCTCGCTCGTATTAATGGACTCAAACCCACTCGATCCGGATTCAAGATCTGCGAGGCGCTGCGCTTTCGTCAGGAGCGCGCCATTCGCGTTCGTGAAAAGATAATCATCGGCCCAGATCTCGTCGAGCGCAGTCACGTCGCGCTGCACCAATGCCTCACGATATTTGGCTACCATCTCTTTTGCTTCTTGCGCGGCGCCGTTATCCTTGCCAGCCTTCTGACTCTCCGTCTGGGCTAGTGCAAGCGACGACACGGCGAGGACGATTACAAACATGATGAAAATGTGTCTCATTTGGATGACTCCTTTTGTCGTAGAGATTAAATGTCGATTATGATTCTCCGCCTGCAGCCTAACAATCACTTATAATATAGAAGATCTGATTTGGAGTCAAAAAAAATACTACAACAGACACTAATTGAATACAATTTGAATTAAAGGGTCATTTAAAGAATACTCTCAAACAAAGGAAGAAGAGTTAAGGATTTTGCATAATACTTGAAAAAAGAAGATTATACGGAAATAATTCCGTATAATCAGTAGTTAGGCCTCTTATTCAACCTCAACAACGGCAAAGGAGGAACACACGATGCGCATAGCCAAGCAAGACATACCAGTCAGAATCGACGTACCAGGCGCCGTAGCCCGACAAAAGACGAATTTCGGCGACGCGACCGGGTACGGCATGATCAGCGGCGAGTACTTTTCTCTCGGCACCGGTACGGATATCTCGCCGCTGCTCCAAGGGCTGGAGAGCGACCTGTGCCAATCTCCGCACTGGGGCTACGTGTTGCAAGGTGAACTCACCGTCACTTATGCAGACGGCACACATGAAGTGATCAACAGCGGTGACCTATTCTACTGGCCGCCTGGACACACGGTCAAAGTCGGCCAAGATGCCGAGGTCATCCTGTTCAGTCCGCAGGACGAGCATAGTGAGGTCATAGATCACATGCTAAACAAGATGGGCGCCTGACATGGACCGTAGTTAGGCCTAACAATTCATTCAAGCCGAAACTGGCTGGCTACCCGATCCTTTTTATTTCCCAATCATTGGGTAGATCACGATGGAGATGGGTACGTCTGTCTCCCATAACTAAAAAGCACACCTCCTAGGTAATGGTAAAGGGAAGATAACCAGAGGTGCTCTGATCAAAGGATTGAAGGAGCTAACTACGACAATAAAGACAATGAAACCTTTGAAAGAGAATCTTAAAGATGAAGAAATTATAACACTATATGCCTCTAGAGGCTACGCAGAGGAGGCTGAAAATATCTTTGATTAGTTGTGTCCTGTTTTCAAAAAAATTTCCTATTGACTGCACATTCTGAATCAATATATAATCCTTAATCTATAGTGGAAATAATAAGTTGATGTTGCGGGTAGATATGATACCTCTTATCCTGAAATCGTGTCTTGATTTTCATTATTTCTTTCTAAAAGACCTGACTTCTCCTATATCTTCGTCTTTAATTCCATTTCGCTGACAGAAATAGAGGATTAGTTATAGCAGGCCAAGCCCGGTTTTCCGACGCAGTCGAATTGATATGAGGATAAGGGTTAGCTTAGGCACTCTGTATTAGACATCTTGACTCTTCGCAGATTGTTATCTGAAAAGGTCAGCCATTTGGCACTACCCCAATACCATACTGCCCGCATTCTTGTAAGTGAGGCAGCGGAGCTGTAGTTAAACGAGGCACAGAAAAGGTTTATGCATAGAATGGATTAAAAGGAGGTTGAAAAATAATCAGAATATTCATCGTACCGACGAGCGGAAATTTAAGACTGCTGGCCTACGTACTGACGCTTCGCAATTGAAAGACCCTAAGAATTGCACAACAGAACGCATTTACACGTTTTGCGTTCAGTCAGTGCTTAGAGAGAGGAGGCGATATGAAAAAGACAACCAATAAATCTGAGGTGACGTCGAAGAGTCGGAATGGCCATGAGAACATTCGCACCGGACTCGGAGCGGCTGCCATAGCGGAAGCTCTGATTGACAACCTGCATTATCTCCAAGCCAAGCTGCCGCAGCACGCGACGCGCAACGACTGGTACATGGCCCTCGTCTACACGGTTCGCGACCGCATGCTGGACCGCTATATCAAGACGTTGGAAGCGATCACCGGCGCGGACACCTCCGCCAAGGTTGTGGCTTATCTCTCGGCTGAATTTTTGACTGGGCCGCATCTGGGCAACAGTTTGATCAATCTCGGAATCTGGCAGGCTACGGAGGAAGCGGTCTCCAAAGTCGGGCAAAGTCTATTTGACCTTCTGGAACAGGAAGAAGAGCCAGGCTTGGGCAACGGCGGGCTCGGCCGTTTGGCCGCTTGCTACATGGACTCGCTGGCGACGCTCAATGTTCCGGCCATTGGCTACGGCATACGCTACGAGTTCGGTATCTTCGATCAGGCGATTCGTGACGGCTGGCAAGTCGAGCTTACGGACAAGTGGCTGCGCTTCGGCAATCCCTGGGAGATTGTCCGTTCGGAAGTCAACTTCAATGTGAGATTCGGCGGGCACACGGAACATTATCACGACGAGCAGGGCCACTATCGGGTGCGCTGGTTGCCGGAGAAGGTCGTCAAGGGCGTCGCTTACGACACTCCCGTGCCCGGTTATCAGGTGTTGACCACGAACCTCCTGCGCCTGTGGAAGGCAGAGGCTACCGAGTCGTTCGATTTCGAAGCGTTTAACGTCGGCGATTACTACGCCGCGGTGGACGAGAAGGTCATATCGGAAACCATCTCCAAGGTTCTCTATCCGAATGACGAGCCCGAAGTGGGAAAGCGCCTGCGGCTGGCCCAGCAGTATTTCTTTGTCTCCTGCTCGCTCCAGGACATGATCCGCTTGCATCTGATGCGGGGCAAAAAACTGGACGAGTTTCATTCGTATTGGGCCGCGCAGTTGAACGATACCCATCCCTCCATCGCCATAGCCGAGTTGATGAGGCTCCTGGTGGATGAGCACCTGATGGATTGGGATCAGGCCTGGGCAATTACTGAGCGGACCTGCGGCTACACGAACCACACGCTCCTTTCCGAAGCGCTGGAGAAGTGGCCGGTGTCGCTCTTCAGCAAGCTCTTGCCGCGCCACCTGGAGATCATTTATGAGATTAACCGCCGCTTCCTTGATCACGTGCGGCAGCGTTATCCCGGTGACGACCAGCTTCCCCGGCGCCTGTCTCTGATCGATGAAACCGGGGAAAAATACGTGCGCATGGCCCATCTCGCAAGCCTCGGCAGTCACGCGATCAATGGGGTTGCGGCGCTCCATACCGAACTTCTGAAAGAGACGGTGCTCAGAGACTTCTACGCGGTGGCACCTGAAAAGTTCCTTAACGTGACCAATGGCGTGACGCCGCGGCGCTGGATCGTGCTCAGCAATCCGAAGTTGAGCACGCTGATCACCAGCAAGATCGGCGATCGATGGATATCAAACCTGGAAGAAGAGCTTGAACGCATCGAGCCATTCGCCTTAGATCCCGATTTCCAGAGGGAGTGGCAAGCGGTAAAAGCCCACAACAAGCGAGCCTTGGCCGGCTTTATCAAGGAGCGCACCGGTATCGTTGTGGATCGGCAGTCGCTCTTTGACATCCAGGTGAAGCGGCTGCACGAGTATAAACGCCAGCACCTCAACGTGCTCTACGTCATCACCCTTTATAACCAGCTCAAGGGTGCTGCCAGCGCCGCCGTAACACCGCGCACCGTGATTTTCGGCGGCAAAGCAGCTCCCGGATACCGCATGGCCAAGCTCATAATCAAGCTTATCAACTCCGTTGCCGCGGTCATCAATCAGGATCCAAAGGTCTCCGAGGTTCTAAAAGTGGTTTTTATGCCGGATTTCAATGCCAAAAACGGCCAGCGCGTTTATCCCGCCGCCGATCTTTCAGAGCAGATCTCCACCGCGGGTAAGGAGGCCTCGGGCACAGGCAATATGAAATTCGCCATGAACGGGGCGTTGACCATCGGCACGTTGGATGGGGCTAACGTTGAGATCCGCGACGCCGTGGGCCATGAGAATTTCTTTTTGTTCGGCTTGACGGCCGAAGAAGTTGCGCAACTAAGAGCCAAGGGCTACAGCCCGCGCGGCACTTATGAATCAAACCCAGCTCTGCGCGAGGCTATAGACCTCATCGATTCGGGGTTTTTCTCCAATGGCGACCGCGAGCTATTCCGCCCGCTGGTTGGGTCGCTGCTCAACCGCGATGAGTACATGCTCTTGGCCGACTATCAGGCCTATGTGGACTGCCAACAGAGAGTGAGCGAGTCGTACGTCGATCAGAAAAACTGGACGCGCATGTCGATCCTCAATAGTGCCCGAGTCGGCCGCTTCTCTTCAGATCGCTCAATCCGGGAGTATTGCCGCGACATCTGGAACGTAAGGCCGATAACAAAAGTCGACGGATAAGGATGGACACCGGTGTTGTCAAACAAGGTTCGAGCGCTCCTCTCGGCGCCACTGTTTATAGCGGCGGCGTCAACTTCAGCGTTTTCTCGAAGAGCGCTACGCTTGTTGAGCTGTTGTTATTCGATGACCAGAATGCTGCACAGCCGGCAAAAGTCATCCCTCTCGATCCTAACCGGCACCGCACCTATCACTACTGGCATGTTTTCGTCCCCGACCTTAAACCAGGTCAAATTTATGCCTACCGCGCCCATGGGCCATTCGCGCCGGAACGCGGGCTTCGGTTCGATGGCGAGAAGATTCTTCTCGACCCTTATGGTCTTGCTATAGCGGTTCCCGAAGCGTATAACCGTGGAGCCGCGTGCCGGCCCGGTGACAACGCGTCGGTTGCTCTGAAAAGCGTCGTGGCCGATCCAGACCATTATGACTGGGAAGGCGACCTGCCGCTCAGGCGGCCATTCGCCGAGACCGTGATTTACGAGCTTCATAAGATTCGGGGTCGTTGCTTGACCTTGTACTGAATGGATAAATTGGTGTCAGAAACCTTAAAATGTGTTCAGTGTCATGAATGTAATTGAACATTAATCATACTGTAAAGATTTATATATTGTTTTGTAAATCTTCTATCGAAAGTTAAGGAAATGATAACTGATAAGGCTCACGACTATGCTTTCTTGTTATTATTAGTACAATGTCAAGCAACGACCCCGAATTATGTTTCCAACCACATGTTAATGACTTCATATCCAATGGACGACTTAGTCCAAAAAACATCGGCATTGAAGGCAATTCGTGCTTCGAAATAATTAAACACCCTCTTTACTTCTAGGTCAGTCCTTGTTGGGGGTCTGGCGTGTATATTGACTATTTGTTTTAGCATATTGGCGAGCTTAGATTTAGATACGGCTGCGTTCCCCTTTGTTCGCGCATTATTTTTCCCTTCGCAAAAAACATAAAGATGCTCGATAAATTAGTCAATCAACCCGAGACTCTGAGAATCTTCACTTTCGAGGCATCGATCTCTTTTTGAGCATGCCAGAGGTCATAAGACTGCTGTATGTTAAGCCATAACTGTGGTGTCGTGTTAAAGGCTTTTGATAATCGTATTGCCATAGTCGGGCTAATGCCTGTCCTTCCGTTTATTACGGCTGATAGAGTCTTACGAGTTACTTTGAGGGCTTTGGCAGCCTCGGTTACCGTCAAACCTAACGGTTGGAGATAAGCCTCTTTTATAATTTCTCCGGGGTGAGGAAAATTGTACATAGTCATCTTTGCCATTTTTAATACCGCCTTTTAATGATAGTCTAAATAATCTACATCGTAAGCATCGCCATCTTCAAAACGGAAAATTTCTCGCCAATTGCCACTTACTTTAACAGACCAAAACCCTTCTTTATCTCCTTTCAATTGGTGTAAGTCTGAACCTGGAAAATTTATATCCTCAAGCGCATGGGCCTCATTTATAAAAGTGAGTATAATGCGCAAGCGCTTACCATGGCCTTGTTTGACTTTTGATGAGTCACCCATTTCGAACAGTTTCCTAAGACCTTTATGGCGTATGCTTTTAATCACAAAGCGTAAAAGTGTAACCTATCACGTTACGGGTGTCAATAGTCGCCAACGTAATAAGGGTGACGCACCTTGACTATGGACAGTTTAAAGATTATTTTACCGATTCGTTTCTTTGCCCTCTTCACGACTCTTTACATAAAATAAGGTTTGCATTCCTTTATTTTAAGATTCACGCCTCCCATGCTGCGATGCCAAAATTCTGAAATTTCCTTCACATTAGGGCGATATCGGGAGCAGTACGCGCCATTTTGGAGAAATGCTTGTGGGTCTGATGTAAGACAAACGAAGTAAATGTTTATTTGTTTTTCATCTTTCCTGTTCGGTATGCGTGGAAAGGTATGCCTACTATAGCAGAGATAGCCAAGGCTATTACGACACAAAAAATGAAAAGAATACCAGCTAGAGCATTTGCTGGGGGATATTCTCCAATGTGGATCCATTCCAGGCTCTATAGACTCAGCCACACCCCATAAACCAACTACGGCAATTGTTGAAAGGACTAGACCACGTGAATAATTTCGTACGAAATAATGTACTAGTGCTGGAACGCCTATAGCAATTGACAAAAAAATAAGCAGCCACTCACGATCGGAAAGTGAAAATGCAATACGACTAATAGTTAACTGATGCACCCCTTCGGAGTTGAATACTTGTATACGTCTTTCAGCAACTATTATATTATCACTGCTGTCTACTGCTACTCCCTCGGGATAAAGAAACTGCCCGTCTGCATATCCAGGACTACCGAAAGTTAACTTGTGCACCCCTTCGGAGTTGAATACCTGAATTCGGGCATTACCTGAATCGGCAACTATTATATTGTCACTGGCGTCTACCGCTACTCCATCAGGGTAAAGAAACTCCCCGTCTGCAACTCCAGGACTGCCAATATTCATACGCACTACACCCGCGGGGCTGAGTATAGCAACAGCGCGGCTACTTACATTAGCAACTAGTCCAGCATCATATAAGACGTAGATATTTCCAGTAGAATCTAAAGCTACATCCAATGGATTTTTAGAGAATCCTTGTTGAGCCCTGGCAGATACAGGATCAATTATTGGTATAAACAAAAATGCAATCATCAATACCATAAAGACTTTTAAACAAGCTGCTCTTAAAAGAAACTGCATAGTTCTACTCTTATGAATAAAAATTGGCGATCCAGCGGACGAATGTACTATCTAAGAAACCTTAAGCAAACGCTTATGATTTCCCAACCTTTTTCCTTCTGTACATGTCGAAAGGTACTCCTACGATAGCGGAGATAGCCAAGGCTGGTAAGACAAAAATGATCGAGAAAAGAAGATCTAATTCCCAGGATTTCCATGAACCGAGTGCGGGACTTATAAAAATATACACACTCATTAAACCAGCTAGTGCAATTGTTGAAAGGACTAGACCACGTTCATACTTTCTTGCTAAATAGTGTACGAGTGCTGAAACGATTATACCAACTGACAAAAAAATAAGCAGCCACTCATTATCGGAAAGTGGAGGACGACCAATACTTAACTTGTGCACCCCTGCTGGGTCGAAGACCTGTATACGGTAGTTATTTGTATCGGCAACTATAATATTACCACTGCTGTCTACCGCTACTCCTCGAGGATAACCAAACTGCCCGTTTCTGCGTCCACGTCTACCAAAAGTTAACTTGTGCTCCCCTGCTGAGTTGAACACTTGTACACGGCTGTTGCCCGAATCAGCAACTATTATATTATCACTATTGTCTACCGCTACTCCATGGGGATAGTCGAACTGCCCGTTTCTGCGTCCACGTCTACCAAAAGTTAACTTGTGCACCCCCGCTGAGTCGAATACTTGTATACGGTAATTGCCTGAATCAGCAACTATTATATTATCACTACTGTCTACCGCTACTCCATCGGGAGAGTCGAACTGCCCGTCTTCAGCTCCAGGACTACCAAAGCTTAGCTTTTGCACCCCTTCTGAGTTGAATACCTGTATGCCGTTAACCACCGAATTAGCCACTATAATATCATCACTGGAGTCTACTGCTACGCCAGTGGGAAAGCTAAACTCAATGAATCCACCTCTTTGTTCCAACCATTTTTTATGCTTTATATATTCTTCTTTTGCTCTCTTTTTATATTCTTCAGGAAGTTCCTCTAGTGTCGGGACTCCAATATTAACCAATTGTCGAACTCCAGGACTACGAAAAGTTAACTTGTGTACCCCCGCTGAGTTGAATACCTGTATACGTTTGTTATGCGTATCAGCAACTATTATATTTCCTGAACTGTCTACTGCTACTCCATTGGGCATATTAAACTGTCCGTTTGCACTTCCAGGACTCCCAATCCTCATCAGCTCCACCCCAGCCGGGCTGAATTTAGCAACTTGATTCGAGTCCTCATACACGGCATAGATATTTCCACTAGAATCTACAGCCACATCGAATGGATTTCTATCTAATTTTTTAGCTCTGACCGATACAGGATAGATTATCCATATAAACGAAAACGCTATGACCAATACCATAAAGACCTTTAAATCAGCTCCTCTGAAAAGAAACGGCATAGCTCTACTCTTATGAATAGAGGTTGACGATCCACTTCTGCTATTTTGTCCTTCACCCATAACTTCAAGCCGCCCTTTTAAGATTTATATCTCCAAAATTACATCTACTTCCTTAGCTTTTCTCCCGTGAGATATGGAGCATGTATATCTTTGCTTACCTAACTATAGCACCTCTAGTGATGATATGGAATTAATTTTCTACACGTATCAAATAAGTCATAAAGCCTGGCTCTTGAACGCTATTTTGTTATTAATTTGAGTATATTCTGCTTTCTCTGTCGGTTCATCAGTATGCTGAACGCTTCGCCTAAGCCTGTCCCGAGATACACCCATCTTTATGACGCGAGATGCTTGGTAAATTGAGGCTCACCCCTCACTTGCTTTCTTCTCTGTGCTCATGCCGCCATTTTCCATAGCCTTCACGCCGCTTTGTTTCGAAGCTTGGGACTTCCTTGGCGTAGGGGGGCGGCGTAAACTTAAAGAGCTCATCAGGCAGCGACTCATCCACCTTCGTGACTGTGAAAGTGTCAACGAACTCGATCTCCACCTTCTCGCCAGTCTCCTCTTCCTTCTTGAGTGGCTTTCCCTGTTTCTTAATCCAAGTCGAGTTGATGTTGGTTCGCAGGGCAATGTGCTGGGCCTTGTCCACCCACATTTTCAGGTGCAGGGGTTCGCCCGTATCCCAAGGGGGGGCATAAGCCGATTCACTGCCTACGTAGGCAAACCCAAAGATTTGGACCAGTGTGAAACTTGCGATGCTGTGAAGAGAAGGCTTCGGGAAGGAAGTGAGTGGAGAAGATGGTTTGGGTTCCTTCAAGTCTGGGGACGATGCCGGTTTCAGCGTCGCCTCGATCACGTAGCAGAGCCGCCGCTCACCACCGATCTCGATCGTGTCCTCGCCCACCAGTTTGGCCTCTGGCAGAAAGGCCGTAAAAGGGAGGTCCAGATAGAATGCGCGCCACATCGCACCGGAGACGGACGTCGTAACATCTCGATAGACCTTCCCTTTCATATATTCCCCACTCTCGGAGTCATACGCCCAACAGGACTGCTCGTCGCAGGCTAACAAGTGGGTGCTGTCTCGAGTCTTCGTCTCCCAGCGAAAGCGGTCCACGTAGAATGGGAGGCTGCCAAAGCCGCCACTGCTGGTAAGAGGCTTCGTCTCCTCGCTGGCTGTCACCAAAGTCAGCTCACCGACCTTCTTCGGTTTTTTGCCAGTCTCCGACTCTTCGATAACGATTTGGCGTTCGAAATGGTAGCTCCGCATGTTCCTGTAAGTCTCAAGCATCCTCTTCAGAATCGGTCGAGTCTCCGCTAGGTCAATATATTGTTTCCAATCTGTATGAAAACCTGAACCCACTATTAATTCTTCTTCGCCTGCCTTCACTTTCCTAAAATAGCTGCTTTTCTCAGAAGGTTTGTTTTCTCCTAATTCCGATGACATGATTTCCATCCATCCCGACCCCTTAGTTTTAGCCGTCTCAATCATCTCCTGAATGTAAGCTTTTCCGTTAACATCCTTCAAATCAATAATGCTTTTCCCCTCGGAGTCCGGTGTGAGGGGATGAAAAAGTAGTACGCCATTCAAATCGAATACAAAGACATAAGTGACACCGGTAAGCCATTTACTGTCCTTCTTTCTAAATTCGTTAAAAGCTTCTGTACCTTTACTTTGCAGTAAAGAGGCAGCCTCGTCTACCAAAGCCATAATTTGCTTAGCATCCTCAGATTGAACTCCTGAGGATGCAGATGGCTCCTGCGAGGAAAGGATAAGCACTCCAACGAGGATCAGAATGCCAATGTGAAATATTTTTTTTCTCATTTGACACCCCCTTTAAAAATTTTAAGATTCCCGTCACCTCTTTACTAAATATCTCGTGCATAATGAGTGACAGCTAAAAACATAAAGCAAGTGTCCGGCATGTACTATAGCCCTTTTGTCAGTCTATTTTATTGTCCAACAGCTATAGTTTTTCAGTTTCCGCACCTAGTATTCGATTTCTGTAACGGTGGTACAAATATGATGATCCCATTAGCATAAGCCCTAGTATAATGAAAGAAATGATTCGGAATGGGGTGCTGACATTAGACATATCGATTAAAACTACTTTTAGGATTGTTAATCCAAAAAGACCGAAGGAGCACTTTCGTAGGATCTCTATATTTTTTATAACTCCTACTATCATCAGTCCGATGGCATACAATGCCCAAAGCACCGAGATTGAGGCAAAACGAGCGGAATGTGCATAGTCGTAGAAAAAGGCACTTGTCTCAATATTCATTACCACAAATAGCAGAATCAAAAACAATCCCAAGTATATTTTTGGCGCATCTATATCAGCTATCGAGGTATCAATAAAAGAAGACGCACGTGATTTGATCAATTTTATGCAAACTGGAATTGAACATAGAACGATGGCAGATGTTATCCATCTTTCGAGAATAAGATGAGTGAATCCCCCTCTGAGATACAATCCCTCGAGATTCAGGGTGAATATAGATGAGTAATCATAGAACACGAACTTTCCTATTGTAGATATCAATAGTATTTGGCCTCCCTTGAAAACCCATCCGTTATTAGTACGAAGACCGATCCAAATATAAATTACAGCCTGCACAGCCCAGAAGATTGTGATCCAGTTTCCTGAAAAGAGCAGTGGGATCGTAATTGTAAGAAAAAGTAGGGCTTGTCCTAGAAGTACTATTGCAGGTTCTGTGATTTTTTGGTGTTTTCTTTGGAGATATTTAGACATTAGAAAAAATAAACCGGCATAAGTTAGAGTTACTACACTTACCGCTTGCAGGGATATATATGCTTTGATCGTAATAAATGAATATCCAAAAGCGATGACCGTATTAGGAAAAGTTATATAGTAGCCCCCTATTCGGTCACTGCATTCGTGTACAAAGTAATATATAAAGGGAGCCACAGCATAGATAAGGAAAAAAAGATTAACGAAGATTATTGTTTCCCAGAATTTTGCTGAAGTATACGATGTTTCATACCAGATACTGAAGATTAGCCATGTAGCCAGAAACCCTAGAAAATTAAGTTCACGCCATCTCTTGAAAAAAGCTATTCCCAGTATGCCAAAATTCAGAATAGCGATATAGGACATAAGAGCTATCGTGTTGTCCTTCCCCGTATTTAGAATCAAAGGAGTCATAAAACCGCCTAACAGGCCCAGGATGGAAAGCCATTTTGAGTCGTTTTTGATTGACAAGAAACCACTGGACGCCGTAACTACAACCATGAAGCTGAATGCGGTGTAATAACCAATCAGATGATAGATTTGGAACGCAGCGTATGTAGAAAGGTATAGTGATGAGATACCTCCGCCTATAAGGTAAAGCCCGAATGTTTTGTAATCTCCCCTTTTGTAATATTGGCCAATTCCCAGAAACAAAACAGAGGAGAGATATGCTAGACCAACCCTTCCTGCCGGTCCGATCCAATTTTGGTCAAAGGCATATTTGAGGAAAAATCCTATGCCGACTATTGTCGTTACTATTCCGATTATTAGAAGCCATTTCTGTCCGAACCTTACCTCGGTATATACAGTATTTTTAGATTTTGTATCACTTACATATTTATCTTCATACTTTGACGCGGCAGGTTCTATCGATTCTTTTGTGCTTGATTCATAAACGCTATCGGTTTGAGAGGGAACGGTTTGTTTTTGAGTTTTTTCATCGGGACTCTCAGAATCTGGTAAATCTCGAATATTCTTCGTGAAGGAGGTTTCGACATTGGATTCCAGGATGTAAATCTTCTCTTCGAGTTCTTTTAACCAGTCGGATATTTGAGAATGACTTACCTTTGTTCTATGAAGAGCCTCTTTTATATCGTTGAATGAGTTGGTAAGGTCTATTTTGAGACCACAGCTTGGACACTGGGTCAAGATAGAACTGAAGTCTTTTTTACATCTGAAACATCTCATAGTAATCAAACCCCTTTGGTCTAATTTACAGTGCTGCGTTCTAATCTTTCAGCTATAATTTTTATCCTCTTTGTTGCTAAGAGCCCTATAGCAGTTTCTTGTATTGAATCTAATCTAGTGATTGGCTTTTGCATGTCTGTATGTATCCTCAAGCTAACCTTCATTAATAGATTTATTTCTCAATTGGTCAATCGTTTTCCCTTAATAATTTCAAGGCGTTAAGTACAATACAAATGCTACCGAGAAGCGGTGCGCGAGCTAATACGTGAATCACTAATTTAATAACTTCTGCTGTCCATTCGCCCATCTTCTTATACTATATTTATCAGTGAGTGAATCTTCATTCACTTTCACACTATCACCTTATGACATCTTTGTCAAGCACTTTTTTTAAAATCTGAAAATAATGCTTGACATCAGCCTTTTAATGTATTAGAAAGTCAAGTATAAGAGTGAGAGGTGGTTTGGATGGGGGTATCATATAGTTTATCTGCTGTTTACCTAGTTTTTCTGTTTGTTGTAGCATGTAGCTGCAACTTCCCTATACTTCTAAACGAACTTATCTACAACCTTCCAGATAAGTTTCTAGAGCTAAAAACTGAAACTGATATTGGTCACTTCCAAAAGGTGTTCCACCTCACAGGGTCCAATTCCCCATCTATTGAGCATTTAGATTTATCTCTTCTCCTATGGAGATCGGGATGAAACCAAGAGTCTATTTGGTTTTATTGATGATGATAAGTCTAGTTTGCTCAGGTTGCTCAGTTGGAATGGCCTTATCCGGCAATGAGCAAAGAGATACGAGTGTATTTTATAACGGTGCGGAAAGATCATTTGTTCATGCTAAAGTTGGACTACTGGATACAGCGGTACAGGACAAAGATGGTAATTGGATAGACACTTATTTTATAGTAAAAGGTAATGAACCTTCTGCCGGTAGAGCTATAGGACATGGGGTAATGGATGTCCTTACCCTTGGACTATGGGAAGTTATTGGAACGCCTATTGAAGCAGTGTCAGGATCAGAACAACAGAGTAGATATGTAATTTATTACGATGAAAACCAGAAGATACAAAAGGTTGAACGAATATATGTTGAATCTCAACTAGTTGATGACGATGCTAATTTAAAACAGCCTTATCCTATAAATCATTCAAAATAAAATCAGTACCACCAGGAGGAAGTAGGTGATGTCCTATGATTGTCGATTAGCTTTGTTGTTAATTGCCAAGAATTAAATGCAATATTTAAAACACGTAATCGTATCGGAGCGGCAATATTTCCCCATTGGGAAACTAATATTAAGTGGGTTGGTCTGATGACTAGAACGGCTGTACTTCTAACTTTGGCATTATCCTTTATGATACTGATAACTCTGATCGTTAGTTATAGCTGTATGTCTCTTATGGTTGGTACGGCTGCTCATGTAGCGAGATCCGCTCATAAAAGCAGGGTTAGGGCAGAATGCGACCACCTAGGGGGAATTTTGATAGAAGACTCAACTTCGGAGTGGAAAGAGGATACTTGTATTAAGATGGATGAAGAAGGCAATGTACAAGTTTTGTTCAAGCCTATACCAAAGCCAACCCCGGCACCTATGATCAAATAAGGATAGGGCATTCAGGATATGTAAGATAAATTATGGGGATTCTGGTACGCAGACCCCGTAGCTTCATCATATCTCTGGGGTTATGTAAGGCTAGCTGGCTTAATATTGGGTCTTAAGGGATTAACCAGAAGGCAGCTTGAAAATAAACTGGGAGAGCTAAAGGCTAGAGTTGCTAAGTTGGAAAAGAAATATCTAGCTCCAGCTGAGAAGGCTGTGTTGTATGTATACGCAAGCAGATATGGAGAACTTCCGCCTCTCAACGCCACACTTCCGAACAGATGGAGCGAGAGATCTAGTTCAGGGTAGATACAAGGGTATATTGATTGATAAGGAATCATATTTGTTTGAGGTAAGTAGATATGTCCATCTGAATCCAGTTAGGGCGAAGATAGTGGATATGCCTGATGAATACGAGTGGAGCAGCTATGGCGGATATATAAGCAAACGAAGGCAAGTAAGATGGGTCGAATATTCATGGATACTTTCTAATTTTGGGTCAGATAACAAGAGGGCAAGGAGTAATTACAGGAAATTTGTAGAGGAGGGAGTTGATAGGAGAGTAGACAATCCATTTAAGAATGTTTATGGTCAAGTGTTGCTGGGAGGAGAGAAGTTTAGAGAGAGGATCCGGGATTTAATCAAGAACCAGCCTTTAGGTGAGGGAGTTGTGGAACGGAAGAGATTTGAGGGTTTTGTGAATGTTGATGAATTGGTAAGAGCTGCGGGGGATGCATTTGGAGTGAAGGAGGAAGATTTAAAGACAAGGGGCGGTCGCAATAATAAGGCAAGAAATGTAGCAATATCTTTAGCAAAGCGATATTGCGGTTTAAGTAATCAGAAAATTGGAGAGATATTTGGTGGGATACATTATTCCGCTGTTAGTAAGGTATCGAGCAGGTTAGAAGAGGAGATGAAAAAAGATAAGAGGTTATATAGGCTAATTGGGGAAATAAAGTCTCATGTCAACGGGCTGTTGCCCAAATGAATTTTATTTTCGGTAAATTGTCAGACTGAAAATACAAAATCAATTTTAATTTTGGCCTTTATCCTGAAGATAAATTCGATTAAAAATCTGTCGGTATTTTCACCCAAACTTGATAACTTCTCGTATATACTCTCTTTTACCTTGGATACTGCCCTTCTAGGATCATTCCCATATCTTAGAAGTATCTGTATGTTCTGAATGGCTGCAGTAAGGTACTCCTGAATCCTCACCCTCCATAACCTCCTCCATCTAGCCCTCCCAAACCCATATCTCACAGACCTAGCAAATGACCTCTCCATCAAATGCTGCCTCGTTTTTATATCTTTCTTCGATAATGTGGATTTTGCTATGCTTCTCATATAATTAATTTCTTCTTGCCTCAGATGCCTCTTCACGGTTCTACCTGCTTTGTTCCTTGTGCACTGTGACCTCAATTTACATACCCTACAATCCTTACTCGAGGCTGCATAGTCCATACTCTGCCTGTTCATATGTAACGACTTGAACTTCAGCTTCTTTCCCGCCGGGCAGGTGTATGTATCCGTCTCCTTGTCATAGATAAACAT
>JBAUII010000031.1:0-30042 GCA_049682815.1 Thermodesulfobacteriota bacterium | reverse complement strand
GCCCTTTCTGAGGCCTTTCGTGTCTGAACATCATGCCCATGTAATACAACTTTGTAATTGTTGCACGTGCGTATATGGAATTTTCTATCAACGATCTAACGATGCCGGCAGTGCCTTCTGGGCGAAGGGTGATAGATGAACCATCTCTATCGGTAAATGAATACATCTCCTTTTCTACTATGTCCGTAGTTGTTCCAATACTCCTCGCAAAGATTTCTGTGAACTCAACTACCGGAGTCCTTATTTCAGAAAATCCATATAGTTCAAATGTTTTTCTGGCTTTTTCCTCGATGACTTGCCATCTCTTTATCGTCTCAGGCAGAATGTCATTAAAGCCCCTTATTGATCTGACTTTCATGATTGCTTGGATTCTATCACACTCAATAATAGTGCTCAAATTTATAAAAATTGTCATTGCGAGTTGCTGTGAAGCAATCTCCAATTCGACCCTCCCTTCCCCTTTCTTTTCCTTATAATCCGTTCACACTGAGTAGTGAGCCTAGTCGAAAGGCCTGTCCTGAGTTTCATCGAAGGTCGAACTATCGAAGTGTGCGAAGCAATCTCCTCTTTTATCGTCATCGCCAAGGGCAAAGCCCTTTCGCGGATGTCCCCATTCATTAATTCTATTTGTGAAGCTTTGATCCCCGGTAGTATTGTTTTGCATCCTGCATCCTGGATCGTGTTTCAGAGTCCTCCACTCATCTTCTAATTGATGCTAAAACAATAGAAACTGCTTGATAAGACAAGTGCCAAAGGTGATTGAGAGGAATAGAGGGGAGGAAGGACAAACGTATAAATAACTCATTGATTCACGCCCGCCCCCAATATTTCTATATTGTCATTAAGTCAATATGCATGCCAGGCACCAAGCACTATTTTACATACAACGTTTGACTTTTTTTGCGAAAATAATTAATGTTGGACAGTTTTTGTCCATTCGGGTGTATATTTATACAAGTAGGCCGCGTGGTCTAATTGATATCAAAATTATATTTTGGGATCACGGGTTCTAGTTACAATGAGAAAACTTATGATTGATTTTTTGGTTTTATCTTCAGGAATTTTGGTCGCTATATTGATAAAGGAAATTGTGATTGCACGTTCATTCTATATGTTGAAGATAGAACCAAAGGGGAAATTTGAGGAGAGGCGTGAAAAGCGGTTTGATTATCTTTATTATTAAACTCGTATTTAGTCCTTATCATTGATAATGGAAAGCAATTAGCTGGTGTTTTATACGCTACCAACCATTAAACGTAAAATTGAGGACAAAAATGTTATTTACAAGATGCCCTCATATTTGGATGTCACTGGACATATACGGGTAAAATATTTAAATAAGGGTGATTTGATAAGCTGCAAATGTACCAATCTTTATTTAACCAGAAAAGCATATTAAGAGAGATTAGAAACTATTTAGCTGGCAGAGTCGTAGGCATTACCAGAGACGAATTGCTGCTCGAAGAAGTCCTGAAATGCACAATCACAAAGGCGATGCTAGATGAGGCTAATGAAATTGTCAATGATAACCCCGAGTTAGCTATTAAGTATCGTCAGACCTTTAAAGCGATTGAGAAAGAATTTCCGAATGTATTTAGAAATCCGCTGATTTTACTGAATGATGATGAACTCCTATTCCTTCATAGGAAACTATCATTAATTAAATTGAAAGAAATGCCTAGAGATTTTTTTGGTGATGCCTATGAAGCATTTATAGGAAATAATTACAGAGGACAAGAGGGACAATTTTTCACACCCAATAATGCCGTCGACCTATTAGTTAACGTTACAAAACCTTCTTCTGATGATACTATCTTGGATCCTGCTTGTGGAGCAGGTGGTTTTCTTGCAACTTCATTATCTTATATCAACGACAACGAGAACAAAATTAACCAAAGCGTGTATGGAATTGATAAAGACCAATTTTTGGCAGAAATTACTAAAGTAAGGCTTGCAATACAATATCACTCTACTTTCAATATTATTTGTTCGGATAGCTTAAATGGTGACAACACTTTTGAAAAATTAAATCTAAGCAACAATAAAAAATTCACATTAATACTAACCAATCCGCCATTTGGGTCTAGAATCGTTTCTCTAGCAGAAGAAAATAAACATAAATTTAAACTGGCATATAAATGGAAATGGGATAATAAAACTAATAAATTTGTTAAGACCGAGCAGTTAGCAAAGAATGTTCCACCTCAAATATTATTCTTAGAACGCTGCATTTCATTATTGGAGGACAAAGGAAGATTGGGGATTGTTTTACCCGAAAGTGTGATCTCAAGTCCAAAATACAAGTATGTAGTTCAGTATATAATGGAACACTGTACCCCAATAGCCATTGCTGGAATGCCCGAAGATTTATTCAAGACAAGTGGCAAGGGAGGTACACATACAAAAGTAAGCCTTGTAGTCTTGCAAAAAGGGAAATGTGAACCCGATAAATTTGTATTTATGGCAGAAGCAAAATGGTGTGGTCACGATAGCAGAGGAAACACAATTCCCCACGATGATTTGCCCACTATCTCGCAAAATTTCACTAAAAAACGCAGTCTCGAGAAAAGTAAATTAGGTTTTTTTATCAAGGCAAGTGAAATCAAAGGTCATGTTTTGGCACCAAAATATTACGTAATTGACCATGAAGATATTTTTAAGGGTCTCGAAAGTTCTCACGAGCTTTTCAAAATAAAAGACCTACTAGAAAAAGGTTATTTGGTCATTAACACAGGTGATGAAATTGGCAAATTGTCATACGGAACAGGGAAAATACCTTTTATACGCACCTCAGATATCTCTAACTGGGAAATAAAACTTGATCCCAAGCATTTAGTCGATGAGAACGTATATTTCAAGCTTAAAGATAAACAAGATGTTAGAGAAGGTGATATTCTCATGGTAAAGGACGGCACGTACCTAATAGGAACTTGCGCAATCATTACTAAACACGATGTGAAGATGCTTTATCAAAGTCACTTATATAAGATTCGCGTATCTGGTGATGCTCCTTTCGATAATTATCTATTTTTGGCATTATTATCCTCTCCAGCGGTTCAGTCTCAAATAAAATCACGCTCATTTACCCAGGATATCATCAATAGTTTGGGTAGAAGAATCGAAGAGCTAATAATCCCTATCCCTAAATCCGAACAAGTTAAGAATCAAATTTCTAGCAAGGTTAGAGAAGTAATCGAAAATAAAATTAGCACTCGGGAATCAATGCATCATATCAGAGGATTACTTCCCGGTCTTGATGCTGAGAAGCTCCCTTAACTTTGAGAGATTTTTTGTAGTGCTCGGCAAAAACGTATGATTTCTTTCTAAGTAATAAGTTACTGCGTCTATCAATTTCTCTTCTATTTCTTCTAATGTATCATTACCTTGGATCCTATTACCGTCTTCCGTAATCCATTCGACATTGATGTGATTATGTTTTCCTCCCCGAGTCAAAGGATTGACGTGACTTACATGGTAAGCAGATTTTCCGCCCTTAGGTGATATTGCTCCTTGAAGATAGATTGTAAAGTTCATTTCTTTCCCAGTTATGTAACATCTTCTTGCATTTTCATTTATGGTTTGCCGCCTCTTTTCTTGAATTTCTGTTCTAATTTCACTTTCGAGTCTTGGAGCGCCCGCAAACTCGAATACTTGGCACATTAACTCCAACTCAATCATGCAACATTCATAATGGGAAGCATATTGGTTGCTATCCGGCCAAGTAGCCCATCTTATGTCCCTATTAGAGAAATGCGGAGGCATAGTAAACTTATCTGTGCAATATGCTTTTACTTGAATTTTATCAAGAGCCTTTTTTGCACTTTTACTATTTCCACCCGCCTTTACAAACTCATCTTTAAGTATTTTCCTGAGCTTATGATTTATGTGGAATGGTTTAATCCAACCGACATTGTCATGCCTATGCAGGCCCCCATCACTAAGGTCATTAATATAATCTGTAGAGATATCAAAAGAACCTAATCTCTGTGTAGCATAAGTTAATGATTTTTTTATATCTTCTTTACTGATTGCCTCGTTTGTTGCTAGGCATTTAAGATTGTTGAATCTAAATTCTCTTTCTAAAACAGCGTTCAACATATCTAAATCAACATCTTCCCTAATAGTGTCAAAGGAAATGTCGGACGCTTCTAAAAGTAACACAAGCAATGTGAGTAAAACGTTTTCGCATTCTTCCCTAGTTGCATATCTTGGATCATTTTGATTAAGATAGCTTGTACTTGAGTTAGTATCCCATCTGTCAAAGTAAGGTGTCTTATTACACGATCTGTCATCTTTTCTCGGTTGCCTTACTTTTGATGAAAATGTCCATAATCTTTCTAAAAGTCTTTTTTTTTCCGTGGAAGTTAGGTCATAACATTTTTCAACGTAATTAAGCACTTTTTCAATTCTGGGATCCATTGAATTAATATCCACCATCTTAACGTAAGATATTCCCCAATACTTTCTTCCCAAGTGGAGTAGTCTGATAATAACGCCATTTCTTTTCCTTGGGAGTAATACATTTCACCAGCCCTTTTTTCTCTAGGGAAAGTATTGCTCTACTTGTTGAAGACCTATGGGTTTTAATTACATGAGAGACCTGAGTAGGAGTGAGAGGACTTTTTAGATTAGATAAGACTTTGATTCTAATCTTCCCCCTTGAGACAAAGTTAACTAAATCATACATTTGTAGCAAATAAGTAGCAATAATTTATAAGAGTTGGTAGCAGATAAGTAGCAAGAAATAGAAATGGTGTTCTAACTTACAGAAGGAATGGAAAGCCGATGACCATCGATGGTTCATATGAACGTGTCAAGTCTAATTTTTCCATTTCTTTCCTAAGAGTCTATATATTTCATCGTCAGACGAATTATCAAAGTCCTCTTGGGATTATTCAAGATCTTTTCCAAAAGATGATGCTGATAAGACTTGATAAGGGTTGAGGAATTTTCTAAGAGATTGAAGCTCTTAAAAGATTCCTAGAAATATTAATATCAATCTTCATCCCTTATCTTCCTAATAGCCCTTAGAACAAGCTGTACCTCAACCGTTAGGATAAGCATATCATCTTTTGCCAAGACACGTGTATGCATTGTGCAGATTCTTATTAGATTTAATCTGCGGAAAGATTCTTGAATCGCCATCTGATTACGAAATATGGATGAAAAAACATCTCTCCAATTATCTTTACGGACTATAATGTCTTTGTAATCAGCGAAGTCAGCATACCACAAAAGAGGCTTTTCCTCTTCACCGTTACGCAATGCCTCCTCACGCTTTCTTGTCCAATCTTTACGTACATCAGGATGTACACGGAGTTTCGTCCAATTAGGCCCAAATTTATCTGTCATAACCCCATTTAGCCACTCACGAATTCCGTTCTCAAAAGAGTAGAGGATATCATAAGCCCCTATCATTCTTTCCTTAACAATCTCTTCCTCGTCATCAGCTTCCTTATATACCCATTCATTTTTAATGTGGGGAAAAACGGGTGAAAATAAATCATCACGAAGGATGCCTGTGCTATAAAGTGTATTAGTAAAGATAGGCTCAGGAACGGCTGTAAGTCTCGAATCAAAACCAAGATTATTGTAAAAATCAATACGGGAACTTGAAAAAACTCGGGGCCAGGCATGCAAATTGACACTTATAAGCTATCCTTGTAGTTTCTCGGTCATAGCTTCATCTTTCTTGTCCTTTTCTTTGTTTTCGTCAGAGTATCCTAGTTCGTCAAGAGTTAGCCAGGAGAGCGCCACAGTGGAGCCTATACTGAGCACTTCGATAGACTCAGTACAGGTACATCGAAGTACGATGACAATCTGGATTCCCGATAGAAGCATTCGGGAATGACCCTTGAGTGGCATTGCTGTACGGAGTCTACACTGAGTGAATCGAAGGGGCATCAAATGATAATTTGGGTGGATTTTTAGTTATTAAACTTGTAAAAATATAATTACTTCAGGTTTAAAACAATTTATGATATTGAAGTATTATTTACTGAGAAATAATGAAATTCAGATTCTCTAAACATGCAAAGCAGGAAATGGTGCGGCGCAAGATTTCATCTGAGTTAGTTGAATCAGTTTTAGAAAGTCCTCAACAAATAATCTCGGAGAAAGGCTCGATGAAAGCTTATCACTCGCAAATTGATTTCGGTGGTGGTAAAATTTTCTTATTGCGAGTTATCATAAATGACAACTTTGAACCACCTGTAGTTGTAACAGTTTATAGGACGAGCAAAATTGAAAAATATTGGAGCAATATATGAAAATCACTTATGATCCTGATGTCGATGTTCTACGAATCCTATTCAGTGGTGCTGAAATTGAAGAAAGTGATGAAGACAAACCAGGAGTAATACTAGATTATGACAAAGACGGTAACATTGTTGGCTTGGAAATATTAGATGCTTCTAAACAAATAGAAAATCCACAAGCAGTTGAATATGCAGTGTCTAAATCATAAGCCATAGGTCAGGACCTAATACAATTAATACTTTTCAGCTTTTTTCCAATCTCCGTCTAGATACTCAAAGAAAAGAGATTCTTTGTTTATAGATGGTAGTTTTTCGGCGTTCAAAAAGTTCAAAAGCGTATCGAAAACTGTCTTCGATCCGAGTTTGATTTGCTCTTCATCTCTTGAATTTATCTTGAATTGGAATGACTTGACTTGCCCTTGGAAATGGAATATCAAAGCGGGTGTCTCCTCTGAACAGGGATTTAAAAATGCATTCAGGAAGATTTCATTACTAACTGTTCTAAGCATATCGTCGCCGACTGCCGTGAAAAGTACCACCGGTAAAACACCATGCGCCAGTCTCAAATGAATTCGAATCTCTGGCGTTTCTGATTTAAACTGTTTTTCCAGCTCGTTGGCATCACGAGTGATAAAATTTCTCTTAAATAATTTTTCCATTTTGTCCAGATTTTCTTTTTGGTAGTTTGTGTTGTCTTTTATAAGAGATATTTCTATCATTGGTGAACGCTACTTTCCTCGTAGATTAAAATAGCGAATTCGCTGCAGAGTTTCCGATGGGATGACGCACAATCCGAACATTCCTGCGTCATTGCGAAATTTGTTAAGCAAATTGAAGCAATCTCATTCTTGGGGATTGCTTCGTCCCGTTTGATTTCTCTCAGAGTTCCTCGCAATTGTAAAAGTCAGATGTTTCAGTGACAAGATCTTTAAAAGTGTTTTATTCATTTATGTTACTTTTCTTTCTAACTTCTTTGTCTTGATACAAAGAAGCAAAAATCAAGGGCTGACAAAAAATTAGGAATTATTAAATCAATTCCTTCAGCTAAAAATATTTAATCCAACTACAACCCCAAATCTTTTTTTAACGCTTCTGGAATTGATTTTGGTAATTTTTTGAATGCCCACTTAAAATCTAAAAAACTGTCCTCGAATTACTTGACATCTACAATTTCGAATGAATATGAGAAATCTTTCCCTTGTTTTTGGAGAATTAACTACTAGATCTCTCACAGCTCCTTCGCGGGAGCTCAGGACAAGGTTCGAGATGACAGAGGGAAATGTCGAGTGATGACACGGAGGTGAATAGTTCAAAGAGATAAGATGGTATGGTGCCCATAGAAGTTATCGTAGAAATTTAGAATTCTTTTTTTCGACTGACGAGTACAGTGGAAACTATAGCAACAATAAGGAGAAAAAGACATACCATCCAAAAAGCAAAATGATTGTGTTCCCCTGGTATTCCAGCTACGTTTATACCAAGCAGCCCAGTTATAAAACCTAGCGGAAGAAATACAGTAGCTACTACTCCTAAACGATAAGTCGCCCTGTTCATTCTATCATAGAGGTGATTTTGGATTTGATCCTGCATGAGCATTGCCCTTTCCATATATAACTCAATAGTATTTGCATGCCTTCCAATTTGTTCCGAAGTCTCACTCATCTGGTTTCTAACAATTTTGTCAATGGAGAGTGTCATGTCATTTGAAATATTGTTGATTAAATTCGCGAGTGGTTTTTTATATCTTCTCATTCTCATCAAACGGCGTCGAAGAGATGCGAGCTCATCCATTGGAAGTTCATTATTGGATTCTAGGATCTGATCCTCTAATTTATCAATCTCTAATCCAATTTCACTATTGCGATCCTCCATATCGTCGGAAAGCATGGAAACCACTGATGCCAGTACTCCCCAACATGTAGCCGGTTCCTTGTCATTTTTCAGCATGCTATTAAATTTCGTAATAGCCTCTATCTCGCCCCAATGAACGGTAATAACACGGTTATCTTCAACTAAGAAGTTGATGTCAATTGTATCACCACTTGATGCTTGTTTTGTATCACATAAATTAATTAAGGTTCCATGGTTGTAGTGACGACGCCGATTTGAGTAACTCCGTTCAATCAATATATTAATTAGATCTTCGTCTAATTTGCTTTCCTTTTTGAGCCATTGGATCGATTCTGGGTACTCCATATCAAGGTCTACCCAATCAGCCACATAAGATTTGGTCGTTACATCCGTGGAATTTTTATTTAGCTTTACAATCTGCATTTCGTCCTCCACAAAAAACTAAAGTTCTCAATTATTAAAAGAATTAGTTTTTCCGAGTTTTCATACCGGCATCGACACCGAGGTAATTACGAGTTAGATCCGGCCATCTATTAGAGTGGATTATTGATAAAAGAATTAAATTTATTCTCTTTCGTAATGGACTATCCTCTGGCAATCCAAAACCTAAAAATTCTCTTTCAAATCCATGCGGTAACACGGTTAATTGGTTTTTAAATCTATGATTGATTAGGTATCTGATTACTGGTTCATCTCCAACGAAGGCGTCGATATTTTTGTTTGCGAGGTCTTTGAGACCATCATTTTCACTAGAATAAGAACTGAAGTCAACTTTATTCTGCTCGAGATACAATGCAGCCTCAGAATCAACCATCGCTCCAACTCTTACATGAGCTAAATCGCGAGGATCTCTTACGAGACTATGCAATTCGCTCAGTGTTAGGGAAGAACTTATTGTCCCAATCAAGACGGAAATTAATGCAATTGACATAAACATCCATATCAATGCTATGATTCTTCCTCCAAATGTTATAGGGACCTTGTCTCCATAACCTACGGTAGTCATCGTTACTGCTGCCCACCAAAACCCTTGACCAACCCCTTTACCTTTTTCTCTGCTAAATTGGCCATCATGGTGCCTGCGTTCGAAAATCCAGACTAATAGACCAGCGACAAATAATAAACCCAATAATGTGAATATAGCCTTAAGCAGGTTTTTATTAGTTAGATTTTTGTAAATCAATTGCCATCCCCCAGCTGGCTCCCTATGAGTGGCAATCGCAAGGTTTGTGGTTAGATAGGGCTGAGTGAAATCAAAGAGTTTGTCTTCTGAAGCTGTTATAGGTAGAGCAGTTACACCTACATCTATTTCTTTATTTTTTAAGGCTTGAAGCAGTGATTCGTAATCGAACTCTTTAAAATCGTTTTTTACGCCAAGTTCCTTTGAAATCTCTTTCCAAAGATCAATGGCAAGACCAGACCATGAACCATCATCGTTCTTGATAGTAAATGGGGGTTCTTCAGCAACTCCTATAGTTAATGTATTTTGATTTGCTTTAATTTGAATCGCTGAGGAATTGCTGATATTGAATATACAGGTCAAGACAAATATTAGACAAGCAAGCTTCCTAACATTTACACTGCTCATTCTCTTTTATACACGCCTCTCAATTGGTTCGACCATTTATCACTGATAAACCGGAAAGCTTTTCCTTTGAGGATGTACGATTTCTCTTGGTAGATGATTTCACTTGATTTTGTGTAGTGTCACTTTTTTTAGTTTTATCATTGTATGGCTCGATCTCCACAATCTTATCCTCATTAAGTTTGATTACTGGTGTCCAAGCGAGCCATTCTTTCTCTGGCTGATCGTACAGTTGAAATACCATTCCATTCTGTACTTCGTTTCCCATCTTGTCATTGAGCGGCGTTGCAAAAGCAATACCCCCCTTAATTAGTGAAGTGAGTGATTCTGTTTTTGCCTTCACACCAAATAGGTAGAGATCAACGCCAATACCACTAACATTCCAAAATTTAGTATTTTGGCGCACCAATGGAGCATATTTCTCATCAATACTTAAGTGAATCTCTACATCGTTTGCAGTATCTGCAAGTTTATGTCCAATAACTAGGCCGACTTGAACTTGTCGGTAATAAATTGGCGCACCAACACTCACCGAGCCAAGTTTATCCGAGAGCAAAACAATCTTAAGATTCGATCTGTCGTTGGTTTCTAAGGGTGCTTCTTCTAATCCGACGAATGTTTTTCTCGGTGATCCGCCGCCAGGCAGTACCTCTATATATTTGGAAATTATAGCGTCTAGATTTGACAGACCACTTAGGCCTATCTCCGGACGTGCTACCCAAAATTTAGTACCTTCTTTAGCTAGAATTGCTGCTGACGGATCCAGCAATGCTTTAACAACTACATGATCCAAACTTTCACTGAGTTTGATATTCTTAACTTTACCGACATCCATACCCTTGTATTTGATTGATGATCCACCGCCGAGTCCTTCTGTGCTTTTAAATGTAATTGTTATGGGTATTCCTTCTTCGGTGGCACTTTCGTAGCTATCGTATAACGTAAAAATTGTTCCGTTTTTAGCCGGTTCGCTTATACTGCCGAAAGGTGTTTCAAAGGCAATACCTCCTTCAAGTAAAGTTTCAAGTGATCCAGTTCTTATTTTTACCCCAGACGAAAGACCAGCATCGACCGCGATTCCGCTGACATTCCAAAATCGTGAATTTTCTCTAACCAGGGAGGCGTATTTATCATAAATGAATAGATCTACATGCACACCTGTGTTGTCTTTTTTCAATCTATGTCCTTCGATTTTTCCAACTTGAATGTCACGAAAGAGCACAGGTGTCCCTTGTTTAAGTGAACCAAGTTCTTTTGCCTCCAAAGCGATCTTTAAACCGCTTTTGGGTTTTGTGCTTTCAAGATTATCATACAATGTGAAAACGGCACCTTGCGCTGCAGGTGGTCCGATTTCACCTCCAGGCATATCAAAAGCAATTCCTCCTTCCAATAGGGTCTCAAGAGATTCTGACCGTAAGTTCATACCGGAAAGGCCGGCGTCTATGGAAAACCCGCTTACATTCCAAAATTTCGTGTTTTCTCTCACTAATGAAGAGTACTTAGGGTAAATATAAACATGTACATAAACATCTTTATTATCCGGTGTAAGCTCGTGGCCCTGTATTTCTCCTACCTTTAACTGACGGAAAAGGACAGGGGTTCCTTCTTTAAGTGATCCAAGTTCTTTGGCCTCCACAATTATTTTCAAGCCCCCATGTGAAATAGCGCTTTCACGATCTTTGTATAGCTTAAAAACCGTGCCATTTTCAACTGGCTTATCATTTACGTCTAAATCTGGTGTATCAAAAGTAATACCACCATCTAAAAGGGCGGTAAGAGATTCAGTTCTCAATTCTACACCGGATAGCCCGGCTTCAACAAATATGCCGCTAGCATCCCAAAACATAGTATTTTCAGTTACTAGTGGTGCATACTCTTTTTCTATATATGCATGAATAAGGACACCTTTTTTGTCGTCCGAAAATGAATGACCGTGAATCTCTCCAACCTTTATCTTGCGAAAATAAATTGGTGAACCTACTTGTAGTGAGCCTAATTCATCTGCTTCCATAGTGATATGTAAACCAGGTAGAGAAGGGTCACCGACTGGTGGTTCTTCCAGCCCTGTGAAGTGCTTAGTAGTTACACCATGCCCTGGACGTACTTTAATATATGAACCTGATATTAATGTGTCTAATCCAGAAATAGCTCCTGCGCTGATCCTAGGTCTCACAACCCAGAATCGAGATCCTTCTTTCGCAAAGCTTGCCGCTTCCTTTTTGAGTTCGACACTAACAATTACATTGTCATCCTTTCTATTCAATTTAACAGCTTTAACTTGTCCAACCTCAACGCCTTCATACTTAACCTTGGTTTTCTCAGCCTCAATACCTTCACCCGTTTTATATGAGATTGTTATATTGATACCGCGTTCGGTATAGCTTTTATACACCAGGAAAGCACCTATCAATATTGCAACTATAGGGATTATCCAAACCGCTGAGATGCGACTTCCCTTTTTTACTTTTACTTCGGCTAAGTTTTTATCATTACTCATGATTTCCCCTCCGCATTTTATTTAAGAATTTAATTCTCTTCGGCTTGCTGCAAGGTTATTATTTATTTTTTGTTCTTCTCATTAGCTGTGTCCCAAATTAATCTTGGATCGAAACTCATAGCAGCAAGCATAGTCATCACTACGACCGCAGAAAAAAAAGTGGCTGCTTTACCAGCTACTATATCTGCAACAGCGCCAAGCTGAACGAGGGCTACTAAAATCGAAATCATGAATATGTCGATCATCGACCACTTGCCCACCACTTCAACTATTCGGTATAAGGAAGTTTTTTGCTTTGGATTTTTGGCCCAGCCCAATTGCACAGATAGCAACAGATATATAATTCCCATAATTTTCATGAGGGGGACAAAGATGCTTGCAAAAAAGACCAAAAATGCGAGTGGCCATTGCCCGCCGTTAAACAACGCCTCAACCCCCCCGATTATAGTATGGGGATCACCGGTCCCTAATGCGTGAACTGTCATAACAGGGTAGATGTTGGCAGGAATGTAGAATATCGCAGCAGTAATAACGAGAGCCCAAGTTTTGGATATACTGTTCGGTATTCGCATGTGAAGCTTGGCCCCACAACGCAAACAAAAGGCCTCATGGAGATCAGCAAATGATTCTAGAGGATGTAACTTATTACATGCATGACAACTTATGAGCGATACTTCTGCAGCGGTTAATTGTTGTAAACTCATTTTTCCTCCAATCTATTCCATTCGTCTATTTTATTCCAAACAAATCGAGGCTCTAAGGACATTGAGGAGAAAACAGTGATAATTAGAAGTCCAATAAAACTGTAGAGGCCAATACCAAGATAGACTGAAGCCATGCTACCCAACTTAGTTAGAGCAACTAGAATTCCCAACATGTACACCTCTAGCATAGCCCAAACGTGGAATTCACTGTACATTCGAAATACATCAGGAACGCCGGGCAGTCTTTTATCGAGCTTGAGAGAAAGCGTTACGTACAGCAATGCTAAGATGTTAAATAAAGGCAATGCAATGCTCGTGATTAAAACCAAGGTTGCTACAAACCAAAAATCCCCCTTATATAATTCCCTTACCCCTGTGAAAAGAGAATTTGCTCTCGTATTTCCTATGACTTTAAGGACTATCAATGGATAGAAGTTTGCTGGTATGTAAAGGATTAATCCTGCAATCGCGAGGGAAAGCGTCCTAGTTATACTGTTTTCTTTTTCTTTATACAAAGTAGCACCGCACCTAGAACACTTAGCCACTTCACCAGGATTCAGCTTCTTTATAAGATGAAGTAGGTCACACTCGTGACAAGCTATCAATGATGAGAGATTAAGATTAACTGCCAAATTGCTCATTTTATATCTACCCTACTTGAAAAATTATGAAATTATAAGGAGGTACACAATTAAATACAAAATAACACTAACAAGCACTTGTTTTTAAAATAGGTTTTTAAGACTGGTGCATTGGCCGTTCTGCCAGCCCCCCAATTCCGGTACAAAAACTTCATGATACCTCAAAGTCTTTGAATTCGTATGTTCATATGTATTAGATTTTTAACCTCCGGGAGGTCATGACCTCCCAGAGGTATGGTGAGGAGGTATGGTGACGGATGATAGACAGGTCTTAGATTTTACCCACGATTTTGAAAGCCTCTTTGGTCAGTCTCCCAAATTCCTCGATCGAGAGGGTCTCCGCCCTTCTTTTTCTATCTATTTCAGCTGATTTTAGAATTTCTTCTGCTTCATCTTTAGGAACGAGTGAGCGAAGAGAATTGGCAAGAATTTTTCTTCTCGATGAGAAGGATGCCCTCACAATCTTCTTGAAGAGTTCCATATCACGAATTTCGATTCTTGGATTTCGAAGCGGATTTAATTTCAGGACAACCGAGTTAACCTTTGGCTTTGGCCAGAAGGCCTCGGGAGGTACGGTGAGTTCAATCGAAATGTCAAAGAATGTTTGCAAAAGTACAGATATTGAGCCATAATCTCTAGCCCCTGGGCTGGCTGTGATTCTTTCGCCTACCTCACGCTGAATCATGATAACTAAGAGCGAGAAAATATCTCTGTTCTCGAGCAATCTCATCAATATTGGGGATGAAATGCTGTAGGGAAGATTCGAGATAACCTTCATCTTATTTCCGGTGAATAATTCTCTGAAGTTTATTTTGAGAACATCACCCATTACTAAATCCACGTTGGGAAGATGACGAACCGACCTCATCAATTTTTCGAAGAGCCTTTTGTCCTTTTCGATTGCGACCACACGTTTTGCCCTCTCGGCTAAGTAGGCGGTCAAGGTGCCCAGGCCTGCACCAATCTCGAGTACTTCATCGATTTTTGTAAGCTCGGCGATTTCAGAGATACGATCAAGTACGTTAAGGTCTATTATAAAGTTCTGTCCGAGGCTTTTTTTTGGAAATATTTTATCGGGTAGTAAGATTCTCTTCGGCTGGTAAAGATTTCTGGAGTCTTTTTGCATTTGTATAAACTTTGCCCGAAGAAATAATAAATTTAAATATTGGGGGTAGGATCGTCAGGGACTATACACTTAACGAGTGAGTTATTGATTATCTCAAATCCCCCTAAGTCCCCCTTTTCTCTAAAAGGGGGAGTAAATAAACAAGTCCATGCGGGGTAGAAAACCCCCACCAACGTTTCTGTCGTCTGCGAATAGTCGGCGGCAATTCACCCCTCATGTCATTCCCAAATGCTCCCCTCTGAAGACATGAGGGGACAAGCTTTATTGGGAATCCATAGCCTGTCCCCGCGTGCTTGTGGCGGGGATGGATCCCCGACAACTGTCCTCGGGGATGACAAGAATATCCTCCCCTTTTAGACAAAAGGGGAGTGAGAGGGGATTTGATTGATCGTGGAGGACTAAAGTCCTCCGCTACATCTTCAATTGACCAACATTAGATTTTCTGCGCGGATTGTAGGGAATGCATATATGCGTTCCCTACTAGCATTTCTTTGAATACTAAGATGTCCGGTGCGGAACTGCTCTTTTTTTACATTACCGATTCTTTAAGCTCAATATCCTCATAATGAGTAAATCTATTTCCTCCGTTCCGTTTTGATTCGTAAAGGGCGCGGTTGGTTTTTTCAATCAACAAGTCCTTAGCAGAAGCGTTATCAGGGTATGTCGCAGCACCAAGGCTGAAAGTCACATGAGGTGCATCAGCGTCCTTTGGCGAGATTGCCTTTCTTAAATTATCCTGAAACTTTTGAGTCCATACCAATGCATTTTCCTTATCCGTGTTTGGAAGCACAATCGCAAACTCATGTCCTCCATATCTTGCTGCGATGTCTGGTTTCCTGATGAATCTGGAAATCATCTTGGCGGTAGCTGATAGGACTCTATCTCCCTCTTCGCGACCATGGTTTTCGTTTATATCCTTGAGGTTATCGACATCGATCATGATCAGAGTGGTGCGCTCACCATGTCTATCGGACATGTCAAGCGAGTGAGATAACATTTCCTGAAAATGGCTACGATTGTAGAGGCCAGTTAGACCGTCACTTATCGCAAGCTCCTTTATTTTAAGATAGTTAGCCGAGTTTTGAATAACGCTGGCAGTTTGCTGACAAATATAGCTAACTAGATTCCTCTCCTTTTCACTAAACGCATGGCTAGTTTTTCTGCCGAGGACTAAGCATCCCAAAATATTATCGCTGTATCCCCTACTACCAATAGAAGTCTCTAAGAAGGGGCAGACCAATATTGATTTTAATGACTTGATCCCCAATGCAAGATCAATTTCCTTGCCAAACACGCTTCTATAGATACGACTGGAGGAAATATCATCAAAATTCAGGATCTTCTTGTTCTTATTTACCAAACCTATTAAGGTGTTTTGATGCAATATGGTGGTTTCAATTATGTCTTTTAAATCAACGTCTAATGCCTTTCTCAGTTCGCTAGTGTTTGTTTCAGAACCCGAAAGGGTTATCCCAAGAAAATCTGCTTCTAGAAACCTGTCGAGCGTTTTTAAAACGTGGTCAATTAAACCATCAATCTCCTGGCTAGAACTGAGTTGTTTTGTGAACTCATATATGGAATTGAGTTCTTTCTGACTCATGGACACCCGTTGTGATAGGCTATAGTTTTCAAGAATCAATCCTAATCCATCCGAAATCGTAGACGCTATATTTTTTTCAAATTGACCAAATGCATCTTTCTCAAGACTGTCAACAACAAGCACTCCGATTGGTTCCTTTGATTTATCTCCGGGGTCTCCTTCAGACGGAATCACAATTGGCATAATAAAGATGGATTTAACTGGAATTTCTTTCTTGTAGTAGAAGAGATTTTTATCCCCCAGTTTCAAGTTTTCGGCACTGAACGGTGTAATAGTTTTTAGGACCCATCCAAAATAACCCGTCCGAAAGCTTAGTCTCTGGCCGATGTCAATGGAATCCGGAGTTTGGGATATAAAATCTCCGATTTCGAAAAGTCCATCATCTCCTTTTAGATATAATACTATGGTATGCGAAGATACGGATTCATTGAGTCGCCTTACAGATTCGTTTATCGCTCTTTTTACTTCTTGAATTTTATTAAGTTCATTTTCGCTAAGTTCCGTATCTTTTAAATTGTGGAGGATTGGGTCAATCTTTATTTGGTTAGTATTGTCGTTTTTCTTGAATAAGTTTTGAGGCATAAATCGGTTTTTTCTGATTAGGTATCCCAAACCATAAGTCGATATTAAAAAAGGAAAAATCCAAGAGATTGTATCATTAAGGGGGTTAATGATTTGTACGACTATAATTACTAATGTCGCCAGTGTCGCTCCCTGCCATCCTGCATATGCAAACAGTAGAGGTGTAACTATATAGAAAGATGGAAATAATTCTTTTCCTATCGCTTGAACCAGTACGCTTAAACACAGGGTAATTAGAAGGGCAGTCTCAATTTTGACTAAGGGGCTGACTGACGCGATCTCATTTTTGATGCATGTAGAGGTTATGTATAGCGTCGAGACGAACAGGAGAGCGGCCGCGATTAGCGAGTATGTGTTTATATTATTAAAACCGTTTTGAAATAGCAAAGAAAGTATAAAAATTGATAATAAGAGAGAATACACACTTTTAATGAAGCGTGTCGGTCGGCTCAGGCTATTCTTGGAATTTATAAATCTTCTCACTGTTTTTAATCATTCCCAATTCTTCTCTTGCGATTTTTTCTATAATAGGAATTTCAGTATTTAGGACTGTAATTTGTTTTCGCAACTCCTCGTTTTCCTTTTTCAGTTTTACTATTCTTCTCTTTATCTCATCATTTTCTCTATATAGTGAATACACCTTCGTAATTTCTTTTGCGAAGATGTAACTACCTAGCGAAATGCATACCAGAATAAGAACAGTCTTGATTATGAATCTTTTCATTCTAGAGAAGAATCACACCTCCCGATATAAATGGATTTGATTTCCTCTCAATTCCGATCGTTGTATAAGGTCCGTGCCCCGGATAAACTTTATAGGAATCTGGGAGCGTCATCAGTTTGGTCTTGATAGAACGAACTAATTCGCGCATTGATGTTCCACCTGTCAGATCTACTCTTCCAACACTTCCTGCAAAAAGTGTATCACCGGAAATTACATGTTCATTGATCAAAAGGCAAATGCTTCCAAATGTATGACCTGGTGTATGTATTACTTTAGCCGTGTAATTACCGATTCGAATTTCGTCCCCTTCTTCAATAAATTTGTCGATCTTGGGTACCTTAACTCCGGAAAATTCCGGAAACCGCACTGCTGACTCGGGTAGTGCATTAAGTACCGGCTCTTCTTCAGGGTGCAGGTAAAATTCAGCTTCTAGTTGTTGCTTTGCTTCTTCAACCCCCGCGGCATGATCAATATGTGCGTGAGTGTTTATTATCCTTTTGACAATGAGTCCGGAATTATCTATTTCGTCTAGTATTTCACCCACCTGGCTCCCTGGATCGATAAGGATAGCATCAAGAGTTTTCCCATCGCCGATTATGTAGCTGTTTGTCAGGAAGCTCCCACCTGGTATGCACTTAATTACTATATCATTCATCGTTTTTACTGTATTAATATTTTACCGTGAAATCGGTGAATTCATCCACAAATGGCTCCCATTTTACTTCTACCTTGGTCACGTGTGCATGCTTAGGTCCATGCTGGCTCCAATCCACCAATCTTTCCAGGTCTTGTTTGTTACCCTCCGCTACGATTTCAACAGTACCGTCAATTCTGTTCTTTACCCACCCATTAAGCTGAAGCTCTCTTGCTTTTTCTATGGTCCGTGCTCTATAGAATACACCCTGGACTCTCCCCTCCACTATGATATTTACCCTTTCTTTACTCATCCTCCAAGCTCAGGTTACCAAAACGGATGAACAGTGTCAACAAAGATGTATGGGATTGTGGCATGTTTATAGATGTTTTGAAGAAGCCGATCACCAGAGATTATTATTCTGGCGAATTTTGTGGATTTTTAAATATCTTGATTTCAGTAGACAAATAATCTTTAGAAATTGACTGCAAAGTGCCGTTGTTTCGGACAGCGTTGACACCTACTATACTGAAATGTATTTTGTTTTAAGATATGAGCGAATATAAAGCCTGGTTTCAATGCATCAATGAGGCCTGTGAAGAAAAATATCAACTAGATGAAATAATTTATCGCTGCGCGAAGTGCGCAAACCTACTTGAAGTAGTGCACGACATGGACTCCCTTCGCAGACAGACTCCCCAACAGTGGAAAGATCTGTTTGATGACCGGTATAGAAGACAAATTTGGCCCTATGGAAGCTCTGTGTGGGGTAAAAAAGAGTGGGTTTGTCCCTACGTCGAGGAGGCCAATACTGTTTCGATGTATGAGGGTGCTACCAACCTTTTCTGGGCTGATAGATTTGGAAAGCAGGTAAAAGTTGAAGACCTCTGGATTAAGATGTGCGGTAACAGTCATACCGGTTCATTCAAAGATTTGGGGATGACGGTTTTGGTGTCAGTTGTTAATCAGATGATCGCGGAGGGTAAGGAGATCCCAGCTGCTGCCTGTGCATCTACGGGAGATACATCAGCCGCCCTTGCCGCGTATTGCGCTGCGGCGGGAATACCGGCAATAGTCTTTCTTCCCAAGGATAAGGTTTCTATTGCTCAGCTCGTCCAACCACTGGCCAACGGGGCTCTGGTCCTTTCAATTGATACAGATTTTGACGGTTGCATGGAAATGGTCCAAAGAATCTGTGATGACCATAATATCTATCTTGCTAACTCCATGAACTCTCTGCGCATCGAGGGGCAGAAAACGGTGAGCATTGAGCTCTGCCAGCAGTTTGACTGGGAGGTCCCTGACTGGGTGATCGTTCCGGGGGGAAATCTCGGCAATATATCTGCCCTAGGAAAGGGCTTTCTGATTATGTATGAACTTGGACTGATTAATAGACTACCCCGTTTGGTTTGCGCACAGGCCGAGAATGCTAACCCCCTGTACTTAAGCTACCTAAAAGGATTCAAGGAATTCCATTCCGTTAAAGCAAAGAAGACCCTCGCAAGCGCAATACAAATTGGGAATCCCGTGAGCGTGAACAAGGCAATCAAAACCCTTAAGGCGTTTGACGGGATCGTTGAGCAGGCAAGTGAGACGGAGCTATCAGACGCGGCGGCGCTTGTTGATCGGACGGGAACTTTCAACTGTCCCCACACTGGTGTTGCCATTGCGGTTTTTCTAAAACTCCTTAAGCGGAACATTTTTAAACCTGATGATAGAATTGTGTTAATATCTACCGCTCATGGACTTAAATTCGTCGAATTTAAGATTGGGTATCATAGGGGCGAAATTGAAGGAGTCGTCGCTAAATATGCGAACAGGCCTGTCGAGCTACCTAACAATTATCGAGCGATAGAGGAAGCAATTTTTAAGAATATAAACATTCGGTAATTTGGGTGGGACATTGGTTCCTGTATTTCTTATGACTCGGGATAAGCTCCGAAATTGAAGCAATCTCACAACCCGTCATTCCCGCGGATTGTAAGCGGGAATCCAGAAAACGCGTGGATGCCCGATTAAGGTCCTCGGGCATGACAACAAGGGCTATTCAAATTAATTCTTGAAAAAGAAAGATTTCTACTTTTAGTCGAAGTGAAATGAGAGACTAAATGCTTATATACTGATACTGCGCAGCTTGTTGCGGGGATATTCGGTGTCCGATTTTGCTCTTTTGAATATCAGGCGCCTAAGTAGTTTATAAAAGAGTTCGCCTATGAACCGAATCTGATTACCAGGTCAAGTACGAAACCGAAATTGGCAAAATCGGTTACCTCATTACTTCCAAATGGAATTTCCACACCCGCGCCGACGCTTACGATCTGTCCTCCGAACCTTAGACCAGGGGTTAGATAGGCTCCGGTTATGTTGTCGTCGAATGTTGTGGAAGAAGCGAGCAGCAACTCTAAAATAAAGCTAGTAGAGAATGGAAGTGGCAGCTCCGGCGTAACGCTTCCCGCAGCTCCGTATTTAATTATCAGTTGAGTGCTATCTCCTCCAGTATCGAATACAGTATCGAGTTTTTCCGCATTCGTAAGGATGTCGAAATCGAGATTTGCCTGGAATGCGAAGATCCCTTGACTAACACCAAATGCCGCATATGGTTTAAAAGTCCAAGCATCGTCTGCAAATGCTGCAACATCTCTAAAATATTCCTGAGCGCCGAGTGTGCCGAGCCCATTATTTGCGCTGGGGATGAAAACCTCGAAGCCGGTCGTGAGAACAGCATTATCCAGGTTAAGTACGACAAATTTTGTGCCAAGACTTAAGTTACCGAAGTCATAATCACTCTCATTATCTGGTCCAAAATCGGTTACGCCTGAAAACGGAAACTTGGCGTAGACTCCAAAAAGATTCTGGTAAATATTAATATCCCCTCTATATGAGTTCATTATCAGCCACCCGTCGTCATCTGTATCTATGAACTCAATATTCGCCCGGAGGCCGGTGATAGAATAGGGATGCTCGAGGAAGAAGGAGTAGGGTATTTGCGCTCCTGCGGCATTAGCTTCTTTTGTTGAATTGAAAAAAACAGGGAGGATAACGAAGGAAAAAAGAGCCAGGCTAATAAAAATAGTTTTCCAGTCATGCCATCTCATCCGAAACTACCTCCTTTAAGATAGAGTCATTACTCAAATGAATTACACGCAAATTTTAAATCTCATTCTAAATTATCTGGAAAAATATTTCAAGTACTTTCTTAGTTTGTTGTTGAAATTAATTGAATTGGTTATGATTGAATTGGTAGATGAAATATCAAATTAGAGGCCTCTATGTCATTACCGACGAGAGGCTTATCCCGAGGAAAAGACTCGTTGACACGGTCGAAAAGGCAATAAAGGGTGGTGCCAAAGTAGTTCAACTCAGGGAAAAAGAATCATCAAGCGAAGAGATTCTGATGCTTGCTGGAGAGCTGCTTAAGCTCACGAGGAGATATAATGTGCCGTTGATAATCAATGATTATCTTGAGATTGCAAGAGATATTGGTGCAGAGGGGGTTCATCTTGGCCAGTATGACCCCACCATCGCGGAAGCGAGGAGCGTACTTGGGGACAGGGCGATAATTGGGGTTTCATGCTATGGCAGTATAGAAAGGGGGATAGAAGCTCATAAAGAAGGTGCAGATTATTTGGCCTTTGGAACACCTTTTTTCACCCCGACCAAGCCGGGCAGGCAGCCTACCTCATTTGAAATATTGAGGGAGGTAAAGAGGGCTATCCCCAAAATCCCAATTTTTGCGATAGGAGGAATAACACCTCAAAATGTAGCTTTGGTTCTAGAAACAGGTGTAGACGGGATTGCGGTTATAACTAGTATTTTTGGTTCTTCCGACCCTGAAAAGGTCTCGCGACAGCTCAGCGCTTTTTTCGAGCATAATAACTGGATAAAATAGGACAGGAAACAAGACATAAAGAATAGTTTTGGACCAGGAGGCGTCAAGGTTTTTTATTGTTTAGTAATTTAATGAGATTTCTCTTTCTTCTCTTGTGCTTAACCCTTTCTGCTAGTGCGTGAGTTACTATAGGAAGAGCTATTGTAGCATCACAATAGCACTGAACCAATCCTCCATCCGGTAATTCCTTACCCCAGGAGACCGCCTCTTCAAACGTGCATCCCGATAAACCGCCCCATTGAGGTGAATCAGTCGTTATCTGTATGGCATATTTGTGTGGATAATATGTCTCAGCTTTTCCCGTTTTTTTCCTGTTAAATCCGTGGTCTCTGTTTGGTATTCTTCTATCTTCGTAGAGAAGATCGCTGGTCACAGCAAAAAGTTGAATGAAATCCTTTGGTACCCCTCCGCCGATATAGATTACTCCGGTATCTTTTACATGCCCCCCCAAGCTCATGAATTCTATATAATCTTTTATTGCGTCGATCGTCAAAGTGAAACCCTTGCTCTTGGCTATCAGCGCGGCATCGCCATAAGGGCTGTCGGCTATGGCTGGGCAAAAAATTGGGACTCCGTTTTCGGCAGCTACGGTTACAATACTCCTGATGCCCCTTTCTCCCAGCCATTTCCCGAAAAGGTTTAGAAACTCCCTCGAAGAATACTTATGGTCTTCATCGAGGCTTAAGATAAATTCCGCGATTAGCTCTGTCATCTTCAGATAATCAGATTCATCGCCGTATACGTCGTAGTACCTATTGAAGCCTTCCTTGAACAGTTCCTCATTATCTGCTAAATGGGTTCCTTGCCAGTAACCAAGTCCCATGGCGTCAATTATGTCTTCTGAGATGTTTGCCCCAGTTGGAACGAGTATATCAATATAATTGTTCTCTATCAGCCAATTGATTATTTTCCACTGACCGGTGGTGGATAAAGAACCAGCATAACCAAATAGAATGGTTGTGTCACCATCCATCAACATTTCTTCCATTACTTCCACTACATTAGCCAAGTTCCTGCCCTGAAACCCGGTTCGGGACATCTCCGAAAGCAATTGAGAAATTGTCTTCTTGGGTTTAACTTCTATAGCTTTAACTTTTCTTGTGAAAAGTTTACTATCCTTTGGTAATTTATTTTCTCTGAACAACTTTAAGCCTCCATTCGAGTCAGAGTGGAGTAGTTATTTTATCGGGAAATTAAAACGCTACTTTGTTAAATATCTGCTTTAAGTGAAATAGTTCTATCGATTTCTAATAAGCGCTTCCAGACTGATTCAAAATACCATAAAGAAATCAAAGGTCAACAAAGGTAATAATTTCTTTTTTATCGAATGATATGGTTAGATGACCACATTAACAAGTTTTTTGGGCACGACAATCACCTTCTTGATTTCTCTTCCAGCGATGTAGTTTCTCACCTTTTCATCTGATAAGGCGGCTCGTTCAATTTCTTCCTGTGTCGAGTCTGATTCCATCAAGGTCTGGCTTCTTACTTTCCCATTTACCTGAATTACGATCGTGATAGATGCACCTTCGATGAGCTGTTTATTCCATTGCAACCATGGTTTTACGACGAGTGTCTCATCGTAGCCGATTAGTTCCCATAGCTCTTCTGCAATGTGAGGAGCCATGGGGTATAGAAGCCTGACAAGGGATTCAACCGATTCCGCTAGAACGGCCAGGTCATGTTTTTCTTTGGAATCAAATCTGGACGCAGCATTTAATAGTTCCATTATCGCGGCGATAGCGGTGTTAAATTGGAACCGCTCCAAATCTTCCGTTACTTTTTTAATCGTCTTATGAACCTTGAGATGTAATTCTTTTGCGAATTTGGATATTTTATCTAAATCCGGTTCCTTGTTCTTAATTACCCTTATTTTAGGAAGCGCAGTTTGAACGAGATTCCACAAGCGGTTTAAAAATCGATATGCTCCCTCGATTCCCTCGTCGCTCCAGTCGAGGTCCCTTTGAACTGGCGATGCAAAAAGCATGAAAACCCGGACAGTATCGGCTCCAAATTTTTCGATCATGTCGTCCGGGTCAACGATATTCCCGAAGGACTTCGACATCTTGGCCCCATCTTTTAAAACCATTCCTTGGGTAAGCAGATGAGAGAATGGCTCATCCAAATTGCACATTCCCATGTCTCTCAAGACCTTTGTGAAGAACCTTGCGTAAAGAAGGTGCAGGATTGCGTGTTCAATGCCACCTATATACTGATCAACTGGAAGCCAGTAGGCGACCTTTTCTTGATCGAACATTCCTTTATCGAAGTCCGGGGAGGCATATCTCAGAAAATACCAAGAGGATTCGACAAAGGTGTCCATGGTATCTGTCTCCCGCTTAGCGTCTTTTCCGCACTTGGGACATCTCGTGTTGACAAATTCTTCTAGTTTCGCGAGCGGAGAACCGCCCTTTCCTGTGAATTCTATATCAAGAGGTAGTTCTACGGGTAGCTCTTCATCGGGAACGGGAACAGCCCCGCATGAATCGCAATAAACGACGGGAATCGGAGCCCCCCAGTATCTCTGACGTGAAATACCCCAATCCCTTAGTTTATAATTGACTTGTTTTCTGCCAATTCCTTTATTTTCTATGTCTCTTATAATTTCCTCTTTTCCCCTCTCCGACGGCAGTCCGGAGAATTCACCTGAGTTAACCATGACCCCGGGTTCTTCGTATGCTCTTTCCAATTTTGTTTGCGTCTCCAGGGGCAATTCATGAATTGCCCCTACTTTATTTCCTGGCCTGATAACCACCTTTATTGGTAAACTGTATTCTTTAGCAAATTCAAAATCCCTCTGGTCATGCGCGGGTACGCACATAATAATTCCAGTTCCGTATTCAATGAGAACAAAATTTGCTACGTAGATCGGAATTCGTTCGCCTGTCAAGGGGTTCTTGCAGTATGCGCCGGTAAAGATCCCTTCTTTTTTAGCGCCCTCCGAAGTTCTTTCGAGGTTTGTCTGCTTCACAGTCCTGTTTATGAACTCAAGGACTTGTTTTTCGGCTGGTTTTCCTCTGGCTAATTTTTCGGATAACGAATGCTCCGGAGCGATGCTCATGAAGGTAACCCCGAACAGTGTGTCGGGACGGGTCGTGAAAATCCTTAAAAATCTCTCATCGTCGATTGGTTCTTCTAGGGGGAAGTCGACTTCTGCGCCGATGCTTTTTCCGATCCAGTTCCTCTGCATGGCAATGACCTTATCCGGCCAACCATCTTTTAGATTTTCACCCGACGCAAGGAGTTCTTCTGCATAATCAGTCGTTTTAAAAAACCAGCCATCCATCTCTTTTGACTGGACATGAGATTTACATCTCCAGCACATTCCGTCCTCCACCTGCTCATTCGCGAGGACGGTCTCACATGATGGACACCAGTTTACTAGCGATTTCTTTTTATATGCTAGCCCGCGTTTAAGCATCCTCGTAAATACCATCTGCTCCCACTTGTAATAGGACGGCTCACATGTAGCGAATTCCCTTCTCCAGTCATAGCTGAAGCCAAGTCTTTTGAGCTGGCCTCTCATCTGCTCGATGTTATCGGATGTCCATTTAGCCGGATGTACCCCATGCTGTATCGCTGCGTTTTCAGCTGGCAGGCCGAATGCATCCCATCCGATGGGATGCAGAACATTGAACCCTCTGGATCTATTGTATCGTGCTATTACATCTCCAATTGTGTAGTTCCTAACGTGTCCCATGTGGATTCTTCCAGAGGGGTAGGGAAACATTTCTAGTACGTAGGACTTCTCTCTTTGAGGATCTTCTGATACTTCATATAATTTCTTAGCTTCCCAAAGTTTCTGCCACTTTTCTTCTATTTTTTGTGGATTGTAGTTTTTCTTCATGATTGAAAATGGGTCACTATAAATTTGGTGTCATTGCTGTAACAGCCGGATATGTCAGGAACAAGATCCTTAAGGGTATCTTCTTCATTTTTCTTCTCCACTCTCTCTAACTTCTTTGTCTTTATACTGAATAGATCCTGACTTTCGTCAGGACATGGTTCAGCACAGGTACAAAGAAGCAAAAATCAAGGCTACCCAAAAATTTGCTAAAATCCACCTTAATCCTCCTTTAGAAAAGGAGGAAATTCCCTCTGGCGAAGGTTCTGAAAATGGACATCCTCCCCTTTTACAAAGGGGAGTTAGAGGGGATTTCAGCGTCTCCGTTCCTGATCTTTTTAACGCAATTTTTGGAAGGCCGTTCGAGTCCTTTTCATTCTGAAAAGGATTGATGAAGATAAATCCATTCATAATATTGTAAGAATTTTATCCACGAAATATATACTATCTACGATCGTGAGCATTGGCGAAGCAACGTTTGGCCGAACTTATGGAGTTGGGTATGGAAGTTATCCGTTCTCTGTGATTTTTGCAAATTTTAGAACGTTCACTCTTAAGGCGATGGCTAGTGAAATTTTTGTAATTTTATTGAACATTCCAGCGGTATGCTATATTTTAATTAAACGTCTATTATGAATCAAATCGGTTCGGTAACAGAGTTAGAAAAGATACTGGAAGACCTCAGAAAATATGTAGAATACCAAAGGGCTCTGGGTATTGAGTATTTAGTTGCGAAGCCAAGAAAGGTAGATTTGAAAAATGCATCAATTGAAGAAGATGAAATGAGGACGAAACAACCCGTGAAGACGACGATTGGCGCAAATCTCCAACTGAATATTTTTGATTCAGCTTCGAAGAAGCAAACCCTTGAAGAGATCAGGGATGAGATCGGAGATTGCACCAGGTGTAAACTTCATGAGGGTAGAACGAATATTGTATTTGGTGAAGGGAATCCGAAGGCACGGCTGGTATTTGTCGGAGAGGGTCCGGGGAGGGACGAAGATATTCAGGGAGAGCCCTTTGTTGGTAGGGCGGGGCAGCTTCTTACGAAAATAATCAATGCTATGGGACTTAAGCGTTCCGATGTTTATATATGTAATGTAGTAAAATGCCGCCCGCCTGGTAATAGAACTCCGGAGCAAGATGAGGTTGCAACTTGCGGTCAGTTTTTAGTCAAGCAGCTGAGGGCTATTGATCCGGCAGTGATTGTATGCCTTGGGAGCGTTGCCGCTCAATCGGTTTTAAATACTAAGGCAAAGCTCGGTGAATTGCGAGGGAATTTTCATACTTATGGACATGCAAAACTTATGGTAACGTACCATCCCGCAGCGTTATTGAGAAACCCCGGATATAAGAAGCCCCTGTGGGAGGATATGCAGCTTGTAATGAAGGAGCTTGGGATCTCAAGATCGGGCGATTAGCTCAGCGGATAGAGTACTGGCCTCCGAAGCCAGAGGTCGGGGGTTCGAATCCCCCATCGCCCGCCACTAAAAAATTACAGTGAGAACAAGCGGGGTGAGTCCTGAACCTTATACCAAATACAAAAATCCCCTATTTCTTTGATTGTTAATTTTATATTTATTGGATTTCTTAACCTTTTCAGCAGGTTGTAAAGCTTATAACAGACCCCAAAATTTTTTCGGGTTGCCAGCCATTTTCATGGGTGACCTCTACTCTATTCCTTTACTGTTCCAACCAAAATATAATCAAGAATGAGTTATCCTTTATAGCATATTCGGTTAGAATTATTCGAATGATTAGTAGGTTATTAGATCAGATAATTGGACATTGGAAGAAAGAATTTACGGGAATAAGTGCTCTCGATCTTTCTCATTCTCTGGGATTAACTCATCCAGTCGTTATTGAGAAACTAAAAGAACTAGCTAATGAAGGTAAAATTTCTTTAAGAGAAGCTGCACTTTTTCCGATCCCATTGACACCAAGCAGCGGTGATCATTCCGAAAAATCAACCAATGAAAATCAAGAGGGTGTAGACACACTTATAGCTTTTCCTTCAAGAGATATACTTGAGAAAGCCTTTGCGAAAGAAAGTGTTGATTACGGTACATTTACAAATCGACTCCATAAAGGAGACATTCAAATAAAACATTATTATTTTCAACCAGAGGTTTTGGATAAGTATTTTAATTATCCAGATCGTTATTACATTAAAGACGATATAGTTGAAGGCCTTATTATGACAAAAGACGATTATTATTTTAGTCTTCCAGAAAATGAAAGGGACGTTGATACCTTTGCGATTATTAGATACGGAAAAAGAAGATTAAAAGATGACAAAGTTGCAATTGCAGTAATAGATCATGATTTATCAGAGTTGCCTAAAAAGGAGCAGCTTCACTGGGCTTCGCACGAAATTGAAAAACCAGAGTTCCTAGAAGAGGACAAGGAATATGAGCTTTATTGGAAACAGAACTTCGACGCAGAAATCATTGAATATGAAGACCCACTACAACAAATTTATGAGACGATAAGAAAAGTTAACGATAAAACTGGTGAGAAACTTTTCAGGAATGAATCCGAAAACCCTTGGTTAAAATACCCCGTAATAAATACGGAAAAGGAATATCAAAACGCACATTCTGAACTATTCAAGCTTATAGGAAGGGATTCTCTAAATAAAGACGTTTTGTTAACAATACTTAAAAATAAATTGAAAGTTTCCGATGAAGACTTATTACGAGATGATACAAAAGAAGAAAAAGGACAATGGGCATTATTTAAAACTCTGATCTCAAAAGTTTCGAATGCTTAATTTGAATATTTTCAAATTTGTCATGATGCCAGAGCTGAAACTGATCACAGGTTTAGGGATCCGCAACTATCTCCAGTTGATTTCACAGAAGAGTTCGTTAAAGATTGTAAAGAGATCTTGACCGAGTTGAAAAAATTGGAACGTTTTTTAGATAGTATCTCCCCATACTTCAATAGGATTAGAAGTTGACTAACTCCCCGTATAACATTGGAAATCAGATATTATGTATGGGGGTCGTATCTCAACGGGCTGTTGCCCAAATCCTCCGGCAATAAAAAAACTAGACACAAAAAATGGATATGCGGACAAGGCTCTTTTCTGGTAAACAAATCGTCCTTCGAAATTGTCCTTCGTCAATGCGCAGAGCAGACCGGCCGGCAATTGACATGTAGCGGAGGACTTCAGTCCTCCACTTATCCGCTAGTTGACAATGAAATAAAGAAAGAGGATAGCAAAGGGGAAGAACAACCAAAAGAAAAATAACTCATTTATTCACGCCCGACCCCAGGGATTCGACCCCACCATAAAATCATCGTTTTCCTGCAGATCACAAAACAAGCTTTTAGCCTAAGGTTAAGAAACGACCCCATAGTTTTTTACTTATTAGAATTCGGGAAGAATTATTTCAAGAAAGAGATCGGCTATCCTTTGGTGGCCTTCGTTGCTCGGATGAAAGCCATCCTGACTTACCAGCATATCGTCAATTGGTTCTTCAAATAGGTCTACGACTGGGATATCAAATTCAATGGCTAGAGATTCGATTATGCTGTTGAAGGCATTTATACGTTCTAATGTTACATCATCATCAGGGTTTTCAATAAAGCTGGGAAGCTGGGTGAGGTCAGGGATATTGGCAATTACTATAAAAGCCGATGTCTCCTCGCTAAGTTGTATTAAAATATCTTCCAAATTGGATTCAAATTCTTCAGGCGTTACGCCTGAAATTATGTCATTCGCTCCGACCCATATAGTAATTAAATCGGGGGCGCCGACAATTCCTAAAGCTATATCCGATAGAAGAAGTTCAACCGCCAATTTTATTTCATCCAATTCCGCTGCCAGTATACCTAGGTTTCTCAAATCCACATTGAAGGACTCCTCTTCTAATGCGTCTCTGATTCTAAAGACATAGCCATTTGTAAGCGGAACGGCCCCGATTCCAACTGCATCGCTTGCCCCGATAGCGACGTATAATAAATCTCCATCATTTTGTTAGCAGGCACTTAAAACCGGCCACCAATCGGCACTTCAAAACCGGCCACTTGAGGTAGACAAGATGTAGCGCCAACCTTCATGTAAAACACATGGAGGCGGCGATGGGAAACTACCTAAAGA
>JBAUII010000030.1:0-4334 GCA_049682815.1 Thermodesulfobacteriota bacterium | reverse complement strand
TTGTACCTGTGCTGAACTCGTTTCAGTATCAAGACAAAGAAGTAACAAGAAAGAGTAAAATATATGAAGAAAATTACCTTAAACATTCTGTTTCGACATATCTCGCTTTTACAAGTGCGAGCGACTTTGAAAAAGGGAAGCAATCTTCAATGTTTTTGTTAATTGGCCAGTCGTTTATTTATCTCGGTTAAGTCATGCGCCCTTTTATAGAAAAGGAAGTAAAAAGATGAAAATCACAAGAGAAACTGTCTTACACGTCGCTGAACTGGCAAGGTTAGAGTTCCAGGAGAATGAGATTGATAAGTTTCGAGAACAACTAGAAAATATTCTTGGATATATAGAAAATCTCAATACGCTAGACACCTCCGGTGTAGAACCTACTTATCACGTATTAGAGATTAGCACTCCCCTAAGAAGGGATATAGTCGAACCATGGCTTAGCGTCGATCAGGCTTTAGAGAACTCCCCAGATAGGGAGCATGATTTCTTCGCCGTTCCCAAGGTAATAGAAGGATAAGGAGAAGCAAATGGATCTGCCGTTTCTCACGATACGAGAGACTTCTGATTTAATAAGGCAGCGAGAAGTTTCGTCCCTTGAACTTACACAATCATTACTGAGTCGGATCGAGAAGCTCGATAGTAAGCTAAATTCGTATATAACGGTTCTCAAAGATCAGTCGGTTGAGTCCGCAGAGGAGGCTGATAGAGAAATTGCTTCTGGCAAGTACCGGAGTCCGCTGCATGGGATCCCAATAAGTATTAAGGATATATTCGTTATGATGGGTGTGCGAACGACCTGTGGCTCGAAGATTTTGGAAAACTTTGTGTCTCCCTATGACTCGACCGTTGCGAAAAAACTGAAAGATGCGGGAGCAATAATATTGGGGAAGAGCAATATGGATGAGTTTGCCATGGGTTCATCTACGGAAACTTCATATTTTGGCCCTACGATGAATCCCTGGGATTTGGAAAGGGTTCCAGGAGGCTCTAGCGGGGGTTCTGCTTCTGCGGTTGCGGCTTCACTTTGCTTTGCTTCGGTCGGAACCGATACAGGTGGCTCAATCAGGCAGCCTGCAGCCCTTTGTGGCGTCGTCGGCATGAAACCCACTTATGGTAGAGTGAGCAGATTTGGTATGATTGCGTTTGCTTCTTCTCTCGATCAGGGGGGGCCTATAGCCAAATCGGTCGAGGATGCCGCAATTATGCTGGGATTAATCTCAGGGGGTGATTCTAGGGATTCGACGTCCGTAAATATTTCTGTTCCCGATTACAGGGAATGCCTTAAAGATGGTATCAGGGGTATCAGGATAGGGGTTCCTCAAGAGTATTTTGTTAAGGGAATAGATAGCGAGGTTGAGCAAGCAATACGAGATGCTATAGCATTGCTTGAAGATCTTGGTGGTGATGTAGAAGAGATTTCACTTCCACACACAGAGTATGCGGTTTCAGCTTATTACATCATTGCCCCTTCCGAGGCTAGCTCAAACCTGGCAAGGTATGATGGGGTCAGGTATGGCCTTCGGATGACCCAAGCTAAGAGCCTTTTTGATATGTATAGAGAAACCAGAGCTGCCGGATTTGGTGACGAGGTTAAAAGAAGAATAATGATAGGTACTTACGGGCTATCTGCGGGTTATTATGATGCCTACTATTTGAAGGCCCAGCGTGTGAGGACTCTCATAAAGAGGGATTTTGAGGAAGCCTTTAAACGTGTAGATGTAATCGTGACACCGACAACCCCGGAACCCGCCTTTAGGATCGGTGAGAAAAGTGATGATCCACTTAAGATGTATCTTTCCGATATTTTTACGATTCCATGTAACCTCGCAGGGCTTCCAGGCATCTCCATACCATGTGGGTTTACGACAAATGGTCTTCCCATAGGACTTCAGATTCTTGGGAAGCCATTCGATGAAGAAACGATATTGCGAGTAGCCTATGGATACGAGCAACATACAAACTGGAGAGAAAGACGCCCCCCAATCTAAAAAGTAGATTATAGCCACAGAGCACACAGAGAATATATAAGCAAAAATTTGACGTATAATTTATGTTAGTAAATTTTGATGCAACTAATAAATCGGGTAACCGGGGGTTTTTCAAAGGTTTCGTTTACAATTTAGCAGGGGTGCACACGGAAATAGTGGAGGATAGAGTAACACAAAACATCATCGGAGCTGCGATTGAAGTTCATCGTATATTAGGCCCAGGGCTTCTGGAATCCATTTACGAAGAGGCGCTTTGCCACGAATTTATGCTTCAAAATATTCACTACGGAAAGCAGGTTTCTATAGATGTGATTTATAAAGGTTGTGTGATTCATGGGCAAAGATTGGATTTGCTCGTTGAAAATGAAGTCATAGTTGAAATAAAGTCTTTGAGCATCCTACCGGATGTGGCAACTGCCCAAGTACTATCATATTTAAAATCCACTGGTTTGAGGCGAGCATTACTCATAAATTTTGGTGAAAGAAGATTGGTTGATGGTATAAAAAGAATATCTCTATAAACTCTGTGTTCTCTGTTTCATTTATTGCCACGGAGGACACAGAGAACGGAAGAGGGAAAGATGGATGTATAATTTATAGTAAATAAAATACATTCATAGATCGGACAGGCAGGGTTATCCAAGTACGCTGAAGCCTTCCGGTGCAGCTTCAGGAAGATAAATGTCTTATTTGAAATCCACTGATTTGACGCTATCAGTACTCGTCAATTTTGATGAAAGAACATTATTTGTTTGTATAAAAAGAATATCTCTATAATCTCTGTGTTCTCTGTGGCAATTAACTTAAGAGGAGGTCGTATGTCGGAAAAGAAAAAGGTATGTATGATTTGTGGAAGGCCGTCTGAGGTTTCAATCTGTGACACGTGTAAGGCTCAGATTCAGGGCGAGGCAATTGATAAAAAGAAGAAAATGGAAAAGGACGTCAGGGTGGGGGAGGAAATTGAGAAAGACAGGAAAATAAAACATAAGGGGGCGTAGAATTCGGGTGGTGTATTTTGAAAATTACCTGTTCCAGATTTTTAGCGCTTCTCTGTAAAGCTGGTTTTTGGGTAGTTTTGACTCCATGGCAAGCTCTTCAACTGTTTTTTTCAAACTAAATCCTCTATCCTTATAAGATCTTATGTCTCGTTCTAATGTTTCGATTGAAAATTCTCTATGTTTATCTTTGTTCCCTTCGACCACAACCGTAAATTCGCCCTTTAATTCTTTTTTCTCTCTTAATTTTTCAATCACATCGGAAATCTTCCCCATTATGGTTTCTTCAAACACCTTTGTTAGCTCTCGGCTTACCGAGATCTGCCTATCTCCAAACACTTCAATAATTGATGAGAGTGTGTCTACAATTCTTCTGGATGATTCATAAAATATAAGAGTTTGATCCAGGTCCTTAATGTCTTTCAGAAATTGCTCTTTCTTATTATTGGTCTTTGGAGGAAAACCGAAAAAGCCGAAACTTGATGTAGGAAGTCCCGATATACTCAATGCCGCAACTGCCGCTGATGGTCCAGGAACACTGATTACATCTATTTCATTTTCGGCGGCAATCTTGACGAGTCTAAATCCTGGGTCAGAGATGCCAGGGGTCCCGGCATCAGAAACCAGAGCGATATTCTTGCCGGCTCTCAAATGCCTTAGGAGTTGTTTTGCTTTCTCCTTCTCATTGTGCTCGTGATAACTTGTAAGGGGTTTTTTGATCTGATAGTGGGAAAGGAGCTTTCGGGTATTTCTAGTGTCTTCACAAGCGATGAGATCAACTTCTTTCAGAATTCTGATGGCCCTGAGAGATATATCCTCAATATTCCCGATAGGCGTTGATACAACATACAGCTTTCCTTTCATGGCCACAGAGAACACGGAGAATATCGAGATAGTTTTTTTATACCATTAACTAATATGCTTCCACCAAAATTGATGAGTACCGGTAGCGTCAAGTAAGTTGATTTCAAAAAAGGCATATATCTTCCTGAGGCTGGACGCGACGGCTTAAGCTTTCCCAAAAGACCCAGCCCATCCGATTTACTAATTCAATATACTTCCTACAATTTATATATCCGTTTCCCCTCTTTATTCTCTGTGTCCTCTGTGGCGATCTGGCGGAGGGCGAGGGATTCGAACCCCCAAGTCCTTTCGGACGCCGGTTTTCAAGACCGGTGCATTAGCCGTTCTGCCAGCCCTCCAATGCTATCAATATAGACAAGATTATACATAAAAACGATATGAATTGTAGAAGCGGGAATCTTTACGTCGTCCCTGTCGATATTAGATATTTCGCGGACAAGATTCTTACTATTTCATGAGTAGATTTATTTTGATTGGTCCTTTTCGG
>JBAUII010000029.1:0-3785 GCA_049682815.1 Thermodesulfobacteriota bacterium | reverse complement strand
ACGAGGAATACGTCGGCTCCCTGCTATCTCGACCATCGAGAAGATCCTGGCCCGGGCCGGCAAGACAAAGAAGGTCAAGGTCAAGCGTACTCCCGGCGGACCGCCCTATCCCTATGTCCCGGCTCGTAAAATGGGCGACCTTCAGCAAACCGACCTGGTCGGGCCCCGTCATCTCCGCGGGCCCGGAGGAGTCACCCGCTTCTATTCCATCCATTCCATTGATGTCGCCGGACAGACCGCCGCAGCCAGCCAGTTCCGCGACAAGAGAACGAGCTCGCTTAGTCGTCATCTGGTTGATTCCTGGCGAGTTATGGGGCTTCCCCGGGTCTCCCAGATGGATAACGAGATGTCTGCGGCAGGAGGAGGACGGTATCGCTACAGCCTCTCCCAGATCATCCGTCTTCACCTCCTGTTGGGCGTCCATCTTCGATTCATCCCTCCGAAAGAACCCGGCCGCAACGCTGCTATCGAAAGTTTCAATGCGGTCTGGCAAGCGCGGGTTCTTCGTCATCCCTGTCCGGATCTTCGGGCCTTGCGTAGGACGAGCGATCGTTTCCTTCGCTACTACCACGTCCAGAAGCCCAGCCGAAGCCTCACCCTGGCCGACCACGGGACCCGGTTCCCCGGAATACTCCGCGATCAACTCTGGCCGACACTCCGTCATCTTCCGTCCGCTTTAAGTCTCGAGCATTACCTTGATGACCGAGGACACCTGGCTTTGCCGATCGCCAAGGGGCATGTTTCTTTCGTTCGTAAGGTGGACGCCCACGGTTACATCGAATTCAACGGTGCCGAATACTTCATCCGTCGTAGATTGGAACGACAGTATGTCGTGGCCACGCTCTCGACGCACCATCGTCGAGTCTTCGTCAAGTTCGAGGGAAAGGTTATCAAGACTTTTCCATTTCCGTTCGTCGGAAAGGCTATTGATCCGATCGCTTGATCCGTCAAGTGTTCACGATGTCCTTACGGTTGGAAGCATTAGAAAACTGTTCACGATGTCCTTACGGCTACCAGATAGTCACTTTATTCCACAAGGATCCATGGCGATTCAAACGACGGTCCAAGAAGAGGGCAATTCTTACGACATCGATGATGGTGTGTGGTTCTATACAGAAGACTTAAAAAAAGAGGATAGGACAGACAAGACTGTAAGAGAGACACAGGAGATGGTTCGGAATGCTCTTGAAGACCCAAAGTTCGATAAAAAGCCAGATATTCATGGCAACTGTGTCCGCGTCTTCTATAAAGAGGGCCATCATGTCGACGTCCCCGCCTATAGGAAATTCGATGAAGGAACTGACCTTGAGCGTCAGGAGCTCGCCGGCGAGAATGGATGGATCGCTTCTAACCCCACAGAGATTAACGGCTGGTTTGAAGAGCGGGTTAGAGAGCTAAACAGTCAACGTGAGGGGCTGGGCAATCAGCTGCGGAAAATGATCAGATTGCTTAAACGCTTTGCACGAAGCCGAGGCGATTCCTGGGATATGCCGAACGGTCTTAAGGTTACAATGCTTACAGAAGAGAAAATGCCGACTTGCTACGAGCGAGATGATGAGTGCTTTTATTGGCTCATACGCAGAGTTAGCGATAGGCTCGCCCATAGTTTGGAGATTGAGAATCGGGCACAAACAAAGGCACCTCTTGACAAACTCACAAAATCTTCCAGCGATCCAAACATGATTGAGCTTCGTAACCATGTTGCTGAAGCGCTTGAAAAGCTCCGGACCCTTCATCAGCCGGAATGTACCCAGAAACAAGCCCGGGAAGGATGGGAGTGGATTTTCCAGAGTGAAGGCTATTTCGAGGCATATGATAAAGACCCAGCAAAAACGCGCACACTGTTCAACAAAGCTGCTTTAATAAGCGCAGGCATTGCGGGAACCAACAGTTCTGGGGTGATTGGATCCGCAAAAGATGGTGCAAGAGTTCCAAATCCCCCCCACAAGTTCTATGGCGAAATTTCTAAGAAATAACACTGAAAGATATCGGAAAATCGTCTTCGAGAAGGATTTGGTTCGCAGAGCATTTCCTTTTTTTGTGTCGCACATTAAAGGATTGAAACTGATTTATCGGGGATGGATTCAACCATCTGAACAAAGTGTGCGTTACCGGGTTGAAATTGTCTATGAACCTTGGAATTCTCCAGAGATACGTATTTTGGAGCCTGAGATTGAGGCAAGTCCAAGTACTCACATTTATAGTAACCGTAACATCTGTCTTTATGACTGGCGAGAGCAGCAATGGCAAAAAGGTTGGCATCTTCATGAAACAATAATCCCATGGATGGCCGAATGGCTTGTCTTTTATGAATTGTTTCTGATGACCGGGAAATGGCTGGGCATATCTTCTATGCATGGAACAGAAAAGTCTTTGGAACCGCGTGTCGCCGATCACCAGGACTGATGCAGATACTCGATTATTTAAGACTGCATGATCGGCGAACCGACTTGAGCGAGGTTGAACTTACCGATGCTATCTCGCAGGGCCATTAGCTTTTAATCCCTTACCGAGGGCATCGTCATGAATTGGGCATCTTAGGAGATTTTAACTGAATCAATAAAACATGGGAGAAAATTAGTGATGAACAAGGAAAAGGCCTTGGTGCTCCTTGAAGGTTTCAAAGCGGAATATGATTTTGGTAGTGAACCGCCCGATGATATCACTGAATTTACTAAATGTTTGAGCTGGGAATAAATAAAAAAAGAAACTACTCGATCTCTGGTCCTATGGAATGGGGATTATCTTATTAATGGTTTTTTAGATAAATGGGAATTTGATAGGGACATCTCGAAAGAAGATGGCATACCCATTTCAAAGGAGCACTTAAATAATGTTGGTTTAGCGCTTAAATATGAGCATGCATGGGATATTGTCTCCGCTATCTTGTTTCTAAAATCTGATTTGCCTAAGGAACTGCTCCTTGAATCCTCAAACGATTTAGAATGTTCGGTCATCCTATCGAAGGAACGTTATTTCAAGCAAGCTTTCCAAGTGCTCAGGAATTATTGCGAAATTTCCGTTTCAATAATGTACTTTCTTAGAAATAACGATAAATACCAAGATTGGCTAAACGATAAAAAGGGGTGGCATTTTCCTGACTACCGTATGATGCTAGATGAACTAGCCGACTACTTAGAGGATGATAAAAAGACCTATCTTACTAAGTGCTATAGCAAGTTGAACCACTCGGTTCATTCAAAAAGAAGACGTCTAAACATGAATATCGGAAGATTGGATAGGGCAGCGCGTGATTTTTATTGTCAAGACATCGTGGATTGGAGCGAGCAATTTAGAAGAATCGCAAAATTTATGCTCGAGCTATACATAATGAAATATTTTTAAGTAGAATTGTTATGAGGAATCCAATTCAGCATCTGGAGCATACAAAATATATTGCAGAGTGATCCAGGATTTATTTTGTAAGATCAAGAATATGGGCATTAAGCATAGATAATGGAGATCAGGGAATATGAGCCTGCTTATCCAATATCTATTCCGGTTCTGCGCTGAGCATCGGCTCGAGAAGAAATATCTCATTGTCCCTTCCTGTCAAACCGGCCATCAGATTGGGGAAGCGCTCGAAAAAGAGGGCCGATCGTGGGTTAATCTTCATTTTGTCACACTCCCATCATTAGCCCATGAATTGGCCTGAATTGAGTTTTGGGGGCAGACGAACGAGGAAAAAAGGAGTCAGACTAAATGCCAATTGAGCTACTCCCCAAAAACTGGACAGGGGGTATGCAAATGTCAAGTACTTTTCCTACCCCTTCGGTAAGGACATT
>JBAUII010000028.1:0-21464 GCA_049682815.1 Thermodesulfobacteriota bacterium | reverse complement strand
TTGTTATTTCTTAAAATTAGTCAACAAAAGATTTGACCCCTAATGTTCTAAGGACGTCATTGCGAGCTCCTGCGAAGCAATCTCCTCTTTTATCGTGATCGCTAAGGGCAAAGTCCTGTGGCAATCTCCCGCCTATCTCTCAACGAATTTAAACGACAAGAAAGAAGGGGGAAGAATCAGGAGGTTCATGATGAGGGGAGTAAGAAAGATGATTTAAGAAATAGCGGTGAATAAGAGCAAAAACACAAATACCTCATTTATTCATGCCTGGCCCCAGAGATACATTCGGGCACAGGCTTAATCGGGGATCCATGAGTACAAAGATGTCATTGCGAGAAACTTGGTTTCGAAGCAATCTCATCAGTTCCAATAATCGTAGTCATTGACCAGAAATCCGATCGGCTCTCTGCGGGGAGTCCCCGGTAGCGGAGGACTTCAGTCCTCCACTTATCTTCTGATTGGTCATGATATAAAAAAGCCGACGAGAAGGCAGAACTTCTTGATTAGAAAAGTACCAGAGGCGATTGAGAAAAATAGGCGGAGAAGGAGAACAAAAGACAAAAATAACTCACTTATTCATGCCTGACCCCACGATTTCTAAAATTCGCTATAATCCTCCTTAATCCTCCTTTAGAAAAGGAGGAAATTCCCTCTTTCTTAAAGAGGGATTTAGGGAGATTTTAACGTCTCCGTTTCTGATTTTCTTAACCCAATTTTTGGAAGGCCGTTCAATTCCTTTTTTATCATGACAGGATCTGAGATTGCTTCGATAGGTAGTTTCTCGCATTTGACAACTATGCGGATTCCCGATTACTGCATTCGAGAATGACAGGCGGCAGGTAGATTCTCAATATAAGCGAACGGGTCCAGGCTACGATGCCGGATTCATGATCCACGATCCATGATTCAGAACAATACTATACTAGGGATCCCAGCGTCACAAATAAAAAAGCCCAGCAAAATCGCCGGGCTTTTTCTATTGTTCGTATAGCTAAAAATTGACTTACTTAGCGGGAACAACGTTTTGGGCCTGTGGGCCTTTTTGCCCTTCAGTAACCGTGAATTCTACGCGCTGCCCTTCATCGAGTGAACGATAGCCTTCGCCGGCTATTTCAGTGTGATGAACAAACACGTCTTTGTCATTTTCGCGCTCAATAAAACCAAAACCTTTGGATGCATTGAACCACTTGACAGTGCCAATCTCACGTTCTGCCATTTTAAGGTACCTCCTTTCTATAAAATTGGATCATGCGAGTGGTTCAGAAGAAAATTTAGATGTGAATCTTAATTTAGAAAAGAACTACTGCAATGTACTCCTTTCTTAAACATACTCTAAAGGAGTTAAGAAAGCAAAGGGGACGTTACCCTTTAAGAAACCAGGGCTTTGCCCTTTGCGATGACAACGGGAGAGTATATTACTTCTCAGGGGCTACCGATGACTTATTTATGGATTCCCTCTTTCTGCATGAGGGAATGACAGGCAGGAGGCAACCCTTTAAGGATATTAATAAAAATAGTTGGGGTCGAATCTTACTTTCAAAGTTTTACCCACTCACATCAAACACAAACTTGGGATTTAGGAAGTGGTTAGTGTTTTATAAAACTTAGATTACGCCTGCAAGGCTAAATCCTCAAGTGTTACTTTCTTAAATACATCGGTACCGAACTTTTTTACAGCATCGAGAATTTCGATGCCTGCAATTTTCCCCTCTGCATCATAATCAACTGCGATACCTTCGGCCACATGCTTAGTAGTGACGGTAGTCTCTATGAACCGAATATACAATGCATCTACCTCTGAATCATACGTTATTCTCATTATTTATAACCTCCCGTCAAAAGAAATACGAATAAACTGTTATAACAATAATCTCTTTTTCTTACTCTATAAAATTCGGTCGAACTTGCTTTGTTTTATAATAAACATTATTCCATTCCTTGTCATATGGGAAATCTTTTTTGCACTCGAAACGATCTAACCCAGCAGGCTGCCACTAGGAAGTTTCAATAGCTTCAATAACCTCTTCCTTGGAAGTTCCTCTAAAAATAACCTGATCTTTTGCATGACCCGACAACCTGATAGGTTTCATTCTCAAACACTTCTAGCTTTCTTACTCCTAATCAGTTTTCAATGACTAATCTATTTCCATTATACCTCTGATAAATATACCTTGTAATAGTTGGCCTAGCTCTTCTCCGATTTTCTTATGAACTTATAAAGTTGCAAAGAGAAAAATCCCTGGGGACGTGAATAAATGAGTTATTTCCCTTTTTCTTCTCTGGTATTTCTTAAACTATCTTACTTACTTCCCTCATAATGAACTTCCTCCTTCTTGTCCTCTTTCTCTTTTTCATCATCAATTAGAAGATAAGTGGAGGACTAAAATCCTCCGCTACATTTCTGGTGACTGATGGCGCTTCGATTGAATTAGTACAACTGGCGCTTCGATTAATTCAGAATAGGCAAGGATAAGGCTTCGCAAAATCCTCCTTAATCCTCCTTTACAAAGGAGGAGATCAAAGCGAATGAAAATTTAGGGAGATTTTCAGGTCCCTGTCTCTAGAGGGTAGAATCCCCTTTAATTTCTAAATGACTTCTTCCATCGCTATCGAAGTCAACGTGTGCACCTTTTAATTATTCCTGCAATTCTTTGAAATCATTTACACCAAACAGTGAAAGAAGATGCTTGTTGAGCACAAGGTATTTTTCTATGTTCATTTTTCTAGTTCGTTTAAGATTTTTTCAAATAGAGGTTTCAATGGTGGTAATTCTTCCTTAACAGTTCTCCATACGATACTTAACTTAACTCCAAAATATTCATGGATAACTTTGTTCCTCATACCTGAAATATCCTTCCATGGTACTTCAGGATACTTTTTTCTGACATCACTGGGAATGTTTTTGACCGCCTCACCCACGATTTCTAGTGCTCTTACTACTGCAAAAATAGTTTTATCGTCTCGGGTAAATTCTTCGTAAGACACGTTGCCAACAAAATCCGCAGCCTTATCCATCGCGCCAATAATGTCCTCAATATAATCTCCGATCTCTCTTTTCACAGGGTTATTACTTCTCTTAATATGTTCTCCCCTATTCTTGGCTTTAGTGCGGATTTCTCGACCAAATCAACCTTGAAACCAATAAGGTGGCTCAAGTAATTTTCCAAATTTACAAACTTTAAAAGTCCGATTTTTGCATCCTCTTCAAATTCCACAAGTACATCAAGGTCGCTTTTTTCTTTATATCCCCCCCTAACATAAGAGCCAAATATACCTATTTCCCTAACTCCGTATCTTTCTTTCAACTCTGCTTTATGTTCCTTCAGGATACTTATAATCCCCTCGAGATTTGAAGCTTTTGTATCCGCCATATCTTATCCCTCCATCAATCTCTTGAATTCTCGCTCAAAAAATCGAATTTCCACCTGAGCTTTTTATCCATTTTCGTGGGCATCAGGAGATAAATTATATTACAAGAGACCTCTTAAGACCAAACAGAAATTTTTCTAACGACAACCGGGTCAGTCGGCCAGGTCAGGCTTTGCTTATTTCATTATTCTAACTAAAATTCAAAAGATTGATAACAAGCACATTTTTATTAAGTAGTTTAAATTATTTTATTTTTGTTCGTCTACCCTTCGATTTTTTAAATCAACATCGATAGTTTTCTTGTCAAGATCTTCCTCTTTCTGGCTTTCTTTCTTTTTTTCATTATCAAAAAGAACTAAAGTGGAGGACTAAAGTCCTCCGCTACATATTTGGCGACTAATGGCTCTTCGACTGGGCAGGCGCTTCGATTAATTCAGGATCGGAAGGGGTAAGACGAATCGTGGGGACAAATCCCTCTAAAAAAAAGATATGAGATCGCCACGCCAAGGCTACACCGATTACAGGTGGGGTGGCAGGAGATTGCTTCGGGATAAAACTCCTCGCAATGACGCTAAAATCCTCCTTTAAAAGGGAGGAGATCAATGCTTACGAATGAAAAATTAGGAACCCGGGTCTTTTGTATTGTTGAAATTTGAATAAGTTGAGAAATGGGTGACGCATCTGGACAATGGACAATCTATGAGCCTTCCCAATTTATTGAAGGCTTGATTTTATTCTGTGCGCAGCTTCTTAAGAAGAGATGTATCAATTTCTGATATATAAATGCATGGGGTCGCCCACTATTTCCTATCACATCTTAAAAAGGAGTATATCTCCTTTTGATTAGAAAAAACTTTTCTGCATTTTTTAAAAATTCTGGGATATAATATGAAAATTACTCAGATGGATTTGGATTGATGAAAACGCCAAAGACTGACCAGCGAGAAGAGAACGTTCGCGAGCTAAGTTCTCAAATACTAATTAAGTTCGTAAATTTAGCCCTCTCTCCTGTTGATTTAAGCTAAAGTTTTTCTTATCCAAAAAGATCATATCTGGGAAGACGAGGCCAATAATGATTAAAAATAGATGGATTTCATTTTTTGGGGTATTTGCTTTATTCGTTTTTATTGCTTTAGGGACTGTAGGTGGATGCCATGACAACAACGGAGGTGGCGATGGTGATGGCGGCCCACCCCCCTTGGATGGAGATGATGGAGATGGGGTTACATCGGTCACGATCATGAACAACCAAGATGTATCCGCTGACGTCTATATTAGCTTTGAATCTACCTCATGCGTCACGTCCGAGGCCTGGTCATCCTTCTGCAGCGAGATAGATTCTTCCGATTTAAACTGCAGCTTCACCCTGGACGCTAATAGCAGCCAGGATTTACCCCTGACCGATACGACTTGCAATGCTATGTTCACGATCGCCTTCAACGCTCCGCCTTCCCAATTCTGCGATAAGACGCAAGTCGAATTTAATATCTATTCCAATGGAACAGACACCTACGACATTAGCCTAGTCAATGGCTTTAACGAGCCCGTTAGCATAACCGACGGTACGGAAGCCGGGCCGGTAGATTGTGAGACGGGAAACCAAAATGTATCCGGTGTTTTCCCATTAGGGTGTGACGGCTGCGCTGAACGGCTGGATCCACCATGCGGCTTCACCCCAGGCGATAACAGCGAATGCCATGGAGGAACACAATTCGATCCTGATCCGCCGTGCCAGTTTACTCAGCCCAGCGGCGGTAGCTTCACTGTGAACTTAAATACGCCTGCACCCTGTCCTACTCCGACCCCAAATCCAGTTCCAACATGCCCGCCCGGAACATGCGGTGGATGCAGTTCGATGAATCCATTCTGCTGTCCTGCAACAGGAGGATGCGCCGATTCGGTTGAAGGTTTATCGGGGTGTTCAGATACCATCTGCACAATAGAGTAAAAATGAGAAGAATCAGGTAACGCTTCAGGACAGGCAATTCATCAGCTTTTCCAATTTATTGAAGGCTTGATTTTATTCTGAGCGCAGCTTCTTAAGTAGAGATTTATCAATTTCTGATATGGAATATCTGTCTCTGCCGCAATCTTTTTAAAATATTCAATAGTTTCAGTTTCCAGACGAATCGTAATCTGTTTTTTGAGTTTTTTGGTATACGGGTTTTTTACGGATTTGGAAAAATCATACTCTTTCCTCATTTTATTCGAACTGATAGTATTGCTAATTATAACATAATTATTTTAGCAATATAAAAACGGCTGGTTTCGGGCATGAATATCAACGTCATAAAACGACGGGCAAAGTCTACCATGGTATTAGGCTAAGAGGTTTGCGCAATATCCTGTTGAGGTACGACTCCCCAGGATCCCTTACGTTTGCATTTTTATTTATAAAAAACCATATCAACTATCTTTCCAGTAGAGGGATCGACCTGACATTCGTACGATTTAAATGAAGAGGCTTTCAAAGGTTTTACGTCTGTTATCATATAGTAACAGTCGCCTGATTCATTCGTTGGTAATTCGGCTTTCCAAATTTCATTGCCATGTACATCTAAAGCTATTAGATTTTGGAATTGACCAAACTTAGGTATATACGAATCAGGATCAAATAACACAATAACCTTGTCTTCTAGTGCGAACGCTTCTTTGATAGGGAAGGAAAGATTATACTTCTTTCCATCTATTGTGATCGAATTTCCCAAAAACGTTACGTCTATCACTCTAAGAATACTCCAGGTCCAAAGTATTTTTCAGGTATTCTGTCCAGTAATTCAAACTGCTCTAATCCTCCTCTAAATCGACCAAATCCAGGTACTGGTAAAGCTCTAGATCTTTGCAACCTTGTGCCAGCTGGTACTATCACCTCTTGAATGAATTCAGCGCAATTCTCAGGTGGTAAGGCTAATCCTTCAATGGCTAATTTCCTGTTTCTAGGTCTCACTTTCGTGAGAAAACCACCTGTTCTATTTTTGCCACAAAATACTCTAAAGAATTTTTGATCCTCTTTTGTCACAAATGATCTAACAAAACCACCGGCGTCTGCAAATCGTTTTGGCTTTTTTAAAACTTTAAGGTTCTCTGCGTTGTTTATAAAACCAACCGCTTTTGACCCTTTCGTACCAGCTCTGATGGCCGCGCCGACACCACCAGGAATAAATGGAGTTAAGGCTGCAGCACTATCAATAACTATACCCCCACCATCTATTAATGCATCAGAATAATTCCCGTTGGTCAGATTTTGTTTTAAGGAATAAACACCAAGTGCTATATTAAAAGCATCCCACGCAGTCTCTAAAAACTCTCCATCAGGATCACTAAAGGTCAAAGGGTTATTCTGTACATACGCATATCGATTCCAGCTCTGGGGATCGGCTGGGTCGGCGCCTGCGGGGTCGACAGACATAAATCTTCCAATGTTTGGGTTGTGGTATCTAGCCCCGTAATAATAAAGGCCGGTTGCAGTCTCTAGTTCTTTTGCAGTGTATTGATGTGTGTTCTCTGTTGTTCCTGTCCCAGTAAAAGTCTCTCCATAAGGCAGATACATCCTGTCCCATACTTTTGTTGTCTCCTGATCTGTTAAACCAATCGTTGAGCCAAGGTGATCGGGATGATAAAACGTCTTACTCACAGGAACCCCGGCGCCGTCAAAGTTTATCCTCGCTATGTTCCTGCTTCCCGCATAAATGTAATCAAGCTTTGGAACCCCGGTACCGCTAAACTCAGTCAGTACATTCAGCCCCACTCCGTAGGCAAAGATTGTTGTCTCGCCATTTATCGTCTGACTTATCCGCCTGCCATCTCCATCATATCCATAGGTGATCACATCTGTTCCATTTGTTACCTGTACAAGCCTGTTCTCTGAATCGTATGTGTAGGTGAATGTTCCATCGCCTATTATGTTTCCGTTCGCATCGTATGAGAATCCGCTGAGACGATTGTCAGACGTCCCGTATGCATAGCTTATGTTCTGACCGTTTATGTCCTTGCTCGTCCGGTTTCCTATTGAATCATATGTGAAAGCTCCGGCTCCCCAGGGCCCATCTGCCACGGTTAGTCTATCCAGGCTGTCATACTGCATGGTGCAGTTATTCTGTGGATCTATGTAGTCGGCAATACTGTCAACATTGCCGACCCCATCGTAGAAGTACTCAAGGTCTATGAATGGTGTTGGTGAGAACTGGGCGTAGGTATTCGATGCAAAGAGCACCGAAATTAGGATCAATATTAAGTAATCAATACAGGATGAAATTCGACCTAACATTTATCTATCCTTTGACCTGCTGTCGCTTGATGCTTTTTGAAGAAAGTGTGCATCAAGCGGAACATTAAACAACGACACTAAAATCTCCTTCTTTCTACCACTAATTATACGTCCAATTTGTTTTTGGTGTTTGGATTAATTTTATTCTAATGAATAATGCAGCAACGACAGCATGCTTTGATGGCATTGCACGAACACTCGGATATGTTTCAAGGATATCCTATAGTCACGAGCAAAACTCGCGACTACCCCACCCTCGCAACGACCCCAAAATCCTACTTAATCCTCATTTACGAAAGGAGGAAGCCGCGTCCGAGCGAGTTTCTCGTTTTCAGCATTAATGTTTTTACATTAATTGGCCTTCCAAAAATTGCGGCCTGTGCTGAACTTGTTTCAGTATTAAGAAAATCGGAAACGAAGACGTATAGAAAAATTTGCGGGTTGCGGTCGGATTAAATTTTTTAGTCGGAGTTTATGATTTTTAGCAAATTCTTGGACAGCCTTGATTTTTGCTTCTTTGTACCTGTGCCGAACTCGTTTCAGTATCAAGACAAAGAAGTTAGAAAGAGACCTTAAGATAAGCCGAGGGACTACTTCCTAGGGGTCTGTCCTCGGAATATCTGATTTAACCGTTGCCTGAGCACATAAGATAGGTCGGAGGAGCCAACGGACTCCAATACAGATAAGCAAAGAAGAGATTGCTTCGGGATAATACTCCTCGCAATTGACGGAATGGGAAAAACTGGATCCCCGACAAAAATCCTCGGGGATGACAAAACGACCTAAAAAGTTTGCTCCAACCGTCACCCGGTTATCCTGAATGCTGAGTCGCGTGCCGCACAAGCTTATTTCAGGATTTAATGGAAACGAGAGATGCTGAAACAAGTTCAGCATGACTGACCACGACATTCATTTTCTAAACTCAATTTTTGGAAGGCCAATTAAAACCTTATCATAGGGCATCCAATTTATCTCAACCTATTTCTCAGACGGGGTGGACTGCTTCGGTCTCACGAGGAATTTAAGCTGTACGATATCCCTGGGAAGAAACATATCGAAGAACCAGTCAATGGCAACCCTGAATTTCCTATCCCAACCCGGTATCTTGGAAAGGTAGATGGATCGCCACATAAACCATGCTACAAATCCGGAAAATTTTATCCCCAATATTTCAGCTACCGCTGACCTCCGTCCTAGTGGGGCAAGCATTCCCATGGCCTTGTATTTAAACGGCTTCCTACTCTTTTCTTTCCCCCTGATAGCGGCAGCAACATTGAAAGCCACACGTTTACCCTCGCGAGTCGCGTGTTGTGCGGTGGGCGGATACGGTTTTCCGGTCTGCGGGTCGGGTATCTGTGCACAGTCACCGAGAGCCCAAACACCCGGGAAGTTAGGTACCTCCATGTACGCGTTGACTTCTATCCTACCCCTCTCGTCAGCACAGGGAAGTTTTCGAATAGCAGGCTGGGGCGCCGTTCCAGCAGCCCAGATAGGAGTTCTTGTTTCTACAAATTCACCATCCTCAAATTCAACCCTCTCAGATGTAACCGCCTTGACCCTTGTTTGCAATAAAAATTCCATCCCCCGTTTTCGGAGTAAGTTAAGACCATAATCCGCTAACCCCTCGCTCATCTCGTGCATAATCCGAGTACCTGGATCTACCACCAATACCTTGACTTCATCAGAACGAACGCTTTTGTAGAATCTCTGACTCGATTCTACAAAATCATTGAGCTCGGCTGCTACTTCGATCCCGGTATATCCCCCACCAACAACGACGAATGTCAAAAGCTTACGCCGCAACTCAGGATCTTTCTCCAGATCGGCGTATTCGAACATATCGATGACGTGGCTTCTAAGAATCATAGCGTCGGAAAGATTCTTAAGTGGGAATGAATACTCTTCAGCGCCAGGAACCCCATGATACCCCGTCATCGAGCCCAAGGCTATAACAAGGTAATCATAAGCAATTTCAAACAACTCGCCTGAATGATGGTGAAATCCCGTTACGGTTTTTTTCTCCAAGTCTATGTTCTGTACCTCGAGTTCTTTAAAAGAGGTATTCGTAAGGCATTCCCTTATGGGTATTACGACGTGCTTGGCATCGATACTGCTTGCAACAACCTCTGCGAGCATCGAAGTAAAAATCAAGTAATTGTTATCATTAACCAGCGTTATCTCAACATCCTCGTTATCAGAAAAAATCTTCTCAAGCTGCTGAGCAGCGTCAAGCCCAGCGAATCCGCCTCCTAATATAAGGATTCTTTTGGATCCATTCTCAGTCATTTAAAATCCCCCTCACATATCTATGATTCAAACCGGAAACCGCATTTAATAATTGAATTTTTCGGTAAAAAATTCAAATCTCATTCTCCCATGAATCGAGTATGTTTGTCAATAATAAGGACCAATGGATTGCATTGGAAATGAATGAGGCTGCCGCAAGGATAGCAGCACATAAACAAATAGTCTATTTTAGGTCCTTGCAAGGAGGGAAACGACGAAGCAATCTCCCGCCCGTTGGGCAGAGCGTCTCGTTATTCTTCATATCGTAGTATTAAACTAGCAGATTGCTTCGGGATAAAACTCCTCGCAATGACGGAATTTGTTTGCCGGAGTTTATGATTTTTAGCGAATTTTTGGCCAGCCTTGTCCTGAGTCCAGTTCATCGAAGTGTGCAATTACTACAGTCCGTGAATCAAAATCATCCTTCGACCAGGCTCAGGATGATCGGTATGCGGTCGAATTATTGTTCTAATCGTTATGTCATCTCCGAGGACTTTTGTCGGGGATCCAAAAACAACTACATAGATTCCCGCTGAAGCCTGTACTCGAACGCTTCTGTCGAGTAATCCGCGGGAATGACAGGAGGGGGTAGGTTCGCAATGGCAATGCACTTTTTGGCCGGGGCCGAAGCAAGGGCATTATTTATCCGACGTTCACTAGAATATTCTTTATCTCACTGAATGTGTGCAGGGCCTCAATTCCCCTCAATGCCCCGCCTATTCCACTTTGCTTATATAATCCCGTTTCCGTTTCAGCGAATAACTTGCCATAGGTATTGATCCAGACGACACCGGCCTTTATCATCCTCGCCAGCTTGAGCGCTTTGCTTATGTTGCTCGTCCAGATCGCTGCTGACAAACCGTACTTCGTATCATTGGCAATTTCGGCGATCTCGTCCAATTCACTGACCCTTATAATCGATATAACAGGGCCGAAAATTTCTTCTTGTGCGATAATCGATGTAGGCGGGACATTTTCAAATACCGTTGGCTCTATGAAGTGACCATTCGAGTATCCACTGCCGGTTAACCTGTCTCCGCCCGATAGCAAATTTGAAACCTTTTTCCCGTCCTCAATAAATTTCATTACCCTTTTTAACTGGCCCTCGGAGATTACGGGACCTACGTCAATATCTTCGTTTAGACCGTTTCCAATCCTAAGCTCCGGTATAAGTTTTCCTATCCTCTCGATGACTTCATCATATATCTTATCGTGAACAAAAACCCTCGTACCCGCAAAGCAGATCTGCCCTGCACTACCAAGCATCGAGCCTCTAATAGCACCCCTTACCGCAGCTTCTACATCCGCATCCTCAAGGATTATATTCGGAGTTTTCCCCCCAAGCTCCAGAGAAAGCCTCTTGATATTCACACTGGCTTCACGCATAACGAGCGCCCCCGCCTCTGTACTCCCCGTGAAACTTATAAAATCAACGTCTTCATGCTTTACGAGCTCCGAGCCCACAGCTTCTCCGCTTCCCAGCACCAAGTTAACCACACCTTTCGGAATGTCCTTAACATTTTCCAGCATCTTGCTCAAGAACTCATAGATTGTTATCGGGGTAAAACTTGCAGGTTTAATAACCACCGTGTTACCCGCAGCCAATGCTGGCGCAAGCGAACGAGCTAGAAGGACGATAGGAGCGTTCCAGGGAGCAATTATTCCCACCACCCCTATGGGTTCTCTGATGATAAAGCTCATAGTGTCTTCATAAGGTAGATTTGTTTTACCATATATACCGCGGACGAGTCCCGAATAATAATCAAAAAGGTCAGCCGCGGAATTTAGCTCAGCACGTGAGTCCCTTATGATCTTGCCGTTCTCGGAGGTCTGGATCCTGGCTATGAATTCAAAGTTGTTCATAATCGCATCATGCAGCTCCCTAAGAACATGAACTCGAAATTTCGGATCCTTGCGCCATGAAGATTTCTCGAAGGCCTGTCTTGCGGATTTTATTGCCCCATCTACGTCTTCTGATGTAGATCCCACAAACGTCCCCACCAGCTCTCCGGTAGCCGGGTTATACCTCTCTATGATATTACCGGTGTTTCCAGATGTATATTCTCCACCTATAATGTTCTTAGCTTCCAAAACCATTGGAACCTCCACTCCTCAGAAATGCATGTAAGAAAAACACAAATACCCTTCTAACTGTAGCAAACTGATCCTATAACTGTCAAATCACCCAACGATAAGGGAAGTTAAAGATTAAGAGGCCCGATTGAAGCTGGAGCACTATCCGCAATTAATAGAAGATCCCGGGGCAAATTAGAGGAATCATGAGTCCCCAGATCCTTCGATAGGTCGACCTATCGACTAAGCTCAAGGCCCACAACTCAGGACTCAGGATAAACACCTCCAAAGGCATGTCCTGAGCTAAGCCGAGGAGGACAAGGAAGCACCGAGATTCGGCGTTAGCTCGCGGAGTGTCCATTTGGCGAGAGTATGATCATAATGATCATGATAAACTTCCAGAAGACGGCAGAGAAAAACAAAGCCAAAAACTAATTTCCAACATTTAAGCCAATGTACAATGTGTTTCCTCCCCTGTTAATTAGAAAGAGGGTAGAACCACCCTTTTTAACCTCATCCATTGCACTCCGATAATCATCCAAATTTTTAATCGGTTTTTTGCTAATTTCTAAAATTACATCACCAGGCCGAAGACCCACTTCTTCGGCTATGCTACCAGCCTCAACATTTGTGATAACGACGCCCGTACTCTCACCTAGATTGAATTGCGAAGCGATTTGCGGAGTGATTTCATTCGCTGTTATCCCCATTTCATCTTCGATTTCTTCCTCTTTAGCTTCCGAAACGCTTTCCGGTAGTTTTCCCAGAGTAACCTTAAAATCGCTTTCCGCACCATTCCTCAAAACCTTTACATCTGCTTCTGATCCAGGGGCCATTTGAGCGACCATACTGGTCAGCTCCGTCAGCTCATCAACCTTATTACCATTGAAATCCACGATAATATCACCCCTTTTGATACCCGCCTTATCTGCTGGACCGCCCGGTGTTACATCCGAAACCAATATCCCTTCGACATCCTTTAACCCTAATCCCTCTGCAATTTCAGGGGTTATCTGCTGAATCAAAACACCCAGCCATCCGCGAACGACTGTTCCAGTCTCTTTCAATTGATCAATAACGGATTTTGCCAGATTAATAGGAATCGCAAACCCGATTCCCTGGCCGCTATAAACTATAGCCGTGTTCACACCCACAACATCTCCCTCCAGATTAAATAAAGGCCCTCCACTATTTCCGGGATTGATAGGGGCATCCGTTTGAATAAAATCATCATAGCTTCCCATTCCAAGAACTCTACCCTCAGCACTTACGATACCTGCCGTGACCGTGTGGCCCAGACCAAACGGGTTACCTATTGCTATAACCCAGTCACCTATACGCAACTTGTCTGAATTTCCAAATGTTACCGCCTGCAACTCCTTTTTGGGATTCATTTTGATAAGCGCAAGATCTGTTTTTGGATCCTTACCAATGATTTCAGCCTTGTATTTTTCTCCATTTTCAAAAATGACTTCTATATCATCTGCTTTTTCGACCACATGGTTGTTGGTAACGACGTATCCATCCTCGCTTATAATGAAGCCTGACCCAAGTCCCTTTTGTTTGAATTCCCTCTGGGGCATTTCCCCGAAAAACCTTTCAAAAAATTCACCAAACGGGTCATCCTTTCCAAAAGGCGACTTCCCAAAGGGTGAAGGAAATCGTCCCCCGCCCCGTACTGTGCCAGTCGTGCTTATATTGACAACAGATGGCTTTAGTTTTTCAACCAGGTCCGCAAAGGAAGGTAGCTCTTCAACCCTGACTATATCAGCTCGACGCTTGGATTCCACACCCTCTGGTTGTTGTTCCTTATTCTTACCGCCCTCTTCATTTACCGATTCCTGAACCTCGCTCTTCTGAGTTGATTTTTCTCTGTCAACCTTCTCACATCCCGAAAACATCATCATGACAAACAATGGAGCAATCAGTCCAAACATTAATAACCGGGTCATTAAAACTCCCTCCTTAAATCTCTGAATTAAGAATAATATAGTGTTAAAAACTGATTAGGCAAGTAAATTATGGCTTTTGTCATTTAGGTCACACTCGCCCAATAATTCGATAAGCATCTTATTTGAAGAGCAGGAATATACCAAGCGGAATAAGGTTCAATGACCAGTGCGAAACCACGGAAGGCCATACAGAATGGGACCGAATGGTCATATAGGCGATCGCAACGCCCCCTGGAAAAGAAAGCATCAGCTCGAGATCGTCCTTACCGAGGTGAATCATTCTAAACACAGCTCCAGATGCCACAATGGCGAACAGGGCTACCCAAGTGAGACCAAACCAGTCGAGGATACGATTACTACCGGCATTCGCCGAGATTTGCGCCAAGCCAAACCATCGGAGACCCTTTTCAATAAAATTCCCTTCAACCGGTTCAAAACTTACATCGCTCGGCAAGCGCCGCCCAGGAAGCATCAAAGCCGTGCAGACCCCTGTCACCAGAAAATGCTCAGGAATCATGGATAGTAGCGTCATCATGTACTCGGGGCTAAGAGGATTTTGACCGGTATCGTAGTTTTTGCTGTTCAGTAGCAATATACCAAAGGGTATGGAAACCACTATTCCTAAAATTATCATCCTCCAGCCAAGGGTATTGGGCATCCTCATCCCAACATCAGTTAATTTTAACCCACTCAGATATAGGAGGGCTGCAGGAACCATCATGCCCAGGATCACCCAAACCACCAGCCATAACGCAACTACCTGATCGTTCTCATTCCATGATGTGAGAACGTTATCCACCCACCAGGGCTTAAAGAATGCGCTCACTCCCCAAAAAGACCAAACAAAAATCAATATGACGAAAAGAAGCAGAAATGTGACTAACCAGCCGAGAATTGTATGCCCGACCCTGCCCCCGGTAATTTCCATTTTACTAGATTCAAAACCCTTTCTCAATTTAATGTGTCTACTTATGGACTTATCAGCGCTTATAAGGTCTTATCACCGCTCGAGCAGGAGCTCCGTCACCCTTTTCTATTTTCATGGGTAGACAAATCAACTCGTAATTCCCCTGCTTGACCATTGACAGGTCGAGCCCCTCTATAATCCAGATACCGGACTTGAGAAGCACCTGATGAACCTGATTTATGTTTTTATTATATCCGCCCACCGAAAGATAATCGACACCGATTGTGCGAACCTTCCTATCGACAAGATATTTCAAAGAATCCGTCGAGATATATACAAAGTCCTCCACAAATTCGTCGCTCTTCCAACAGCGTTCCGAGTTTAAAGTCTTGAAAAGTATTCTTTCACCCTTACGAATACGATGGAAGCGTAATTCCTCGGGCTTTATGGATTCGTTGTCCACTATTTCTATAACACGGGCTTTCCCAATCACTGCCGAAAGTGGAATATCATTTATTGCAACACCTGATTTAACGAAATGGTATGGAGAATCAATGTGCGTGCCGGTATGTGAGCTCATAAAGATAGTCGAGACGTTGCAATCGTCACCGCTTTCTATCTTGAGCTTCCTCTCAATCTTCACTTCAGGATCGCCGGGCCAATGGACCATGCCGCTTCGAAGCGTTACAGATACGTCAATCCAGCCATAACCTGAAAGAGTCCGATTACCCCTACCCCTTTTGCTTGAAGAATATTTAGAAATTTGAAACTCCCGAAACTATTTATATCGGTCGGAAACTAAAATATTAATCGATATGATATTTATGGCAATTGTAAAAGTCGGAAATTTCGAGGGCAGAATCTGTAAAAGGACTTTCATCATTTATCATACTTTTCTTTTTAACTTCTTTGTCTTGATACTGAAACGAGCTCAGCACTGGTACAAAGAAGCAATCCTTCGGCAGGCTCAGGACAAGGCGGTCCAAAATCCTCCCTAACCCTCCTTTAGATAAAGGAGGGGAACATTTGGTCCTCCCCTTTGAAAAGGGGAGTTAGAGGGGATTTTAACGTCTTCGTTCCTGATTTTCTTAACGCAATTCTTGGAAGGCCGTTTAACGCTATATCATTCTTAAAGGCATTAATGAAAATAAAACTATTCGAGAAATTTTAAAACTTTTGCCCCGAACTATCTAACATCGACAGGTATGACCTCAAGGTGGTACTTAGGCGCTAGCGCCAGTAGTTTCTGTACCGCCTCCTGACTTACCGCTGGCGGGGTCAATCTGTCCAACATGCTTTCGTTCAGCGGGCACCAATCGTAATTCAGCCATTTAGCTGTCCAATGATATAATCGGCTACAGTTTCGGGAGATTTATTTTCAGTTTCAATTACTATATCTGCTTTCTCATAAAGGTGTATTCGCATAGAAAGTAGTTCACGCACCTTTTCGAACGGTTTTTCGACCCGAAGGAGAGGGCGCGATGTATCATTCTTTATTCGATTCCAGAGGACATCGGTCGATGCTTTGAGGTAAACAGTAACCCCCCCATCTTCCATGATTTTCCAATTCGATTGGCGTAAAACAATTCCTCCTCCTGTTGCTACTATCTGTCCGCTAATCTGAGAAACAGATCGGAGCTTTTTAGATTCTAGATCCCTGAAAAAGGCCTCTCCATCCTCCGAGAATATACCGGAAATGGTCTTACCACATTCAGCTTCTATTAACTCGTCAAGATCGCAGAACTCAAGCTGAAGCTTTTCGGCGAGAATCTTGCCAACGCTTGTCTTCCCGGCCCCCATGAAACCTAATAGGTAAATGTTTTTGGAGATTTTGTTTTTAATCACCTGTCTTTTCTTGTAGGCACAGACTCGTCTGTGCAACGTAAGCACGAACAAGTTCGTGCCCACAATCCTTCACATGAACAAATTCGTACATGGACCCTGCTTTTTTTTCATCGCATTAGACTTATCAAAGAGGCATCTTATTGATCAGAACCCAAACATCTTCATCCAAATCATAAAAACGATAACTTGACCATCTATAATCCTCCGGTTTATCGCATAAACCATGCTTTATGGGATTATAATGTATGTATTCAATATGGGATCGGTAATCTTCCTTAGAGCGAACAATATGGTCGAGAAATTGATGTTGCCACAGACGCCCCTTCCGTCTCAAAGCCCGATTGATTTCTATTGCCGTTTTTCCTTTAACAGACTTCATAAAATCTGAGATGGTGTGGTTCTGGCTCTTTGGTGAAATAAGGAGATGCAAGTGATCTGGAAGAACAACAAAAGCAATAATTTCAATATAATAATTCTTGGCATATTGGCTTAATACTCTAAGCAGGATTTGAACACAGTTTTCATTAATAGAGATAGGCTCGCGATTTTCAACCACAGACGTGATAAAATAAAGCAACCCCGTCACATAAAATCTCTTAAGTTCAATCTTCCGATATCTATAATCCTTGATGATTAACGTTTTATGCTTTTCCGCACGAATAAATTCGTGCCTACCAGCCTGGTGCACATTCACATCACAATTTCCGAACAAGTCCTCTTAAATCTTTCTTCTCTTTCTTCTCCAGTACAAATTTTTCCACATATTTCCCAATTATGTCGCATTCTATATTGACTAAATCCCCTGTTATCATATCACCAAAAATTGTCACGTCCTGTGTGTATGGGATTATGTTCACCGAAAATTTATCTCCATCCACTCTGTTTACCGTCAGGCTTACCCCGTCTATCGCTATTGACCCCTTTTCAACTACGTACCTTGAAAGCTCTGGTATCAATGTCACCCAAATTTCCTTTGACTCTCCCTTCTTCTCAATTGAAATTATCCTTCCAATCCCGTCCACATGCCCATTGACAATATGACCACCCAGCCGGTCTCCAACCCTTAACGCACGCTCAAGATTCACCCTGCTGCCTACCCTGAGCCTTGAGAGATTTGTCCTGTTGAGCGTTTCATGAGAGGCCTTCACTTCAAAAGCTCGCTTGCCCAACGATATAACAGTCAGACAGGTGCCATTTACTGATATGCTTTCGCCGTGCTCCAGCTCATCAACATTAATTTTGTTTGCTGAAATAACAAAAATAACATCTTTTCCCTTTTTCGTTATCGCTTCAATCTTACCTAAATCCTCAACGATTCCTGTAAACATATTTATTTGCCTTTTTTTAGGAACAGTGTGTCAAATAGTATTAGAATGACGCCGATCGTTATTGCCGAATCGGCAACATTGAAAGGCGGCCATTGATATTGTAGATTTCCGAACCAATGGAAACCAAGAAAATCGGTGACGTAGCCGAACCTGAATCTGTCAATTGAATTACCAATTGCGCCGCCAAGTATCAGCCCAAGAGAGACAACTAACACCCTGTCATTTTCTGCTACTTTCCTTAGAAATATGAATATTGCCAATATGGCTATGATCAGCACGATAGCGAATAACGGAAATCTTAGGCTCTCGGGCAGATCGCGGAGTATACCGAAAGCCGCACCAGTATTTCTGAGATGTGTGATGTCGAAGAATGGTAATACATTTATCCTGGTATAAAGTGGGAGATTCGTCCTGATAATCCATTTAGTTATCTGATCAAATACTATTACTGCAAGAGAAACAGATGCTGCTAATCTATATTTATTCATTGTTTTAGCAAGATTATATCGGATCAACAAGCTAGTTCAACAAATTCTGTAGGAGAGCTATCCCTTCAGCAAGCCTGTACTGAGTGAAATCGAAGTGCTCAGGGCAGGCTTAGTGCGAGCTGGAATCGCGGCTAGATGCGGCTATGTGCGGGACTGGAAAGTCCCACCTATCCTGAGGGCATCTGGGTGACATCCCCCTTATCCCCTTTAATAATGAGGATTTATTGTAGGCACAGACCCGTCTGTGCAGCCTTAGCACGAACAAGTTCGTGCCTACAATAAGAAATTCTCTGTTATTTCCGCTTTGCCCACTGACTCCGTTCGATAAAATCGATAGCGTAATCTCTCGATTTACCATCTGGTTCGATGAAAATAATTCTTTGGAACTTTTCTACCGCTCCATCATAGTCGCCTATGGAAAAAAGGTCTATACCGAGAAGCTTTAAATTTTCTATTTCTAGTTCTTTCGAAGGCAGACCCAGCGATTCGGATTGTTTGAGATATGAAACGGCTTTTTCGAATTCCCCGTTTTTGTAAAATATCCGCCCGAGCAAATAATAAGCAGGGGAATAGTAGGGGTCATCCCTTATTAATTCCTCCAATGAACTAACGTGAATTAAATCATCTGTCGTGGAAAAAAACTCTCGAATCCTTTCCTCTATCATCCCGCCGGCCGAGATAGCCGAAAGCTTTATGTCCAATTCCCTTTGTAGATCATCCGTAAGCGGAAGCATGTGCAGATTTCTAAAGATTGATTCCGCTTCCTCAATTTCCCCAGTTTGCCAGAGAAGATTTCCTCTCAGGTTTTCGAGAATGGCTTTATCGATATCAGGGAACGAAAAGTCATTTTCGAGAAGCTTTCTCAGCTCGTCATAATCCTTATCAAAATAGTAGGAGTAAGCGAGACTTTCGATAACTCCTGGATCATCTGGATTTAATTCAGACGCCTCAAGAAAGAAGTTCTTTGATCCATAGAAATTGCCATCGTCAAATTCCTTGAACCCCATTTGCTTTAATTCCGCAATTCTTCTCGGACACCTGCCCTGAAATATACTGGGTTCCTGAAACATGTATTTAGCGAGTATATTTAATTTCGAAGGGATAGCAACTCCACCTAAGAAAGATCTCCATTCCCGTGCAAGTTCATCCAGACTCTTCCCATAAATCGAAAAGTCTCCGGTCTTATAGAGAGCTTTGAACTTATCAACTCGGTAGTTATCAATAAGATAACGAGAAAAAGAACCCATAAGTGTATAACTTTCTCTTGGAGGTGCATACCAAAATCCAAAACCGACTATGGAGTTTATGTCAGGAGCATCTCCCAAATCAATCATTGCTTTTGACCATTGGTGAGGTGTGTAGCTATCCCTGCTCCAATCGGAAGCTACTGCAAGCCCTTCAATCAGCCCAACCTTAGGGCTAACATGAAGGATATTCATCCCAAATCCTGAAGCCATCACATGCGCAAGCTCATGTTTTAAGACTGGATCGGGAAATGTATCGTAAACAAGATGGATTTCATTCTTGACAGGATTTGCCACGGTGGTCTCACCAGCCCCAATCAATTTCTTCCTCGTCTCTCGATCGGGATAGATATAGGATCGGATCTTCTCACCTGGATTGATCTTGAAAAGATATTCTAATTGCTTGAACCTCCATTCATGATCATCTGCGATGAGGCGAATATTTTGCGCTACTTTAGTTCCCGGAGGAAAATAAATCACAAAGTGCTCTGTTTCATAGGATGATTTCAGGTAATTTTGAGTTATATATTCCCTGGTATAGCTTATTCCGATTTCATTCTCATTTAAGTAAGCGACAAAGAAAACACCAATGATTGATATGAAAGTCACGATATCCCAAAAACCAAATACCCCATTCTTAAATCCGTTAATCAGCCTGGCGGAAATAAGGAAAAGGATTCCCCAGGACAAAGTCATAATTCGATAGACTATGAACGTTACTGTGATGGGAATAAACTCATCGTATAGAGGACCTGGGAAGTACCCTATAACAGCATTATAGAAAAAGAACGAAGGGTCATTATAAACTCGCCATATGGAAAAACAGATCGTGGAAATAAGGATAAGCGCAGCTACCAAGAATGCCCATCTTCGGAAAACGGTTCCGCATAAAATACCCAATCCGGTCGAGAAAAACACCGTAATTAGAGGAATCAAGAGATAAAAATAAAGTCCCTCTCTAATAAAGCAATCCTGTTTCAGCATCGAACTTGCAAGCCCTATCACAAGGGGACAGGCTGCAATCAAATAATTAGTTATGAAAATTGTAGATACTAGATCACCGAATCTTTTTTGACTTCCGAATTTTGTACCAAGTTCAATGCCTGCAGATTTTGAGGATATAAAAACAGATACAAAAGCTAAAATAAACGAAATCGCTAAGGAGTACTCATACCCCAGTGTACCAATTAGAGGTAGGAAGGTTATCCCTATCGATATCAGTAGCACTAAAGCAATTGATAGAATGACTTTAAGTGAAGAGAATATTTCTCTAAAAAACATCGGTTACCGCTCCGAATTCCTACAAAATGAGTACCAGTGATATCGGCTTGGTTGAAAAAAATACATCAATTCTCTTAAATAATGAATAACCCTGAGCAAATCTGTAGATTATTAAGACATGAACAAACAGTCCATTCGGTCATTGCTGTAAATGTTAGATAATTCGTGGACAGTATCTTAGATCTTAAATGGGCATTCAAAAAATTGCCAAAATCAATTCCGGAAGCGTTAAAAAAAGTGATGGTCATTACTGTCATCTCGAAGGAACCATGTGATTGAGAGAACTAATTAATTAAAGCTATAGATATCTCGCATTCGCTCGATACGCAAGCGTTTTTTGTCAGCCATTGATTTTTGTTTCTTTGTATCAAGACAAAGAAAATAAAAGACTAAACCATGGATCCCCGATTAAAACATTCGAGGA
>JBAUII010000027.1:0-19566 GCA_049682815.1 Thermodesulfobacteriota bacterium | reverse complement strand
TTCATATTCGGTATCGTAAATACCGGATTTTATAAAGACATGATCTCAGGGAGGCAATAATCAAAATCTGGACTATCGGTCTGGGATGATATAATCATCGACGGCGTAAGCCAAATGACGCTGGGAATAATGTTTAATCTACTATAAGAAAAGCGAGGTGTTAAAATATGGCTAAGCCTGACAATTGTGTCGTTGTAATTTTTGGTGCGTCCGGCGATCTGACAAAGAGAAAACTGGTACCGGCGCTCTACGCCCTTTATATTCAAAATGAACTACCAAAACAGTTTGCGGTCTTGGGGACAAGCAGGAGCCCCATCTCTAACATCGATTTTCAGAAAGGGATTGTAGAAGATGTCAAAGCATTCGGCTCAAAAAAAACAATCGATCGAAAAAAGCTAAGCGAATTTTCGAAAAACTTCTATTATCAACCCCTTGACGCCACTAATGGAGACGAATATGAATTACTGAAGAAGACACTCTCTGATTTATCCAAAAAAACGAAAAGCAACGAGAATTATCTCTATTATCTCTCCACGTCGCCTACCCTATTCCCGACGATTGCGGAAAATCTAGGAAAAAAGGGGCTTCAGAAGGAACAGAACGGGACGGGCTGGAAGAGAATCATAATCGAAAAACCGTTCGGACGTGATCTTAACACCGCTCAGGGTTTAAATGCCAGATTGCAAAGATATTTCAACGAAGACCAGATTTACCGAATCGACCATTACTTGGGTAAAGAAACGGTCCAAAATATCATGGCTTTTCGTTTTGCTAATGGCCTTATCGAGCCGATATGGAATAGGAATTTCATTTGTCGCGTGGAGGTAACCGCCGCCGAATCGATCGGAGTTGAACAGAGGGGTGGATACTATGACCACTATGGTGTTATAAGGGATATGGTTCAAAATCACCTGCTTCAGGTCGTAGGAACAATAGCAATGGAACCTCCACCCATTTTTGATGCAACTGCAGTGCGTAACGAAACTGTTAAGGTATTTCAGTCTCTAAAGCCAATCAAACCAAATGAAGTCAGGAGATATGTCGTTGCCGGACAATACGTGGCATCAAAGATTCGGGGTGAAAGTGTTCCTGGATATCGTGATGAAAGGGACGTCGCGACAGATTCCAGAACACCAACCTTTGTCGCTTTAAAAATATTCATTGACAATTGGCGCTGGGGGAATGTACCTTTTTATGTAAGGACAGGAAAACGACTACCTACAAGGGTTACAGAGGTTGTCATTTATTTTAAGAAGACACCCCACCAACTGTTTGTTGCAAACGATAATCGCAACATCAGTTGTAACCAGCTTATTATCAGGATACAACCCGATGAAGGCACATTGCTTAAATTTGGGATTAAAACACCCGGTCCAGGTTTCAATATCGAAGACGTGAGCATGGACTTCCATTATTCCGAGCTTGCGAATACACATGTTCCAGAAGCGTATGAGCGCTTGATTCTTGACTGCATGGTCGGAGATGCGACACTCTACGCCCGTATAGATGCAGTTGAGTCGTGCTGGAAATTTGTCGATCCTATTCTCAGTGTATTGGAAAAAAATTCAAGGACGAAAATGTACGGCTATCCTGCAGGTACATGGGGCCCGATTGAGTCTCGTAGACTTTTTGACAGCCCCAGCGAGGATTGGCGCTATCCCTGTAAGAACCTAGCAACCGAAGGAGAGTATTGCGAACTGTAGTATCGACATTTAATACCTAACCGAGAATTTATCTTTGGTAGTCGGGTGAATTGATGAAGAGAGAAATCTATATTTTCAGCGATAAACAGGAAATTGCAAATAGATTAGCATCAGATTTTCAAAGGGCGGTGGAAAATAGTAGAAATGGAGGAAAGGAAATTTCTATCGCGCTTTCCGGAGGTAGCACTCCTCGCGTCTTTTTCGAGAAGCTGGCACTACCGCCATATCTCGAACGAGTTCCCTGGAGCAATGTAAACCTATTCTGGGGAGATGAACGCTGTGTGCCACCTGATGACGAACAAAGCAATTTTAAAATGGCAAACGATACATTCATATCCAAAGTAAATATCCCTGATCAGAATGTCCACCGGATCATTGGAGAAAATCCGCCTGAAGTAGAGGCACTAAGGTATGCAGATGAAATCCAAAAAAATCTTCCTTCCAACAATGGCTTCCCCGAGTTTGACTGGATTTTCCTGGGAATGGGCACAGACGGACATACCGCATCCCTTTTTCCAGACGCCCCGACTATAAAGGAAATGAACTCAATATGTGTGGTAGCGAAACATCCAGAAACTGGGCAAAAGAGAATCAGCCTGACCCTCCCGGTAATCAATAACGCCAGGCGTGTTTCTTTCCTGGTAGCCGGGAAAGAAAAAGCGAAGGTTCTCAAAGAAATCCTCGATAAAGCGGATTCCCCTTTACCCTATCCCGCTTCAAAAATAAATCCCGAAAATGGGGTTCTTGAGTGGTACTTGGATAAAGCGGCCGCTCACGAGAATTAGAGACAAGATTATAGCAAATTAATTTTGTCATTTTAATCTAACATCTTGAATATATTTGAGCCTTGAACTTCATAGGATCGATAAAAAAAATCTTTCGTAAACGCGATTCTGTAAAAGACATAATACTAATAATTAGGGCTTTTCTTTTCGCCTCACTTGTTGCTCTTCTGGTGGCACTGATAATTTATTACTTCCTTCAACCCATATATTTCTAGAGTAGAATTCTTAGACACGAACCCGAGATTTTCTAATCGCTGGCTAAAACACAGTATTCCTATTATGGGTAGGTCACGAGTCTTGCACGTGACATTTGATTTTCCCACCAGCAAGACTGGTGGCCTACCCTGGAAATTTTTTCATCATCCCCATTCTTACGCAACGAGACCCTTCGAGACTCGGGGCAGGCTTGATCGTCACATTAAATAAACACACCAATATTATTATTCCGTCAACCATATGTATCGGGCGATAAATAAGATAGCAAATAAATAAATCAACCAGTGGACTTCTTTTCTCTTTCCAGTAAAAAGCTTAAGAAGCGAGTAAGAAATGACTCCAATTGATATGCCCTCGGTTATACTAAAGGCAAGAGGCATCATAATTAGTGTCAGAAACGCAGGAATAGATTCTGTAACATCGTCCCAATCGACGTTAACAATATTCTTAAACATCAGGCCACCGACAATTATTAACGCAGGCGCTATCACAGGATAAAGAGTAACGCCATCCTGAATCTTGTATCCGGCGCCTACCATCTCGATAATAGGATGAAAAAAGATTGCTCCAACCATTAAAAGAGCTGTAACAATGTTTGTAAGGCCGGTACGACCTCCTGCGGAAATACCTGAGGCGCTTTCGATATAAGCAGTAATAGTTGAGGTCCCGAGCAGTGCCCCTGCACTCGTCGATATCGCATCAGTCAAAAGAGCCTGCCTGGCCCTCGGCAGCTTCCCGTCCACCATCAGGCCAGATTGCTGGCCAACTCCTATTAAAGTCCCAATTGTATCAAACATATCGAGAAAAAGAAAAATAAATATCACGGCAAGTAGATTAGGATCCTTGAAAACATTCGGGAATTGAAGCTTCAACATGGTGGGAAAAATCGAAGGGGGAGCAGAAACAATTCCCTTAAATTCGATAATGCCAACAATCAGTCCAAGTATACTGGTTGCAATTATTCCAAATAATATGGCTCCTCTTATCCTTAGAGCTAGGAGCAGAGCGATTAATAATAAACCAAACACGGAAAGTAAGGTAGGAGCAGATTTTAGATTTCCGAGGGTGACATATGTAACTTGATGACCTACTACGATTCCACTCCATTCTAACCCTACTAAAGCTATTAAGAGACCAATGCCAACAGGGATCCCGTTCTTTAAACAATCGGGTAGCACAATCATTAACTTCTCGCGCAAACCGACCGTAGAAAGAAGGATAAAAATTAAACCCGCTATGAAAACCGAACCGAGCGCAACCTGCCATGAATAACCAAGGGTCAAAACAACAATATAAGCAAAGAAGAAATTATGACCCATAGCTGGCGCAAGAGCTATTGGATAATTTGTCAATACGGCCATTAAAACCATGGCAATAGCGCTAGACAAGCAGGTTGCGACCATAACAGCACCCGGATTCATGCCTGCTGCTCCAAGGACGGCCGGCTGTACAAAGATTATGTAAGACATTGTCATAAACGTTGTTAAGCCGGCAACGATTTCAGTTCTTATATTAGTACCTGCTTCCTCTAGGTCGAATAGTCCGTCAATCATTTCTTAAATAGGAATTAGCATAAGCATAAGAGTTAGAGATATATCATTAACCACGGCATTATTACACGAACTATGTTTCAATGTCAATTAACTTCTGTCGGTTTTCTGCACCCCTGCCTTACCCGCACGAAAGGCTCAGGGAAAGCATCCCTTAAAACGGGAAGAGAAAGTCTCCGCCGATGAGTGTGAGAATTAAAGGTTAGAGTCGAAAATGATGTGAATGTTAATCCGTATTTGAACGTGATTAATTCAGAACTTAATACTTTATCGACCGAACTAGCAGGCTCAGTCTATCTGCATTTCTGTTTATGCCACCATTTATCGGAAATTCGCTAGCCACCAATATCAAATGGAAGTTCACACTCTGGGGCATCTTTACAGGGCTCAAAATCCCCCGAATTGCTGTGATCCGCCTCCATTCCGTACCTATGGGCAAGCTCGTGTTTGAAGAAAGAAAAATCGTTGCACTGGCCAATAGTTCTTTTTGATATAATTGTTAAATCCACACCAGGACCAGCAAAGTAGACCCCCGCACACACATCGGTAGTGAGTCCCTCACATTTAAATGTGATTGGTACCACAAATACCTTTAGCTCTGAAAGCGGCGGAATCATTTCTCCGTTTCCGATTTCCACATCCTCAAATCCGACATTAGGGTCTCCAAATTGACATTCTAAGAAGTTTGCCGCTCTGTTATCCAGCTTATCCAAAATGTCCTCAACGTTACCGCTCACATCGCCTCTAATGGCTACCTTCATACCATAAAGCGGGGTTGTCAAATTGTAATCCTGGTCGTTAGCGTCCTCAAACGTAATCAGCGGATCTGGCGAACCTGTTTCGGGAATAACTTCATCCAGACTATCGCAAGATATAAATGCAAAAAGAGTAAATAACAGAGTAACCATAACCAAAAATTTCAACTTCTATTCCCTCCTTTATAAAAGTAGTTAATTTTGATCCAATAAATTATAATGGTCAAATTTTAAAAGCCCTACCATTTGTGAAATGATTAAATATATCTTCACCTCCATCTCAATCCCTTCGACACCGAATGGTCGAAGGGGCTAGTGACCTAACCTTGCGAGGTTAGAAAACCTCGCCTATCGATTTTTAATAATCCAAACCCGATAGGCGGGACTTTCCAGTCCCGCATAATGGTGAGACTGGAACATAGTTCTCATCCAGGAGCGGCTTCTAGCCGCGATAATATTTCTTTAAGCACCCCTACCTTAATCACCCTCAAGGAGGAAGAGAAGTATTTCCAAAGACCTCCCTTGCACTATTTCTAAGGTCTGCCCCGATTGAATACTTGTGGTAATGTGAGAAACTGCGAACCACCTGTTCAAAATAGAGACACAGGTCATATGTGCTCTTGTAAATTGGTAGATGCTCTGTTTGAGCCATTACACCCTCTCCGGAAATTATCCTTCAATCGATCATAAATTGAGTTGCACGAATAAATTCGTGCCTACAATGCTCCGACCCTTCCCCGATTTTATCGGGGATTAAGTAAAAATGTAGGGACGATGCCCTCATCAGTCCAAATCAAGCCTTTTCAGTGAACGGGCACTACATTTTCTCATGCTTCGACAAGCTCAGCATGAACGGGTGGGAAACTCCCACCCACAACCCCACCAAAATCAAATGATCAAACTGTCAAATGATCAAATGACCAATTACTCGCATGGACGCACTGCGCGAGCGCGGAAGTCCCTGTCCTTATCGTTGAAGTCCACGGGGCCATTGTTGAAGTTGACGAACCACGCGTTGCTGGTGTTGCCGGCGAGCGTAGTAGACGACCAGTAGCTGGATCCGAAAGTCTCTCCGGGAACGCTACTTGCTGCGGTGTCACTATCGCAACCGTTGCACGTACTATAATCCACTATACTCTGCAACCTCTTCACGTTAGGTATACACCAGTCACGAAATCCCGCAAACCCACACTTCTCACCAGCGGCACAGTCCTGGTCTCCATCGCAGTCGGTCACCCCTTCTCCATCACACGTGTTATTCAGTGTGTGTAGAAAAACATCAAAGAGCGACCCGTCTGGATCGGTCCCAGTATCGCTCCATTGATAGGTGTTGTCCACATCGTGGACACTGTCGTCATCAGTTTTTATCTCCCATCTCCACTTCGTGACGTTATCTGTAAATGTGCCGTCACCGTTGTCGGTGTAACTCAAAGCCGGGCCGTGCCCGGATACGCCAAAGGCATCGGGATTAGGATATCCGTCACCCGGGAAACACGACTCCATACCCATGAGCCCTAAACAAAGGGGTACCAAAAACAATAAAAATACCTTCTTCACGGTGTCTTACCTCCTTATAGCTTTTGGGTGTATTACATTTCGAATGTTTGAACCCTTTAGATTATACAACAGATAATGCCCATGAAACAACGCAAAAGTTTTCTTTAGTTTAGATACCATGGGTTAACCCCTTTAACCTCATATGGCGACCTGAAGGTTGCCCCTACATCCAAAGAATACACCCCCATCTTTCATCCCCCTCAAGGCGAAGGAAATTTATACTCACCCACTAATTGCGGGAGAAATAGTGGTTCAGGTAACTGCTCACGAAACAATCACCGGCTCGCTGCTTAGAATCCTATTTGCTTCCTCATAGGATTCAATTGTCCCGATATCCAATCTATTCCCGTTCACCTTTACTGCATATACCGGTTCCTTATTTACAAGATACTCCATAAAATAACCAGGTGAGTCTCCAGCATCCGGTCGTGTCGCATATTCCTCTAAGTAGCCAAGGGCGGAGAGCTGTAAAAGGTATATAGGCGGACAGGCCCAGCCTGACTTGGCTTCGATAGATTTTTCGTAAAACCTTAACACACGATTATCCGGTCCAATCTCAAGAATACCCTTTTGCTTTTTTCTACCATAATCAATTTCCTCTAAAGCTATCAAAATATTTTTCCCGGTTTTTATAAACGTCTGAGCAAGAGGCTTTAATGAGAAGCGAAATATATTATCTCCCGCAGCAATTATGGCAGGCGCTACGGTTTTTAATGATTTCACTGTATGTGCCAAATCGTTGACAGCTCCAAGACGACTCTCATTACGGGTAGCTCCGTCATTATAGAGAAGTATATCGATATCATATTCACTCGAAATCTTTTCCCACCCCGCTTGCCACTCAAGAAAATTCTTATAAAAGAGCCCATTGGTCACTACATGTATCGACTCAATTTGGGGTAATACCAGTAATTGGTCCATTAGGTAGTCGAGAACAGACTTGCCACAGACCTTTAGCAATGGCTTAGGAAAATTCTTCGTCAAGGGATACATTCGTGTTGCAAATCCAGCGCAGAGCAGTATAGCTATCATAAGAATCTGATCCCTTCATCGGATTTCACTCTATAAACCGCTGCTCTTCCCTCTGCTTCAGGGAGGCTGCTCAGATAGTTCTCTAATAATTTGGATGAATCCTCATCCGAAAATTCAGGTTTCACGAAAGCCATAACGCACCCACCATAACCACCCCCGCAGAACCTGCTTCCGTAAACTCCATTAGTCTCGCTAAATATTCTTTGTAATTCAATGAGCGCAGGACTACCGCTCTCGTAATTCTCAATCGAGCTATTACAGGACTCCTTCATCAAACGACCAAATTCTACCCAATTCCCGTGGCGCCAATATATAAAAGCATCTTCTACACATCGAACCTCAGAAAAATAGTGGTCAGCCCTCTTCATTAAATTTTTAGGCAATGCGGCTCTATATTGTTTATATACCTCTTCCGGTATATCAGATAACGCATTTGCCGATTCGATTCCGCCATTCTGGCCCAACAACCTCGAGACCATTTTACACTCCTCGACTCGGGTATTAAAACCACTTGATGTTAGTTCTCTGCTAAATCCAGAATGAACAATTATGATCTTAAAGTCATCACTGTTATTCGGTCTTTCGACGGATTTTACTTCCGCACTAAGGGTGTTTATATAGAGCAAATGATCTTTCCTTCCATTAAGAATCGTTGCCTGGTCAAGTATCCCGTTTTGTAAACCAAGGTATTCGTTTTCAAGACTCCGATCTAAACGAATAAAGTCATTTGTCGAAATGTCCAGTTCGTTTACCCTTGCAAGGGCATAAAGATATGACAAACCAACAGAAGCAGAAGAACTCAAGCCACTCGAGGGCAGGGTCCCGTTTACAGCACCCAGAAATCCGTGGGAAAGAGTCTTTATGTCACCAAGTGCTTTAGTCGCCCCACGCGCATACCTGCCCCAATCATTCATATCAGGAGAACCAACCTGCTGGAGATTAAATTCCACCACACCCGGATAATTCATGCTGTGCAACCGAACTTTTGGAGCGACCGCAGGTACGAAGGCAAGAACCGTATAGGCTTCTATCGTCATTCCTAATACCGGTCCGCCCTGATGGTCAATATGTGCTCCAAGAGGACTAATTCGGTAAGGAGAAACTATAAAACTGAGATTTCTTTCAGAGATGTTCTCACGTTGCTGAAGAAATGATATCAGTTCCTCTTTAAGTTTATAAATAGGCTTAAATTCTTTAATCACCTTTAGTATATTATGCAAAAATAGAACGGAACCTTTAACATTTATTAATAATTCATAGACTTACGATCAAACCTTTTATATGATTTTTTATATCCTTGACTAATGTAGGGAACGCATATATGCGTTCCCTACCCTGTAAGCACAAGCCACTACAGTAAAAGAATTTCCCCTGTTATTACCCCTCCCAGGGAGAGGATTAGGGTCTGGGGAATGAATTTTATTCCGCGGCAGCAGAAATTCGTTGAATCTCATTTTGAAGCTCGTATAGATTAAAATAAATTCCTTCCTTTTCTAGTAGTTCATTGTGTGTACCAACCTCGTAGATCTCACCCTTGTGGATGACGATAATCTTGTCCGCATCTCTGACATTAGAGAGCCTGTGAGCGATAATTAAAGTCGTCCGTTTTTTTGACCCTTTTTTAATTTCATCCCGCACCCTCGATTCTAGTTGAGCATCTATATGAGAAGTTGCTTCATCGAGTATCAAGAAATTGACATCTTTATTAAAAGCGTGGCCAATTGAAACAAGCTGTCTCTCTCCGGAAGAAATAAAACTACCGTCACTCTCTACAAGATCATCAACCCCTATAGCCTTTGCAAAATCATCTCCATTTTCCGAATGACCATCGGTCATAGTCCTCCCGAAGAGGAATAGATCCTGAAATACTGCAGATATATTTGCCCTCAAAAACTCCCGACTATACTCTCTTATATCCACTCCATCAAAAATGATCCGACCCTTCTGGATATCGTAAAACCTGAGGATTAAATTAACTATAGTCGTTTTTCCAGAGCCGGTCAGGCCAACCAGCGCAACCGTCTGCCCGGCGCCCACTGTAAAAGAGACATCTTTTAAAACCCATTCGCCTTCATTATATGCAAACCAGACATTCCTGAATTCAAGCTCTCCATTAACATTTTCTTCCCTTCTTCCTCTATCCCGTCCTTCAGGCTCAACTCTAGAAAGATCATAAAGATTTTCTGACGCGGCTATAGCCGATTGAAAAATATTGTACCTCTCCGTGAGCTCCACGATCGGTCTAAATAGCATTCTTACATAGTAGAGGTATGCGATAAGTGCCCCAAGGGTGAGGTCTAGGCTCAAAACGCTAAGACCTCCATACCAGAGTATTAAGGCTACAGAGAATACGCTAATAAATTCAATGATTGGCCTGAACGTGGCGAATGCCCAGAGCTGATCCATATTTGCTTCATAGTTCTGCCGACTTACATCCTTAAATCTTTCAAAGTTGTTTTTCTCCTTACCATATAGTTTAATCAGTACGATTCCTCTGATGCTTTCCTGAACAAACGCATTTAGCTGAGCGATCGTCTTTCTGACATTTCTGTATACAGTCTTCAGCCTAATCCTAAACAGGGCCCCTACAACTCCGACTACGATGGTAAGGAAAAGTATATAGGTGGTTAGATTCCTGTTCATATAAAACATCAAAATCAGTACCCCAAAAATTACCAAAACATCTTTAAGAAATTGAACCAGCACAGAGGTATACATCTCGTTTATCGCGTTGACGTCATTCGTAACACGGGTCGACAACCTGCCCACAGGGTTCCTATCAAAGAACGCCTGAGGAAGGGATAGGATATGCGAAAACACCCCTACCCTGATGTTATGCATAATTTTTTGCCCTGAGTAATTGAGAAAGTATGTATATAATGAACTGAAAAGGAAAACACCACAAAGACTCATTAAGAGAATTATTGCAAGCCTTATTACACCGCTAATTTCTTCACTTCTTAATATACCAACCTCAGGTTTGCTCAATTGGTTAAGAGACGAATATCCTACGATAAATGATTTACCAAGAGGCCTAATCACATCGGGGTGATCTTCGATAATTTCGTATATTTTCTTCATCCTATCTGTACTAACCTTTGCTGGGCCAATGAGCAGATATCTTTCTTCCGAGACCATACCAAGCTTCTCTAGATTATTCCTTTCTGCCGCACTGACGGCAGAGAGATCGATTAAATATCTATCTTCATCTACTTTTATTATCGAAGTGGGGTATCTCTCTTTTAGCTGTTTTTCGAAATTTTTATCCTGCCCCTCATCCGAAAAGGTTGCCTCCCTCCATGATGGGAAAATGTAGCTGTCGACAGCGATCTTAGTTATGTATGGTATGAGAAGTTCAAGCCCGGCCGTTATGATCATAAAAACCAATGAGAAAACAAAAAATTTCTTAAATGGCTTGGTGAAGTTAAAAAGCCACCGGATGACCTTTAGGTCATAGGTAACCTTTGCTCGAGTTTCCTCTTCCTGTTTCATTAATGCCAATCTAGATGCTCCAATTATTACGAAATCTTTTAGCCATCACTCCCTAACTTCCCTCCATCTCCCTCCCCCCTTGAGGAATTGAAAGTGGGGGGTCAAGATTTATAACCTTTCTCCTAATCAAAACCCTCATCGTATCGTCTGAACATTATAAAGACTCTCATAGATCCCTTTTTTTGCCATGAGTTCTTCATGACTCCCTAACTCGACAACCCTTCCCTTCTCGAATACGGCGATCCTGTCAAAACTGCTAATCGAAGGCACCCTGCTCGAGATGACGATCAGTGTCTTCCCTTTCATTATCGTTTTTAGATTTTGCACCACTAAATGTTCAGTCTGTAAATCAAGGGAAGAAAGAACATCGTCAAGGATTAACACCCTGGGGTCTAAAAGAATCGCCCTCGCTAGCGCTAATCTCTGCCGCTGCCCTCCTGAAAGAGTGAGACCCCTTTCTCCAACTCGAGCACCGAAGCCACCTGGGAATTCCATTATCTCCTCATAGAACCCCGCAAGCATGGCGGCGTCAATAATTTCAGAATCAGTCAAATTTGGGTTCATAAAGGAAATGTTTTCTTTGATTGTTCCACTGAAGACCGTGGTCTCCTGCGGTATATAAACCACGCCCTTCCTCAAGCTGTCTCTTTTCAACTTTCTTACATCTAGTCCGTCAACAAATATTTGATTCTCGTCAACGTCGATCACCCTCATTAAGAGCTCAACGAGCGTAGTTTTTCCGGAAGCGGTGCCCCCCGTTATTCCAAAGGCAATTCCCCTCGGTATAGACAAATTAACACCCTTTAAGACCCTGTTACCATTATATGAAAATTTCACATTGCGAAACTCAATATCACCATCTATTTCAACTTCAATCTCTTCACTGCTATCGGTTTTCATAGGCTCGGCGCCAAGCACCTCATTTATTCTGTTAATTGAAGCGTTACCCCGCTTAATAAGATCTACAGCCCAGCCCATTGCCATCATCGGCCAGGTAAGCATCGTAAGATATATTAGAATTGCAGCAAAATCACCCAGTGTTATACCCATCTTGATTGCGCTGGTTCCGCCAAGCCAGAGGAATATGACAATAGATATTCCCGCAATAAATGTGATCAATGGTTCATACACGCCCCAAATCTTAATAAGGTGTAGATTCTTATTTAAATACGCGCCGCTGGATGATCCGAAATCATTGACCTCATCATCTTCTCTCACGTACGCTTTTACCACTTTTATCCCCGAAATAACCTCTCTCGCCTTCTCAGTAAGGTCAGAAAAAGATGCTTGAACCTTCTCGAAACGCTCCTCTATCATGCTTCCAAATTTGAAAATAACGATCGCCAGTATCGGAAAGGGAATAAAGGCATATAGAGTCAAGACAGGAGACACATACAGCATGGCGCCGAGTATAAAAATAAGAAGGAACATTCCGTCATAAGCTATTAGCACACCTAAACCGGACGCCATTCTAATAGCCTCTATATCATTTACGGTATGCGCCATTAGGTCACCGGTCTTTCTCTTGGAAAAGAAATCGAATTTCAAGCTCTGGAGGTGGGAGAAAAACTCGTTTCTGAGGTTGAACTCAATCATCCTCGCCGCCCCCATCAGGAAATATCTCCAAACAAACCTAAAAAAAGACATCACTAAAGCCAGACCGAGCAAATAAAAAGCGTATCTATTCAAATCTCTAACCGAGGACCCCTTGAGTGTTAGGACATCCACAACCCGTTCTATAATCAACGGAATAGAAAGCATCGCTAAATCCACGACTGAAAGCGCGAGCAGACCGGCTACGATTGAATACTTGTGCTCCAAAAGCAAAGAGGTTATTGTCTTCTTCTTAGTCAAGAAATAGACCCCGCATAGTTAAATGAACTAAACGAATACGTAAAATCCCGACCAAAATTAACTAAACTGAAAGTATACCATGGCAGACCGCTCTGTTACCTTATCCGCCGATGCCACTTACTCAGTGTGTTCCAAATATTTTTACCGAGTCAGATAAATTCACAATTTAGTTAGAGTTGCCGTAGCTCATCTAGAGCCGCAAGTGATGTTTGAAAATAATTCGGAAGCTTAATGTTTGGCGGGCTATCCTGCAGTTATGATCCTACGAATGCAATCCAATCACTAGAACTCCCGTAAAGAATTGAAGAATACAGAATTGCTAATTTCCGCAAAATACTAATTTCACTGAATAGCACCCTGTAAAATAATGAACGTGATTAGCTCTATTAAACAAAACGCCAATAATATTTTGGGTTCTAATTCTACTTCAAGGCCCGATCCAACATATTAGATATCCTATGTGTATCTATCTCACCACTCTTGTTATATACGACCTGTCCATCTCCATCAATTATAGTGACATGAGGTATGTAATTCCTGTAGAATCGGTCTTCGAGTTCAGTCTGTTCATTAGAAATTTCAGTATCCAGGTCTATCACAATGAAATCGACCTTTCCCTTGTACTTGTCATAGAGTTCTACGGTTCTCTTTGCTTGATGCTTGGAGTTATAGCACTCTCTTTGATAGAAGATTATGTAAGCAGGTCTTCCTCTATGTACTATGCCTTCAGCAAGCTCATCTCCGATTATTAGCGGCCCATCATCGGAATCACTCGAGTAGTTCAGATTGGGATTTAATTTCAAATCAGTGACAGCATAACTTGAAAAAACCAAAGAAATGTTCAATAGCAACGATATTATTAATGTTCTATTCATGACGAATTCGTCTCCTCGCGTTTAACCTTCAATGATTTAAGATAATGAAAGGACCTTTGGGTAATTGACCGCTGCAATTAATATCTGACCATCATAGATTATCTAATCTATTCCGTTTTTATAGACGATCGAAATTTTCGAGACACTTATTTCCGAACGTGAATGAGTAAATACGAATGCCGCCCTTTTTAGGAAAGAAACTTAATTCGTGCGGCTTATCATCCTCTTTTGTGACAACATAATACATTCTAGGCTCGTCAATCTTGATTAGAGTTTGCCCCTGGTTATCTTCCATGATATCCTGTCCTCTCATTGATCTTGGGATCGGCAGGCCATCTCTCGTTACTACCAGGATAGCTGGTTCTTCTGTGCCGCGACCTAGCACGGAATAAACATCCCTACCCCTATATGTGATCCCAAGATAAGATGCGTCATCAGGCTCGGAAGGAGTGACAGATTCAAAAAAGTCTTTTCTGTTGGTCCAGCCCCCCTTCACAAAGAATCCCCTCTTAACTCGATTTTCAGTTGGAGCATAATCAACAGTCTTTTCGGGCTTAAATCCCTCGCTGTTTGCAATTTCACCACCCCACTTCGAGCCGCGCAGGTATCCTATGTAAATCTCCTCGCTTTGCTCTCCACACCCAGAACCAAACAACGGCTTATCCGGTGGTATATCATATTTGGAAAAGTCAAGCTCAGGATGATTTTGCTTAAGTAAATTTTGTATTTCCTTCTCGAATTTTCCATAATCCCCCTCTCCGTTATGGACCTCTCTTATTATCCCATTTCGATCTATCAAAAAAGAGTTGGGCCAGAAGTTGCTGTCATAAAGATCCCAAATCTTGTCATCGACATCGGCTATAGCGGGATAAGGGAGGCTGAACCGTTTATGCGCGCGTTTAACATTTTCGGGATCAGACGCAAAATCAAATTCACCCTTATGAACCCCTATGATCTCGAGGCCATCCTTATGATATCGGCGATACCACTCCTTCAAATGTGAAAATGTCCGGACACAGTTGATGCAGGTGTACTCCCAAAAGTCGATCAGCACAACCTTACCCTTAAATTCTTCCATCGATAATCTCTTGCCGTTTGTACCGATCCAGATTGCATCCTTTGGAAATTCAGGCGCAGGCGTCCCAGGTGTTAACTCAGCAAACACAGTTCCCGAATAAGTTAATATGAGTAACGTCAAGGTAAGACTTTTTAGTTTCAAGCTTTCAGTACTACGAATAATCATTGCTAATTTCCTCCAAAACAATATTACATTACAGGTCCTAACATACATCCGCGTTTTTGTTTCTTCCCCAGTCATCAATCTATTTCTCCAAATAAGTTTTTCAGTTTCACTGGTTTAATTAATCCATTTATCTTATTACGATGAGAAATCCTGAAATTTGATTCAGAACCTCGTTAAAAGATTCATTAAATTAATGGACAAGAACAATACTAAATATAACTAATGAACGTATGATACGTCAGGAATTTAAGAATCGGTTTATCCTAGGAATGAGGAGACTTTAGAAGGTTGATAACTCGAAGCGCTCTCTCTCTGTTAATTTTAGTACTCATTTATCAACTCTCCTGTGCCGGAGTAAAGCCAATACAAATCGATGTACCAAAAATGCCACATGACTTTGTCAATATTGAAGAGGTAAATCCATCGATCATTTTAGACATAAGATATTACACGCCTCACAACTTTGTCGGAGAAAGAATCGATGGTTATAATGCACCAAAGTGTTTTTTGACCAAACACGCGGCATTTGCACTAAACAACGTTCAGAAGGAGCTAAGAAAATATTCTCTTTCTTTAAAGTTATATGACTGTTACAGACCGCAACGCTCCGTAAATCAATTTATTAGATGGGCGGAAGATTCAGACGATACCAAAATGAAAAGTGAATTCTATCCGGATATTGATAAAAAGAACCTTTTTAATCAGGACTATATTGCTAAGAAGTCAGGGCACAGCAGGGGGAGCACAGTCGATGTAACAATCATGCCGATCCCAGCTCCACCGGAGGAGAAATACATTCCAGGACAAGAGCTAAACCCATGTTACCGGCCAAAGGAAAGAAGATTTAAAGACAGCGGCATCGATATGGGAACAGGATTTGATTGTTTCAGCGAATTCTCTCATACGGACAACAAACAACTAAATGTTCAACAACGAATTAACAGACTAGCCCTCAAATCCATTATGGAGAAATATGGTTTTATTAATCTTGAGAGTGAATGGTGGCATTATACTCTCAAAGACGAACCCTACCTCAATACATATTTTGATTTTGTGATTGAATAGAACATAACTGCTTTAATGGAAAAGAAATCGGGGAAACATTTAGATTCAAAACACCTATGGTTTATATTAGTGAATAACTCTGCAGCAATCCTATCAAGTTTGCAGAGGGACTGAAGGCATTAGAATATAGATGTTATCTGTCTTATCACATTGAGGAGGTCTCGCAATTATCATGAGGCTATTATTGATTTCATCATTGCTGCTTATGACTCAATCGCTGTATGCCTGTCACAAGGGAGGGCCCGACCAAACGGTGAATAAGTTTTATGGCGTCTATCTCAAATTACACTCATTTGGCATCCCTAATGAGGGACAACAGGCCCAGTACTCTCCATATATATCGACTGAGTTGGCCGAACTGCTAATGAGAGCTGATGAGACAGAGCAAGAGCATGAAGCTGCCACTAAGGGGGAAGAACCACCTTTGGTTGAGGGTGATCTCTTTACGTCTCTTTTCGAGGGGGCAAGCTCCTACGCCATCACTTCCTGCGAGAGCAACGATGCAAGTGCCTTCTGCGTTGTTGAGTTTAAATATTTAAACCCTGGAGATAAGTCGGATGTTAAGTGGAAAGATAAGGTGTATTTGGTCAAGGGAAACAGGGGCTGGGCCGTTGACGACATTGAGTATCTTGGAGACTGGCAGTTCATGCATAAAGGCAGGCTAAAGGACCTACTCAAAGAAGTGATTGAGGAAGGCAACAGTAATTCGAACTAATTTCGTTTATGCACACCTTTACCTTGTTTATTGCCACTGTATAATATGAGGCTACTTATGGAGAAAAATAGTCAAACATGGATTGGTCTGACACTCTTAGGCATCTGCCTAGCGATAGGTATTATCGCGTCGTCACTGCTTGTAGCCAGGACAGTGGAGAAAATAAAGATACAAAACCAGCGTATCCAGATAAAGGGATTCGCAGAGCAAAAGATAACTTCGGATCTAGCAGTGTGGCAGAGCAGGATTACAGCGCGATCCCAGAATCTTGTAACGGCGTACAATAAGCTCAAGCAAGACCTGCAAAAGGTTCTCAGCTACCTCGAGCAAAATGGAATCAACAGAAAAGATATAGATGTTTCTTCTGTATCGACCATAATTCAATACCAGTTAACTGCCGAAGGTGTCGCAACCAATATAATTGATGGCTACGTTTTAGACCAGAATATCGGTATTACATCTCCCAATGTTTCAGAAATATCAGAAATAGCGAATGAATCAACCTCTTTGATAGAGGAGGGAATCGAGTTCGCATCCTATAATCCTCAGTATTACTACACGAAGCTGGATGACTTGAAGATCCAACTGCTTGGCGAGGCCACCAAAAATGCCAGAATGCGCGCCGAGGAACTTGCGAAGAATAGCGGCAGTGAAGTAGGTACGCTGAAGTATGCCAGCCAGGGTGTCTTTCAGATCACCCCTGTGAACTCAACTGATGTCTCCGACTACGGGATATACGACACTTCCACGGTCGATAAGAGCATCAAAGCAGTCGTCACAATCGAATACTCAATTAAATAGGACCGGTCCGGCGCGGATTTTCCTCGCAATCACTTCGTGGCCATTCCTCGTTAACAGATAATGGTAAGGATTACCTGATAGGGGTAGGAGCGGCTTCCAGCCGCGAGTATAAATGTAGGTCATTCATAATCTGGGCATAGTCCGGCTAGCACACCAGCCCCCGCCCTGAGCGGAGTCGAAGGGTTTCTGGTGTGACTTTGGAATAGATTCGGATGAAACCTTTTCTAACGGCCGTATTTCTTGACCGCCCGATCGATCGCGGGTCCTGCCTTCTCGAGATCCTTTGGTACCATTACCGGCTGAATCTCAATGCTTGCGTTGAAGGCGAGGAACCACGGTTCTGCGATCGCAGGAATCTGTGAAGCGTCCTTCATCTCGAGGAATATGAAACCCGTTCGTCGCCCGTTGTCGGCCGCGAAGTAGACAGCCTCGGGCTTCAACTCTGCCAGAATAGACTGTATGGTCTCCCCCAGTTTTCCTTCCTTCGCGGCCGCATTTGCGGACTCAACCGGCATGCTTACCTTGACTAAGAATCGCATAACTTACCTCCTGACGTTTTAGGTTCTCGGCTTTAAAAGTGCCGAATAGCAACTAATTATATCTCAAATCACTCAATACGCATCATTCAAAAAGCCCAATCTCGACTATATAGACGGAATGAAGGAATTGGCCAAATCGATCCAAATTTCGTAAATTTATTCAAAAAGTGCAAATTCAAGCAAGGACCTTATTCACCCTTAATGTCCCTCACGAGTTAGCGAAACGCCGGTATTACTTTGCTGGCGAATAGCTCTAAGTGCGGCTGCACCCAGCTCGCCGGGAGACCCGGGGGGACCGTGAAGGAGTAATAGTGAGTCAGCGGCACTTCTTTTACATACGCGCGAATCATTTCTATACAGGTGTCCACGTCCACCACATTAAACAAGCCGAGCTCCTTGAGGTGCTCCTCGTCACGCATATGAGGCAGTAGCGGCATCCCCGCCTTTTCAAACCACGCCGCATAATTGTTCAGCTGATAAAGTACGTGCTCCGCGGCTTCGTGCCATGTCCTCTCGGGATCATGCGAGGCGATAAGCCAGAAATACCCCCCGCCAATCGTGAGATTCGTTGTGGGCTTCCCCAGGTTCTCTAATTCAGCTATGTAGTGGTCGTAGAGTTCTTTAATAGGTCCGGTCCCCACAAACCCGTCCCCGTATTTTGCGGCCCGCCGAACCGCGGGGGGGCTGAACCCTCCGACAAGCAGGGGCGGCCGGGGTTTCTGGACGGGCTCCGGAGCGAGTTTGGCGTTATGGACCTCGTAATATTTCCCTTTGTAGGTGAGCGTCTCCCCTTCCCAAAGACGACGGATGATTTCCAGCCCTTCATCGCTGCGCCCGCCCCGCTCTTTTCTGGGGATTCCGAAGCTCTCGAACTCCTCCACCTTGTAGCCGTTCCCCACCCCGAGCTGGAAGCGGCCTTCAGAGATTATGTCGATTGTTGCGCCATCCTCCGCCACCCGGACAGGATTATGAAGGGGTAAAAGCATGACGGCCGTGCCGATGCGGATTGTCCTGGTTCGTGCGGCGATGGCCGCCGCGATCGGCAACACCGACGACGAGAAACCGTCTTCGTGGAAGTGGTGTTCCTGGAGCCAGACATCCTCGAAGCCGTTACGCTCGGCCCATACGATCTGATCCAGTGTTTCACCATATATCTCCGTGTAGGGACGTCTCCACTGAGGAGGATTGCGAAAGTCGTACCACAAACCGAACCGCAGACCTGCGTTTGTATCCATGTTCATACCCCTCCAAATAGTTTTCGCCCGTGATGTTTAACCCAGTTCGGGCGTGAATGTTTTCTATTCCCATTATTTCACAGAGAATAAACTTTTTCAAACATAATCTGTTTTCCTCCTACACGCGGCCATAACAAGGGGTAATGGAT
>JBAUII010000026.1:0-8678 GCA_049682815.1 Thermodesulfobacteriota bacterium | reverse complement strand
ATATTTTTGTGCTCAAAAAATTGCTCAAATTAAGTTGGTTTAGTATTATGAGAAAGTGTTACCTATGTCTCCGAACGTTTGTAACCCATGTCTCCGGTCTGCACACTTCCCCCTTAAGGGGGAAGGGAATAACCAGCACTTTTGAGGTGGATTGAGGTACCAATAATGAATTATACAACGGCCTTTAAGAAATAGGGACATCGGGTATTTTTCACCAAAGGACGGGATTGGTATCGAGGTATCGCACACATTCTGTTAATTGCAAAAAACTATCATATCTACATACTTACCAGAGACGGGCCTTAAGGCAGGGTTTAACGGTCGTCGATGTGCGGCAATTATCCGGACCTCCAAATCGCGGCCCTACTCAGCGCTTGCCCTGCTTATTACTTATTTCGCCTTAAGACTTTTTCTCTGATATCGTTTGCTCTTTAAAATTCCTCTTCTAAGTCCAAAAAAGTGGATTGATAAGATAGCCGCGTTGTCGTGGTACTTGTGCTTCATAACATAATTTGTTTATAATGACATTATCAATCTATCAAGAGGTGAAGAAATGGCAAAAGAGATAAAATTCGGATTGTCTGCCCCTATGCCAGGGGCCGATCTAAATGGACTTCTGGAATTTTCTAAGAAGGTTGATGAGCTTGGCTTTGATAGTATCTGGTATCCGGATCACGTAGTCTTCGTCTCACCCACAGAGGCACACGAAGCATGGACTATAGCAACGGCTGCGGCGGGAATCACAAGCAACATCACGCTTGGAACGGTTTCTGATCCACACAGAATGCATCCGGCCGTATTTGCACAACGACTTGCGACAATCGACCATCTTTCAAAGGGAAGGGTCTCTCTGTGTATGGGTGTCGGTGAGTCAATGAACCTGGATGCCTACGGGATAAAATGGGACAGGCCTTTATCCAGACTGAGGGAATCAATGGAGATTATGAGAAAGCTTTGGCAGGAAGAGGGGCACATCGATTACAATGGGAAATTTTATAAACTTAAGAGCGCATTTCTTCAGGTTAAACCCTACAAGAGAAAACTAATCCCAATGTATATGGCTACTCATACCCCAAAGGGTCTGGAGTTTACCGGTCAAATGGCTGACGGGTGGCTCCCTATCGATCTTACTCCTGGTCTTTATTCTGAATACTTGAGTCAGATTAAGGATAGTTCACAAAAAGCCGACCGCTCCCTGGATAGTTTTGACGCTTGTTTATGGAGCTTTACCTCGCTCGGGAAGGGCGTTGATGATGCTTATAAGACGCTGGAGCCCTTTAAGTACGTATTGATAATGCAGGACCAGTTAAAGAAGGCTGGCTACGACGTTGAGATCCCCGAGGAGTATCATGGCCTGAATTACTTTAACGTCGTTCCTCAAGATGAAGCTGGACGGCAGAAGTTCAGGGAATTAGGTAAATTCTTTCCCCGGGAGGCGGTATTGGATTTTACGATTACGGGTTCAAAGAAGGATTGCATTGAGAAGATAGAGAAGTTTATCGATGGCGGTGTTAATCACTTTGTATTATTCTATAGATTTAGTCCTGACCCCGAGGTAACTCTTAATACATATGCTAAAGAAATAATCCCTTATTTTAAAGAGAAGTGATATATGCACATAAGAAAAATTAAAAAAAAGAGGGTTATCACTGCAAATCCTAATGATTCAGTCGTAAAAGCAGCCAAGCTTATGGACAAGAATGGAGTAGGTTGCGTTGTGGTGGTAGTGAATAAAAAGCCCATTGGGATTTTAACTGATAGGGATATAACGGTGCGAGTTGTATCCAGGAAAGCAGATCTAAACAGGACAAAAGTAAAGGATGTTATGACTGCGAGCATTATTACGGGGGAGGATAGTCAAAGGGCTGCCGACCTTGCAAAGGTGATGCAAGATAACGGCATCAGGAGGGTCCCAACCGTTAATAAAAAGGGCGAACTGACCGGAATTATAACGCTCGATGATATACTCTATCTGATCGGAATGAGGTTAAAATTTACTTAACAAATTCCTTGTTATTCAGTTTTCTTATTATGGTCCACGAAGTGAACCTTATTAAAAAGTATGATGCCAAGGGGATTCGGTTTAAGACCAGCTACGTAGGGTTTAGCCATGCTATGCTGAATTGAAAATAGGAAAGGAGCAATTGGCACGTCCTCATATGTAAGAATTTTTTGAGCTTTATCATAGAGCTCCTCCCTTTTTTCAAGGTCTGTTTCCTGTGCTGCCTTTTCCACTAATTCGTCGTATTTATCGTTGCACCATTGCGTTCTGTTGTTTCCACTGTTGCACTCAAAAAGATTCATAAAGTTATGCGGATCTGGGAAATCCGCACCCCATCCAGCCCGGTGTATTTCAGGCGGATCAGTGTTAATTGTGCTTAAATAAACCTTCCATTCCTGATTTGAAAGTTCCACATCTACGCCGAGGTGTTTTTTCCACATGCTCTGAAGGGCTTCGGCTATGATTCGATTGTTGGTTACATCCGGATATAGAAAGGGAACTTTAGGGAATCCCTTACCATCTGGATAGCCTGCTTCTGATAACCACGCTCTTGCCTGGTCTGGATCGAACTTTATGCCGATGCTCGGCGCATAACCAAGCATTCCCTTTGGTATCCACGACGTTGCTGGAATCCCTGCACCCTGTGTCAGATTAACTATACTGTTTCTATCTATCGCGGCTGAGAAGGCTTTTCTCACCAGTGGGTTATCGAACGGGGGTTTCTTGACATTGAAGGCTATGTAGTTTCCTCGAAACTGAAGCTGTGTGGAGAAATCGGGCAAAAGTCTTAACCTCGGGATCTCGAGAACTGGGATGCCACTCCCGTCAACGTAGTCAAGCTCCCCACTCTCATAAAGGGCGAGGGCAGACGTAGGGTTTTCATTCATTATCATCTTTACAAATTCGATCTTCGGTTTTTCGCCCCAGTATTTCGGGTTCTTCGTAAGCAAGATTGCATCATGATGACGCCAGGAAGATAATGAGTAAGGCCCAAGTGTTAAGATATTTTCGGGTGCTGTCCACTTCAACCCATACTTTTCAACCACATCTTTTCTCATCGGAAAGGTAGACATAAAGGTTAAAAGACTCGGGAAATATGCTGCCGCATGCTTTAGTTTCACCATAAGAGTGTTGTCGTTGATCGTTTTAACGCCGACTTTTTCCGGATCGGCTATCTTTCCGGTGTTAAATTCCTCTGCGTTTTCAATATCATAAAGAAAGTATGCATAATCTCCGGCCGTCTTTGGATCAAGAATTCTTTTCCACGAATATTCGAAATCACCGGCTTTCAGTGGCTTACCATCGGACCAGAATACGTTTTTTCTGATATAGAACGTATATTTTTTTCCGTCGTCACTGACATCCCATCTCTCTGCCAGAGCGGGTTCGGGCTTATAGTCATCTCCGAACCTCGTCAGTCCCTCCATTATATTATTAAGTATTAAATAAGAAGTGCTATCTGTAGCCAAAGACCAGTCAAGCGAAGGTGGTTCACTGCCTATATTTATGTTTATCGTGTCCTTCTTAGCGATATCATCCGAAGATGGCTGATTATTATTTCCTTTACAGCATACGGTAATTAAAAGAATAAAAATAAACGGTGAGATTTTATAAAGCATTATTTCGAACTAAATCATAAAGAAATTATTTTTTTTGTCCAATTTATTTGAAACATTTTCATCGTGATTTAAATGAGATTAATCCTGGTGGCTTGTACAAAATGATTAGGAGGGTATCAAAATCTACTCGAATTGATATTAGGATTATAAGAAACGATGACAATAGCAATTGTAATTCGTTTCAGGGTAGGATTATATAATTGGCAGCAGAGCGTATTGAGTCTAATACAAATTATGAAATATAAGAATCAATAATGGTGAAGCCTTTTTCAAAAAAATAAAGTGTGAAAGCTAACAAACGATCATGGTAAACGTTTCACCGGAGCATGATTGTGCTAAAGAATTTTAAGGCTATTTAAGTGAGATGAGTATTTAGTTGATTCATAGGAGTTTTGTATGGTGTTAAAAGATGGTAGTAATGTCAAAAATCGATTATATGCATATAGGGTCTGATCATTGCATGGCCAGAATTCGATTTTCATTCGTGGGTACGTTTCTGCTAATTTTGCTAACTGCTTGTCCATCATACGCCACGCAGCAGCGGGCTTATTCTCACCAGAAAGATGTAATATATAGCCGAAAATTTGGTACTGCTCTTACCTTGGATGTGTTCACTCCTAAAAAGGTCTCCAACGGAGCTGCGGTAATCTTTGTGTTAAGTGCGGGTTGGCGGTCAGACTCCAGATACGTATTTCTAAAGGCCCAGCCGGGAAAGCTCTATCCCCAGGTGAGGGAGGTATCGGCCCGTGGTTACACGGTATTTACTGTTGTTCACGGCAGCCAGCCAAAATACACAATACCCGAAATAATCGATGACTTGAATAGGGCCGTGCGCTTTATTCGTTACAACGCTCATGAGTTTATGATCGATGCTGGCCGTATTGGCATTTGGGGAGCTTCATCCGGTGGCTATCTTGCACTGATACAGGGTATGGCCGGAGACAGGGGAATGTGGAATTCTAAAGATCCCGTGGATCAAACCTCGGGCCGCGTGCAGGCCGTAGTCGCTTATTTCCCAGTTACTGATTTCCTTAATTTCGGAAAGATTGGGACCGAGACATCCGGAGGACCTTATGCTGCGGCACTCGATTTCCAAGAGTTTGATGACAAATCTCATGGTTTTGTGAGAATAACTGATGAAAGCAGGATTCGGGCAATTAAGCGCCAAATTTCTCCCACCAACTATGTTACCCCGGACGATCCGCCTACATTGATATTTCATGGTGATGCAGATAGGCTCATTCCCCTTCAGCAGTCCGAATTGATCATATCTAAGTTGAAAGAGGCTAAAGTTGACTCTAGGTTAGTGGTTAAACATGGCGGGGGGCATGGTTGGGAACCGACGAACGATGAATTAAAGGAGTTTGGCGACTGGTTTGATAAATATCTACTGAGGCATGATAATGACAACAGTGATTGAGGGCTTAGTTTACGTGAGTTGCATAATCGATATAAGAAAAAGCTTCATGTACTCGACCAGTAATAGGACCAATAGTTTATAATTTGTTTTAGTATAGTTAGTCGAGGTTCGACACGTCGGAGTAATTGATATACTCCAACTGAAAACTAAGCTACTGCTTCCTGGCTTTTTAAAAAATGGCAATCGGAATATAATGAACATAGACTTGTAATGGTTACATTAAAAGATATTGAAGACGCAAATAGGAGATTGGAACATGTAATCCTGAGAACTCCACTTGTATACTCCTATTCGCTGAGCGAGCTGTCGGGAGCTAATGTTTATTTGAAACTGGAAAATCTTCAAAGAACCGGTTCATTCAAGATACGCGGGGCCTACAATAAGCTCTACAAGCTGAAGGATATTACACGAGAAGTTGTCGCAGCCTCTGCGGGAAACCATGCTCAAGGCGTAGCACTGGCAGCAAAGCTCCTTGGAATGAAATCCACCCTGGTCATGCCAGAAGGTACTCCGATCAATAAAATGTTAGCGGTGAAGAATCACGGGGGAGAAATAGTTCTTTTTGGTGATACGTTTGATGATGCATTCGGTTATGCCAGGAAACTTGAGCGAGAAACAGGGAAAGTCTTCATTCACCCGTTTGATGATCCTGAGGTCATAGCGGGCCAGGGTACTGTGGGACTTGAAATTATCTATTCTCTTAAAAATGTAGAGTCGGTTATTGTTCCTGTTGGTGGTGGTGGATTAATTGCCGGTATCGCGATGGCGTTGAAGAATATGAATCCGAATATTACGGTATTCGGGATTCAATCAAAAGGAGCTCCTTCAATGTTTCTTTCGATGAAGGAAAACACGATAGTAGAAACCGGTTCAACACAGACTATAGCCGATGGAATAGCGATAAAGAGGATAGGTGAGCTTTCCTTTGAGATAGCACAAAAATTTGTTGATGAAGTTTTAACAGTTGATGAAAATGAGATTGAGGAGTCACTTCTTCTTTTAACGGAGAGAAAGAGAATCGTGGTGGAGGGTGCGGGTGCCGTAGCGCTTGCCGGACTGCTTAAAAGAAAAAGCGATTTTCTTAGAAAGAATGTTGCGATCATCATCAGCGGCGGAAATATAGATATTAATCTGCTAGCCAGAATTATTCAGAGAGGGCTCTTGAGAAATGGAAGACTATTAAGACTTGAACTAGGACTGCCGGATGTGCCCGGCTCCCTGGGGACGCTCACCACCATACTCGGCGAGGTAAAAGCTAATGTAGTAGAAATCTATCATGACAGGTACTCAAAGGATCTTCCGATTGGCGAAGCGATTGTGGAAATAAGTCTTGAGACCAGGAGCTTTGAACATCAGGAGGAAATTCTCAAGCTACTCAAGGACAGTGGTTACAATCCGACAAGGAAAGACTGACAAAATGTTTCTTGCCAAAGGCTGTCGAAATAAAGAATGCACGAAGGATATTGCATTTAGCTTCTTATTTACAACTGCACTCACAGCTTTCAATTACATAAGTTGAAATAAATTTTTTTGGATCGTCGGGCGGGGATTTGATCTGCTGACGAGCCGGAACAACAGATGTGCTCACACACATCTTACCATCTTGACACTTAAACCTGGCACACTCATTCTTGGAACACCAATTCCTGGCCCATTCAAGTGCCTCCTCCTCGGCTTCTAGTCGATCACTCTTTATCCCAGATTCAATGGGGAGGGCGTATACCAACATAGCATCCCTGTTGCCGCATTCACTGCATCCGCAGGTACAGGTGACTTTATTAACCAAATTCCAGAAACCAGTTTCATCCCTAACTGGCTGGTCGTTTTCACTTGTCCATTTTTTTAAAGAGCAACATCTGCTCTTGGGATCGTCAATACTGCAGATGCCGTCTTTAGCATCCGAATTGCAGCTACTTTGTTTACATAATTCATAGCATGCATTTCGTGCATTGTCTCTAAAGTTTTCGATTGCGACTGCTTTGCTTTCGCCACGTCCGGTTATTTCACTCAGTGCTTTTTTTGAAGCGCATATATTGCCGGTCTCGTTTTGGGAGACGGCTGCGCATCCCAAAAGAATTAGAATCACCGCAAGAAATAAAAGCGAATTTGATGGCATTATGATTTTATGTTGCAGAGCCTCCCGTCTGGGTTGTTTAATAATTATTTAGGTTGATAAAGTATGGACAAGGATGAATTAAAGTTCAAATAAGCATTTTCGTTCAGTAATTTTATGATCAATGTGTCTATTCTTACTTTTGGCGCTCCAGTAAAAACAATTAAACGGGATTAGCACTTGCAACCGCAAGGTATTAAACTTAAATGAATTTGATTAATGCGAGACCTTGTTTGAAGGTTTTAGCGAATGCCGAATATTAAGAAATTCGACTCTAGTATTGTTATATTCTAAAGATAACTTTGGGGAGGGAGTAATAAATGCTTTACGCTAAATCGGATCTTCTGGTTAGTCCCGAATGGCTTCACGAACACAGAGGAGACCCGGACCTGGTAATTGTTGACTGCCCAATGGCCGAAGGATCCTACAATCGTGCTCATATACCCGGCGCGCTAAAGCTTCCCGTACACCCATACATCAAGGCGAAAGATACCAGTGGTAACATCACTCTTCATTTACAGGGTCCGGACGAATTCAGGGGCCTAATGGCTGAGTTGGGTATTGGCCCGAATACATGTGTCGTTCTCTATGATGAGAGGGGGTCTATCCTAGCGACTCGACTATGGTGGGTTCTTAGGTATTACGGTCACGAAAATTCAAAAGTTCTAAATGGCGGCTGGCAGGGATGGGTATCATCGGGACTGCCGGTATCTTTCAGAACTTCAGAGGCTTCAGATAGGGTGGAACCGTTCTCGCCTTCTAGGAATCCCGATCGTCTTGCAACGCTTGAACAAATTAGGCGGAATTATAAGGCTCAAAATTGGAGGATCTTCGATGTCAGGTCAGATGACGAATATATTGGAAAGGATCACCATGGGAATAAAAGGGCAGGTCATATACCGGATTCGATTCACCTGGAGTGGAACAGGTTCCTCGAAAACTCAAACGATACCGAAGACGTTCGTTGCTTTAGGCCAGCCGAAGAGATTCAAGAATTACTCGAAGAGTACAGGATCGATAAAAATCAGACGATTGCTACACTCTGCCAATCGGGTATTCGCGCCTCACTTGTTGCTTTCGCCCTTGAGCTGGTAGGTTACCCAGAAATTAAATTGTACGATGGCTCAATGGCTGAATGGGCAAATCTGGATGATACACCGCTTGAATGAAACACTTGAGGACTGTACCTCCGTGACTATCCCCATGTTTTAAGAATAAATAGGGACAGACCACCGTAGCGAAATCATAAGATGATTTGAAAGTTCTCAGTTCTTATGCAAAACTGAATCTACTTTCGGAACTTGTCTCATTAGCTTGGGTCAGTCCCTATTTATTGAAGAGGAGGTATTTGAAACAATGGTGAGATTATGGAGAATATCGACTTTGATTTTATTAATGGAGCTTGTCTAGAACAGAGTTAACGATATCTGAGAATACCCCTGATAATACGCCTCAAATCCCCATTTCTGTTATTAAACCTGAACTCCATCTCTTTTAGGTACAAATAATAATGTTCTCGACTCA
>JBAUII010000025.1:0-21370 GCA_049682815.1 Thermodesulfobacteriota bacterium | reverse complement strand
TGAGTCGAGAACATTATTATTTGTACCTAAAAGAGATGGAGTTCAGGTTTAATAACAGAAATGGGGATTTGAGGCGTATTATCAGGGGTATTCTCAGATATCGTTAACTCTGTTCTAGACAAGCTCCTTAAATTATGTTTATTACCAGGCATATATAATTTATCTAAGGCGCTAAAACACATCCATCATCAATACATTATAATATGAAATTTGGTATCACGAAACAACCAAAGTATTGGTTCATCAGTTTTCGCCCCTTATAGGTATGCAGAGTAATTGCGAGGCTAAAAGGATGACGCCCTTTCTGACTTCCACCTAAGTAAACGACTAACGGTTGTCCCTTCGGCATAAATAATGAGTTGCAACAGATCGTAGGATGAAGTCATAAGCAATGTTATTGAGCTTGTCAGCGGCTTCCTGTACGTAAACATCGATGGAAAGATACTCGGTTTAAGAAAATCTCTCAACGATGTTATTACCATTAAAAGTTGGGAAAAGTGAAAAAACTCGATCAGAATTATGAACTGTCTATGGATGAATAATGCCCAGTTGCTGCATCAATGATAACCTGTCCCAGCTGATCCAGATTTCAGCAATTTTGCCTTGGTTAATCCTGTATATGGAGATACCAGATATCTTGATTTGCAGGTATGTGGGATCAACCCCCATGAATTTGTCTTGATGAGTAAATCGACTCGTCCATCTTGTTACAACCTTGTCTCCCTCTGCAATCAGATCGTCTACGGTTGTCGTTATATCTGAAAAAGTAGCTGAAGATCTGAGTATTATATTCTTATAATTTTCGGTATTGAATGATGCTTGTCCCAAATGGATTTTACATTCATCCGAGAATAGCTCATCTGCTACGTCGAGATTCCTTTTATTGTGCATTTCTTCTATATACCGCAGGGCGATAGACTTGTTATTTTCGACGTGCATCAAACTACCTCCATTAACGGCAATTTATTGCTTTGTTTGACTATTTCTTAACTATACCAACTTATAAATGTTTTACACCGTCTCTTTTTCAATCTATTTATATTATCTTAATGAATCATAAAATAAAGAAATTCTTCGGGTGGCTAGATATTATTATCCGAATAAGTAGTCGTTTAGATGTTGGATCACTGGCTTTGATATATGCAGAATCAGTATCTGATATCATGAATTTTGATGGAGCATAATGCAGTCATCATTTTTTCGGATTGAATAGAACCTATATTTCTTTACATTTTAGGTTTCTCACTTAGAATAGCTTGACTAGACCCTAATATGTGCAATTCGCATCATGGAAGAACAAAAGTCTAAAGAGGAAATTTCCAATGTAATTTTGAAGGGAAAAGCAGAGGAGATTGAGGAATCACTGTCAAAGCTTCAACCATTCGAAATTGCTGACTTGATCCAAGCCCTCGAACCTGAAGATCAATCGCGGGTAATCAATAGCCTAGATACGAAAACGGCCTCCGAAGTGATTTTAGAGATCGAGCCAGAGGTTCGGCAAGAGCTTCTAAAAACACTTGATCTAGGTGAAATAGCTGAATTTGTTGAAGAAATGGATTCAGATGACGCTGCTGACCTGATTGGAGAATTACCTGATGAAACCGCAAGATTGGTACTCGAAAAGTTGCCGCCTCGAGAGGTAGAAGAAGTAGAAACTCTTCTCAAATATGCTGAAGATTCCGCCGGTGGTATTATGCAGAAGGAACTGGTCGAGGTACAAGAGGATTCTACCGTCGCAGACGCAATTAATTGGATTCGTCTGATCGCTGAAGATGTAGAAGATTTTCATGAGATATACGTGGTAGATGATAATGAAAAACTCCTCGGAGTAGTCACGCCAAAGAAACTGCTTCTTTCAAATCCCAGAGCAAAAGTAAATAGTATAATGGCGCCCGTTGAAATAACGGCTACCCCGTCTATGGATCAGGAAGCGGTTGGCAATCTGTTCGAAAAGTACGATATTTTCTCTCTCCCGGTGGTAGGAGAAGACGGAGAACTGATTGGACGAATCACGGCAGACGATGTCATCGATGTCATAACGGAAGAAGCCTCTGAAGACATGTATCAATTAGCAGGCGTTCAAGAATATCTTCATCCAATATACACACCAACGGCCACAAGAGTAAGATTGAGGACACCCTGGCTTATCTTAACACTCTTTGGAGAGCTTATCATAGCCTTCGTGATAATTTATACATTCAAACCGACGCTACAAAAGGTTGCGATCCTAGCTGCATTTATGCCTGCTATAATGGCTACCGGTGGAAATGTCGGGCTTCAGACCGTAACAATTGTCATCAGGGGTCTCGGCATGGGAACGATACACTTTGGAGAAATGATAACGTTGATTCTTGCAGAGTTAAAAGTGGGATTGATTATTGGTTTGATTTGTGGTTCACTTGCCGCGGTGATTGGCTCGGTAATTAGCATGAACGAGCCACAAGTCGCGAAACTCTCGATTGCCGTGTTCGTAGCAATGGTTACGGCGACAGTCGCTACCTCATTCATCGGGGTAGCCGGACCCCTTACCCTGTATAAATTAAAGTTTGATCCCGCCGCCGCTTCTGGTCCGTTTCTGACGATGTTTAATGATTTATTTGGTTCTGTTGTTTATCTCTTTATTGCTATGATGATTTTTTAGACAATAATATTGTTAATGCAGCTCTCTGAGTCATTTATACTTAAGAAGAATATCTACGGTGAAGCGGATTTCATACTCTCGATTTTCACCAGGGATTACGGGAAAATTACTGGATTTGCAAAGAATGCTAAGAAGAGCAGCAAGCGCTTTGGTGGAAGGCTCGAGCCGTTTATACATCTTCGCATTCGTTTTCGGGAAAGATCGGGCAGGATGAATTTCGTTGAGGACTGCGAGACTATAAATGTTTTTTCTAGTTTTATGCAGAATGTAGATCTCTTTGCATTGGGGAGTTTCATTATGGAGAATATAGAAATCCTCGTTCCAAAAGAAGAACCCAACGAAAAAACTTTTGGCCTCTTGGTGGACACGTTTTCATCTCTTGATTCCGGGAGGTCGGCTCTTCCAGAACTTTTGAGGTTTCAACTCTCTATTCTTAAATTGTCAGGGCTAATGCCTAACCTTCGTTCCTGTGCTGAATGTGGTCGGGTTATTGATGACAGATCGTCCTTCAGCATTAAAAAGGGGGGATTTATTTGCTCAAGTTGTAATTCAAGTAAGACCGTTGGACCTGTTTTATCGAGGGACTTTTTGCTAGATTCACGATTAATAGATGAGGACCATGGAAGGGCTCTTAAGTATATAAATCTATTTCGAAAATTTACCGAATATCATACTGGAAAAGAATTTAAGTCATTTAAATTAGTCGAGGAGCTTTGTAAATGATCGAGGTGCCAGGATTTCTTAGCTCGGGAATATATGCAGGAATAAAGAAGAAACAGAAGAAAGATTTGGGTCTTATTTTTTCTCAGGTTCCGGCAAGGGTTGCGGCGGTTTTTACAACCAACGTTGTAAAAGCTGCACCTGTATTAATTGCTATGGAGCGCGTTAAGGGCGGGTTCTGTCAGGCAATAGTAGTAAACAGCGGCAATGCAAATGCCTGTACTGCTAAAAGGGGTATCAAGGATGCTGAACTTACGACGAGAATAGTCGCAAATAGGCTCAAGATTAAAGAATCGCTTGTAATACCTTCTTCGACAGGCGTAATAGGCGAGTTTCTGCCCGTGGAAAAGATGGAAAAAGCAGTCCCCAATCTGGTTTCTAGCTTAAGACACGATGGACTGGTAGATATGGCTGAGTCAATAATGACGACGGATCAGTTCCCTAAATACGCATCTTCAAGGTTAAAGATAAATGGGAAATTGGGGACAATATGTGCAATTGGAAAAGGGGCGGGGATGATTGCCCCGCAGATGGCGACCATGCTATGTTTTATCCTAACTGACATCAACCTGACCAGAAGGGCGATGGTGAAATCTCTCAAGGCGTCAGTCGAAACATCATTTAATAGGATAATTGTAGATGGCGACACATCTACTAATGATGCTGTAATCATGCTTTCAAACGGGATACTTGGAAACAAGGCAATCGCGGAGGGAGATAGGATGTATAAGAAGTTTGAAAGGGCATTGACCGATCTTAGCACTGAAATCGCAGAGATGATTGTGAGGGATGGGGAAGGGGCTACCAAGGTTGTAAAGATCATAATTAAGAATGCGAAAAGCGAGAGTCAGGCAAATCTCATTGCCAGAACTCTCGGATCCTCATTGCTGGTCAAGACCGCTTTTTATGGCGAAGACCCGAACTGGGGCAGAATGATCGCAGCCGCTGGAAGGGCGGGGGTTAAATTCGATCCTGAGAAGGTGGACCTTTATTTTGGAAATTATAAGGTGGTCAGAAACGGTGTCGAGGTTATGGATGGAAATAAATTTGAGCATGTTATAAAACAGCCAAATTTTACGATTACCCTAGACATCAAAAGCGGCAGTGCAAGTTCTTTTGTCATAGCCAGCGATATAACGATGGAATACTTAAAGCTAAATGCCCATTATAGAACATAGGGTACGGCAGTATTATCCAGACCCGCATGGAGACCTTAGGGTCGCCGCAACATTCGGAAATCACCTCCAATTATACTCTCCCCGCCAATGAGTTGGGGGGGGGGACGAAAGAGGGGGGACTGGAAAGTCCCGTCTATCGTTGATTGTATTATTTCCTAACATCCATTCCCACTATCTCATCAAGGTTTTTGATGCCCTCTTTCTCCATATACTCGACAAGCCCGCTGTTGATCCTGCCAGGCAGGGTGGGGCCTTCGCCCCTGATGCCTGTAACGATTTGAAGTGCTTTTGCCCCTGCTTTGATTTTTTCAAGGGCTGACTCGGTATCCTTTACGCCTCCGACCCCGATAATCTCCACTGAGTCGCCAGCTTCCCTATGGATATAGGCGATTTTTTCGGTTGTCATCCTCCTGTAATCCTCATCGTCTCCACTTATACCACCATTAACATTTCTCCATTTCTCACCATATTTCGCTTTTAGCTCAGGGATATCAGCGGTGTTTGCTGCAAGTATTCCGGTCAAATCATTCTCAACAACCGCGTCAATAATGCCATCCAGGTCATTCTGATTTAGGTCGGGAGCTATTTTTACGAACAGCGGTTTTCTTCCACCCTTCGTGTTCATTTCGTGGTTAACGGCTTTCGCTATATCTGTAACAGAATTCTTGACCTGGAGACGTCTGAGCGCCGGTGTATTTGGCGAGCTAATATTAATGGCAAAATAACTCGCATGATCGTATAACTCCTTTGCCACTACAGCATGGGCCCTAGGGGCGTCCTTTGCGTCAAAGTCCCGGTTTATTCCGATACTTATTCCAATGGGTATGCCGCTATCCTTATACTTCTCGAGATTTCTCGCGACAATATCAACCCCAGGGCTGTTAAAGGCCAGCCAATTCAAAGCAACGCCAGACGACAGCATGAACAACCTGGGTTTAGGATTTCCAGCCTGTGAATACTCAAGGACCGACCCGACCTCTACACCGGCAAACCCCAATTGCCATAGCCCCTTAACGGCATGGCCGGCCTTGTCCCATCCCGCTCCCACTATGAGGGGGTTCTCCAGCTCTAGCCCACCGAGGGAAACTCGAAGCCTATCATCGGCAAATCGACTCCCTCTGTAAGAAAATTTCTCCAATAACTTAAGCGTGACGGGTGACATCTCTGCGATGTGTAATGATTCACGGGCTATGTCATGCCATGTCTCAGAATCCAGCCGATCCAGTATCGGTCTTATTATTTGTTTATACATTTAGGGAACTAGCGCTTGAGATTCCGTGAATGATATATATTACCCAATAATAAACCAAGCTGCCGTCCTTTATCATCCAGTGATATACTTAGGGGTTCCGTCCGTGCGACCTGATTATCGCGGCTGGCCTGCCCTCAGTCCTGAGTCCCAAGTAGTGAGCGCTCCGACATGGCTCAGCAGAGGCTTGTCGAACTATCGAATGGTCGAAGGGAAGTCGCTTCTTGAACAACCCGAGTCCTACCCCTTCTGTAGGAGCGCCATCTTGGCGCGATCAAACTTCATACCGGCAATACCAGTAAGGATACTCCCTGAAATCTTCCACTAGACCTCTTCTTTCAGGATTATTTAAGCAATATTCGACTTTCTCCTTCAAAGCCTGCTCACATCTTATGCCGCTTTCGTAATAATGGCGTTCCCAAACATTACCTCGTGTACCCAAGATTTTATTAATTTCATTCGCCGTATAGCTTTTCAGCGAATGCATAACCCGGGAGAGTGTTTTGTCCTTAAGCTGAGCAATGAAGTGAAGATGGTCAGGCATAACCACCGCAACCACCAATAATATTCGATCTCTTTGGTCCAGCCATTTCAGAGCATCTAGCACGGTTAGAGCTGCGTGAGAGTTAAGAAAGAAGAGACTACGTTTTTTGTTACCGAAGTAACAAAGTAGAAAAGACCTGCCTCGATATAGCGACCGTTTCGAAGGCTTTTTTGATGGGGTTGCGTATTTCTCATGAACTTCCTTTCTCGCGGCTGGAAGCCGCTCCTACAGATTAGGTGGAAAATCGGAGCCAAAAGAATGAAGACATAATCGATTTGAAATTTTTACTTTCAATCTCCAAACCTACCTATATAATTATATGCTCAATTGTTAATTCACGCTCCTGACTTCTGACTCCTGACTCCTAAAAAGGTGACGCCCTTTTCTTAATGATTTATCCTTTAATTATAAATACTTAAATTTGGAGAATAGTAATGGCCGAGAAAGTTCTTCTATCCTGGAGTGGTGGAAAAGATAGTGTGTTAGCTCTCTGTGAGCTTCGAAAAAACGACAATTTTGAGATAGTTGCCTTGATAACAACTATTACAAAAGATTATGACAGGGTCAGCATGCACGGTATAAGAAGAATCCTGCTGGAACAACAGGCAGATTCCATTGGAATACCCTTGGAAAAGATTTTTATCTCTCACAAGGCCTCAAATGAGGAATATGAATCAAGGTTCAGTGAAGTAGTCCTTGAATATAAGAAAATGGGGATCAGTTCAGTAGCATTTGGGGATATCTTCCTAGAAGATATAAGAACGTACCGGGAGGATCTTCTAAGGGCAATAGGCATGAGGGGCTTATTCCCTATTTGGGGGAAAAATTCCATGGAACTTGCCAACACATTTATAACCCTGGGATTCAAGGCGGTTGTCACCTGCATAGATTCAGAAGCATTAGACGAATCATTCGCAGGCAGAGAATACGATGAGCAATTTTTATCTGACCTTCCTGCTGGGGTGGATCCTTGTGGAGAAAACGGAGAATTCCATACATTCGCGTATGCCGGGGATATTTTTGAAATTCCCATCATATTTGCAAAGGGGGAAGTTGTCCTGAGGGACAACCGCTTTTATTATTGTGATTTGATTCCTACGTGACGGAATATCCTCTAATTATTGGATAACTCTCTGAAAATACTAGCGAAAAGAGGGTGGGTGACCGGACTTGAACCGGCGACCTCTGGGGCCACAACCCAGTGCTCTAACCAGCCTGAGCTACACCCACCATTGATTTTTTCCGCGCCCAGAGGGATTCGAACCCCCGACCCACGGCTTAGAAGGCCGTTGCTCTATCCAACTGAGCTATGGGCGCAATCTAATAATTTCAGATACTTACAATCCCTCGGACACTCTTATTAGTATAATCAGTGTCCAAATAGGTGTCCATAGCAGACCAATTTAACCTCTCTACAGCCTGTTTTTTGTGCTCAGGGGTAGGGTGAGAATATCTCTTTGTCATGTTAACACTCTTATGTCCCATTAGCTCTTGAACCGTAACAATGTCTACGCCGGCCATAATCAATTTACTTGCAAAGGCATATCTCAGAGCATGAAATCTAAACTTCTCTACCCCTGATCCTCTGATTGCTGAATTAAATGCTGTTTTGAAAGTCTTAACAGGGTCGTTCCCGTAATTGTGGGAAAATATATATTTGCCTGAGCCATTATTTTTAACTGATTTTAAAGTGTCCATCAATACTTTGTTGATAGGTATTACCCTTGAGTCATTGTTCCTGCTCTCTCTCACTAAGATATAACCTTCTTTGAAATGTAGGTTTTGCCATTTAAGATCGAATATCTCACCCTGTCTAATACCTTTTCCTTTTTGCCATTTGGCAAATAATAATCTATATACCGTATACCATCGACTATCTTTTTTATACACAGCCATATCAATTTACCCCCCTTTTAAATTTTGATTTCTTAAGATTTATGCATTTCCCTCTTTTTTAATAAGTCTGCCACCGCTTCCCTCAATAACTCGTTGGCAGTTCTACGCTCTTTCTTTGCTAGTACCCTTAGCCTATCAAGAATATTTTCATCAAGCCTTACAAGGAATTGCGCCGATCTTTGTCTCATGATTAAAATATATATCTAAAGTGAAAATTGAAAATGGGGTTATGAGTTAGTCTATAAGATTTAAACCTACTCAATTCGTAGATTGTGGATGATATTGCCCTCGGTTGATTTTTAATACGTATATATTAGAAACAATACTTGACACAAATCTATTTTCTTGATACGGTATGAAAATTGATAAAGAAGTTTTATGCATAAATGGATTTATGTTTCCCATACGACTAGGGGCGCACAAAGATTTCCGCATAGCCAGTAGTTAGACGGGGAGGAATGTCCGGTCGCTCACGCTTGAGGCGCAACAACGAGGTGGCTGCGGCGACAGATGATTGACCCCGGGCCGAAGGGCTTTCCAGAGAACGGCTCAGCCAATAGGAGGAGTATAACCATGAAGATCGCGTCGGTGCTGGTGGGACTTCTGGTCTTGGCATTGTCGGGCTGTGACGGAAGCGATGACAACGCCGCGACGAGCAAAACGCCAAACATCCTGCTCGTCATCATGGATGATGTCGGCATCGACCAGATGCAGGTCTTCGGCTACGGCGGGGAGACACCACCGAGCATGCCAAACATCGACCAGATTGCCGGTGCCGGAATTCGCTTTCACAACACCTGGTCGATGCCGGCCTGTACGCCCAGCCGCGCGGTGATCTTCGACGCACGCTTCCCGCTGCGCACCAACGTGCTCGGCGCCCTGGGCCCTGACGACCTGGCCAACTCGATGGTCTCCCCCTTTGAGATGACGACGCCCAAGCTGCTTGCCCAGCGCGGCTACGACAGCGCCCTGTTCGGCAAGTTCCACCTCGCCCTGCAGGGGCACGATCCGGCCGGCTTCGCCATGCCGTACAACCTTGGCTGGAATTACTTCGCGGGTTGGCTCGACGAGACCGGCGAGCCATCGTCCATCGACAAGACGGCCGGGGGAGTGGCACCGCCCGACACCTCCTACTCGTGCGGTTTCGTCCCCGGGGCAAGCGCCACCGGCGGAGCTGATTCGGGCGCCTGCTACATGGCGGACGGCACGTGCCGCGAGCTTACAAGTAGCGGACCGGTCCCGCCAGGGCGCACCTGCCTGGATCAGGGCGGCATCTTGGATCCGAACAAGACCTGTCAGATGCCGCCACCGGACTATCTGAACTTCACGACTCTGAATAGCCACTATGTCTCGCCGATGGTGTTCAACTACCCGGACGGTTCGGTCGAGCAGGTGCCACTCTCCGATCCGCGCGCGCGCCGGTTTCGCGACACGTTCGCCGTCGATGAGGCAGTCGCGTGGATCAACGACCGCCCAGGGGATCAGCCGTGGATGGCGACGGTCAGCTTCTCGTCGGACCATACCCCGCTGGTGCAGCCGCCGGTCGACGAGGCACAGTCGGGCAATGTGGAGAGCAGCAACCTGGATTGCTCCGATATTCCGGCGCAGCGGGTGCTCTCGAATCTGATGATCGGGTACATCGACACCGAGGTGGGCCGCCTGCTGGTGGAAACGGGGATCGCACAGCGCGGCGGAGACGGCCGCCTTGTCTATCAACCGGGGGGCGGCGACACGATGGTGATCATCGTCGACGACAACGGCAGCTTCGCCCCGACGGTCAAGGAGCCATTCGATAGAATGCGAACCAAGGGCACGGTATATCAGACCGGCGTCTGGGTGCCGCTGATCGTCGCCGGACCACTGGTGCGCGAGCCCGGCCGCGTCGTATCGGACATGGTGAATATCGCGGACCTCTATGCGCTATTCGGCGAGATCGCCGGCATCGACGACGTGCAGCAGGTGGTGCCACGGCCGATCGACGCCATGCCCATGCTGCCCTACCTCATCAACGCGACACAGAGCAGCATCCGCGAGTGGAACTTCACCCAGATCGGGGTGAACCTGCAGGTCGGCGGCGCTATCAACGGCCCCTGCACCATCGGCAATGGCTGCACGCAGATCCCGGTCTCGCAGAGCGTCTGCGAGGACAACAATGGCACCTGGTGGGGCGCCGGCCACGATGCCGAGATCACTAAGGGGGCCCCGGAAGCGGGTTTCAAGTTCTGCTGTGAGGTGAACGCGTTCGTCGTCGAGAATGGGTACGATCCCTACGATATTACGCCTCTGACGGCGGTCGCGATCCGCAATGATCGCTACAAAATCGTGCAGAACTCCTTTAAGGAGTACGTGTCGCAGCAGGAGCCGTGCGTCGACACTGTCACTACCGAGTTCTACGAGATCAACGAGGCCGTTCCGGTTCCGAAGCTCGACAAAGAGGGCGACGAGCTGCCACTCGATCAACTGACGCCCGAGGAGCAGCGTAACTATGATGGGCTCTCGGCACGGCTCGAGGCGATTCTCGATTCCGCTCCGCCCTGTCCGGGCGACGGCAACATCGACTTCGTCGTCGATGGCAAGGACCTCGCCGACTGGCGCTTCTACAGCGAGTCATCCGGCCTCTCGAGCGTCTACGACCTGAACCTCGACGGGCTGACCAACGCTGCCGACCAGTCGATCATCCAACAGAACCTGGGTCTGGAGTGCCGAGCCAACTGAGCCGCCAGGGGACATCTGACGGCTCTCAAACCTGTTGGAGTCGAACGTTCAACGCTTCAACTTTCTTGCCAATACCCCTCGTCCACAAACCTCACGTACCGGCCGCGAATGTTGGAATGCTTCTAGAGGAAGTAAATCAAATCCAATCGGTAATTGAAGAAAACGCTTCCCTCATTGATCCTGAATTAAAATTTCCCTGTAAGCTCCGTGGTCATGACTTAAGAATATACGCCTGTGATCATTGCGGTAATGTGCAAATTTTTGATTTTCGAGATTCACGGACTCCACCCTTATGGGAAGAAGATCGACTTTTTAACATAATGCTTAAAATATTTTTTCCACATTCAGAAGAAACTCTTCAATTCATACTATTCAGATGTATGAATCCCTAAAAAAAAATAACCCCCAATAAATGGGAGTCATAGACACCTGTCTGGACACTAAATAGATTTAATTGTTGAGTATTGAGAATTGAGTATCTTTTCGGTAGATTACGTAAAAAAATAAATCCACCTCGGGTATCAGTTGTTTATATTCGGCTATCCTTGCAAGCACGGGGTTTGCTACTAAGGTGTCTATAATGCAGTTAGCACAATAAATTTATTCGACACATTCTAAAACATTTAGGCGTACTTAGTCCCCTTATGTTTGAAGAGTTTTTAATGATTGCCAGGGATTAAGAAAAGAGGTCTGACAGGCTTAGAAGGCCGTTGCTCTATCCAACTGAGCTATGGGCGCCTATAAACCATGATTCATGATACAAGATACATGATAAGTAAATGCTGATGCATGATGCACGACTCACGATCCACGTTCTTTTTTCCATATTTGTATCCTGCATCGTGAATCCTGTATCTTGCATCCTTCTTTCTGCATCCTGCATTGGAAAATGGTCGGGGCGAGAGGATTTGAACCTCCGACCTCAGCGTCCCAAACGCCGCGCGCTCCCAACTGCGCTACGCCCCGACAATGAGAAAAAAGATTATACACTTGATTCATAAAACGACAAGTACGGTTTGTTGTAAAAATAGCGGCGATTTGCACTATATTTTTGTAACTTTTATGGCACTTGATAAGTTTGTATTTAAAATTATAATAGTAGTTCTATAGGTTATGTCGGGGGTCATAATTGAGAAGGATAATGACAGAAAGGCAAGGGGGGTATTCATTAATTGTTTTTCTTCCTGTATAATAAGAAGAAACCCTTGATGTCGAATGAATTTGAATTAAGAAACCAAAAGCAAGGAGGTAGTTAAGTATGAAAAAAGGGATCATGTATTTGATGTTCCTTATGTTTGCATTTATGTTTTCAATCTCTTTATCCAATTCGGTGATGGCGCAGGAAGGTGAGATGGAAGGCCATGAAGAGATGAAGAAAATGGACAAGATGGAGTCCGTTACTGGTAAGGTGTATTGCATTGAGGAAGATGAACAGGGGAATCTTGTGATGAAGGCAGATGTCGCAATGTGCAAAGGTTCCTTGGTTCAGATTGGAAAAGACGGCAAAGCCTATGTAATTAAAGGGACAGCCGAAGAAGCCGCGATGATAATGAAGCAGCCCGGTGAAACCAAAACCGTTAATGGTGTACTGGAAGGCCATACTAGGGGTTGGGTTCTAGCGTCGGCATCGGCCATACAGGCGCAACCCGCGGAGGAGACTGAAGTCACAGGTACGATAGTCTGTTTGCTACCTAACTATCAGTCTTTAGACTTTAAGCAGGTTGTAGCAAGTGGACCCTGTAACGAACTCGAGCCACATTTGCATGTCGTAAAGACAAAAAGTGGACAGGTCTACGCTTTGGAGGGATCGGAAGAATCGATAGCCAAGATTGAAGGCATGTCCGGCAGAGAAGAGGTTAAGCTCCAGGGCCAGATTCAAGGTGAGCAGGGTGCCTGGGTGTTATTCGTAAAGTGATTTTGATTTTCAACTTTCTATGAAAAATATCGGGGGAGAGAGTTTGTCTACTCTCTCCCCTTCGCATTTTGTAAGCGATTATCAGTCCTTCCTGTCAATTGACGGCGACAAATCGATTTGAATTACCAGGCGTGACTTCCGTCTAGTCATATAGTGGGAGTCCACTGGGTACTTTTTCGGGTATTTCATTGTAGCGATCGAGCGCTTTCGGGTCTGTAAGTGACTGAAGGAACTCCATAAGGTCCGAAAATTCTTGGTCACTCAGATTTATTGGGTTAGCCACTACTCCATCAACCGTGTTTAATACGCCGGCGTCAATTATTTCCTTATTATGAACCATATTCTGATACCGTGGGTCAAGCTGGCTGGAATCATAATTTGTTAGGGATTCTTTAGGATTTAAATGATGGCGAACGGCAGCCTCAAGATTTGTATATGCACCGGAGTGCATCCATGGACCCGTTAGTGCAACATTTTTTAGGGGTGGGGTGCGGAATTTAAATTTGTCTTCAGGTTTCTTGGTTATGCCTCCACGACCTAGATCGAGCGGAGCTACTCCTGGAGCTCCGGCGCCGATCTGCGGTGCTCCAATGTTATGATACTTCATGTCGGTCAATAGGTTTCCCGAGTGGCATTCGTAACACCGTGCTTTGCCGTAAAAGATTAGGGCGCCGCGCTTCTGTGCCTTATTCAGCGCCTCGTTGTCTCCTGCCAAATAGCGATCGAATGGAGAATTTGCAAAGGTCCATGTATCTATTTCCCAAGCGGCTATTGCGTTGACAGCGTGTTGAATCCCAATTTCGTCGAGACCGACTTTTGGATAAGCAGCTTTAAATAGTTCTACATATCCGGGGATTCCACCCTCGCCGGGGGGGTCTCCGATTAATCTAGTCATATAAGCTTTCCATATTGCCTTGAAATCTTCATCGGGAATTGATGCCAGTTCATTGGGTGTCTTGTCAATAGCAACTGAGTCATCGGCTTCTCCACGCATCGTTCGCCGAGAGGCCAACTCAAATAAATGCTGGGCTGCTAATGGACCATCAAGGCCGGGTGGAAGATCCTTTCCCGCGGGGGTTTCTAACTTCTCTTTCTCTAAAGATATACTTCCATCCCAATTAATTACGTTAAATTCAGGCATGCCCTTGTTAAATAAATCTGGGGCATTTCGGGTAGTAAAAATCCGGCCTTCCCCCGGCACGCGGGCCGTACCTAAGCCTTTTCCTCCGACTCCTATAGATAGCGAAATCCCATCGCCTGTGTACAACGACGGTTGATGACAGGTTGCACACGAAATATCCTTCCTACCGCTCAATATTCTGTCGAACATAAGATTTTTGCCTAATTCAACAAGTTTAGGATCGTGCGGTTCAGGCGTTTTCAAAACATTAACTTTGGCGGAGGTAAGTGTGTGTCTTACCATCTTATCTATCATTTCGGGATCATCTCTTCTACATGCCGCTAAAATAAGTAAGATAACAAGAATGAAAGTATTTGCCGTCACTGGTTGACTCCGTGCATTCTCATATAGTCTCCAACTGAGAAAAAGCCATTAACCGACAGGGAGTAACAAATGTTATACCTGCACTGATCACTCTCCACCTTGTTTTGATGAGGGTGAACGCTCTAGGCGCTCTACTTCTGATTTTTCGTCAAGCTGTAGGAGGGCCCTCATGATTTGGCCTAAGATATCGGCATTGGTGCCGATCATACTTTCTTCTTCAGCGACCTGAAGCTCTCTGGCATCATATTCCCACCGTCTCAGTATATCGATCTTTTGTTCTCGAGATAACTCCTCAGCCCTAAGCACCTCATCGGGTGTTTCGAAGACAGTCGCGGGATTAAGTAAGGCCTTATCAATATCAATCATACGAGTCCTCCACTTGAAATCGCATAGGATTTTGGGTTGATCTAGATCTGATCGGAAAGATGTTCGTCATCTGCATGGAATGACCGTAAGCGAACTGTACACAGCGTCTTGTCCATTGAAGCTTCAGTAACCGTATGGTGAATACCCTTGGAGACGACGCAAAGCTCGTTAGAATTCAAAGTCTCAGTAGTCCTATTTTGAAAATCTCAAAACGATTTCTTTCAACACCTCATTTCCTCTATCCGATAAGCCAAGGCTTTCAATCTCTTCCTCTAGAATTCTCAAAATGCCGTAACCACCTACATAGCCGTTCACACGCGCTGCTGAAGTCGAATGTATAAAATCATTTTCATCGGGATAAATCTTAATATATTCTTTGACTAAATCGTGATACTGCCTGAGGTGATATTTTTGATGATAACCTTCTGCCATATAAAACTTCTTATAAGGCATGATCTCTGTAAATATCTCTCTATTTGTCCGTTTAAACTCTCTGTCTAATGTTTCCCGCGCCAATTTTTCTTGCGCCTTATTATGATAGAAGATCGCTGACATGTATTGCCTCAGCCAGCCTGGCTTATGTGGGTTATGACTATGCCAAAATATATCTAATAATTCCTGATACGAGATGACCTTCGGATCGAATTCAATCTGCACAGTCTCAATATGATCACCGAGATTATAATATGTTGGGTTTGGTTGCTGCCCTCCGGCATATCCGACTCGTGTTCTTATCACTCCTGGAGTGACGCCAAGCTGCGAATCGGGGCCCCAGAAACATCCCAGCGCCAATGTAGCAGTTTCTGTCTCGCTCGGGGCTTTTAGGTCTATCGGAGGTATTTCGAGGTCTTTTCCTTCAGTTCTCAATATTGATGTCATATTGCTTTCCCCTTGTCAGACTCTTGACGATTATGATTAGACTATTTAAAAAATTATACAAGTTTTTAGTTCACATCCAAAATTAATTGGGATAAAACCTTAATAATTGTTTGTCTTACACCAGGTGAAGGCTGATAAAAAACCAGCGGCAATATCTACTAAAATTGTTTGCAACTTCTAGGGAGTTTAAAACAAAATATTCAGCTCTTTGGGAACATACCAGTATTTAGAGTGCATTACATACGTTCCTCCAAAATCAGGTTGAATCTTTGGGAGGAACCATCGTAATTTTCAAGAAAGGTTGTGTACCCTGTAATGTTCTTTTATATTTAGAGATCTTTGACCTCGGAGGATACTAACGATGTTACTCGATAGGAAAATCGCATTTAGCGATTCGAAGCAGGTAGAATGGAATCAAATTAGGGTAAAGGTTGGAGACGGGATTGAATTACCGTTGCCGGATACGGAACGCTGGTTTTTAGCCACCTTGGATGGAGAGAGGATCAGAATTGAAAGCGCCAATAAAAATGTTAGGCCTCTTAAGTTGTATGAACCGGCATTTATATCGTTTGATGAATTCAAAGCGATTGCGGAAATTTATAACGATTGCCTCATTCCCAGCGTTGATTCACTTAGTCCGAAATTGGAATTGCAGAAAAGTATTACCAACTTCAAATATATATTTATGCTCATCTATCATTTGGTCTAGGAATAGTAGCGGAAACGATGCCTTCTCTGAACCCGGGTCATAAGCTTGATAGGGAGGAAAAGTGGGCTCCAAGACGAATTTTCATTTTCATCATTACTTAAGAGTCAATGAGACTTAGCATTGAGAAATTCGCGTCCGTGGCCATAATCAGTATTTATAGGCATTCCTTTCAAGCATAATTTACATTCCGATGCGGGCCATACAGGGATGTCATATTCGAGGAGAAAGATAAACTCATCTACTCCTAATTCGCTGATATCAATATTTCCACGATTTATTAGGACAGCTAAAGCAACTACAGTTCCGCCGGATCTGGAAACAGCTTCCATAGTCGATAAAGCAGAAAAACCGGTATTTATAATATCATCCACAACGATTACCCTGCGATTTGATACCAATTTATCGTAGCCACGCTTCAGTATAAAGGGCGCTCTCAATATACCGCCCTGTCCGGCTTCACCTTCACTTTGCCTCGATGGGTCATGCTCGGCGAAAACCGATAGAACCCCGAGATGATAAGCGGTCCACTGTCCTACAACGATGCCTGCAATTGCAGGGGCGCATATCACGTCTGGCTTCAAGTCTGTTATAGCCTCAGCTAAAAGAAGCCCAAGCCTGTTAATGTACTTTGTGTGGGGAAAGATTGCGTCCTTATTAATCCAACTGCCTCCGTGGTCACCCGAAACGAACACGAAGTGATCGTTCTCAATTATCGCGTTACATTCCTTTAAGATTATTAAGGTTTCTTTCGCGCTATCCTTTTTATCGCGTCTAGAAATCATTAAGCATCCTTCTTAAAAATCTATGGCTTAGCAAGTTCAAATCATGGATAAATGAATGAACTTGCAAATACCTTAATTGAATGGAACGTATTCTCAAGTCGGTTTGGAATACCATAGATTAAAATTATCATGTGAAATCATATTAGATTACAAATTGTGGGCGAAATTGAGATGAATTTAGGTCAGTCGTTCCTAAGAAATAGATTAATTTGCTAACTACTCAACATTAAAAGTCTGAAATAAGAATTGATCAAAATTTGATTTTACCGGTAATTATATCTAAGAACATTTTCCAATCACCCAATAGACTGTAAAATGGGTATTTAAACGTAGCAGGTTTGTTCTTCTCTATAAAAAGGTGACCGATCCAGGCAAAGCCATAACCAACTGGTGGAACGAGAATAAGAGCAAGCCACACCTGAGCTAGTAGAGAATAAACAATCCCTAAAATTACTGCCAAGCATCCGAAGAAATGTAATCTACGATTCATCGGATCACTATGTTCACGGAAGTAATAGGGATAAAACTCCGAAAAGTTTTTAAATTTCCGTTCCATTTCTGGACCCAAGTATTAGGTTAACTGAAAATTTGAGACCCTGTGACGAAAAGTAGTGGCTTTGGTCCCGGAAGCATGTGGCCTGATACTTCTTTTCCTTTATGTGTGCGGCAGATCAGGATTGCTGTCCGGTCTATGAAATCTCACGAGCGAGACTCGCCACCTACCCATATTTCCCGAGGTTGGAAAACCTCGGCTATCGTGTATAAAAACACAAGGAGTGAAGAAACCCGAATCTACCCGAGGTCTTAAACCGTCTGGTATGTTTGTATTAGGTTTGTGTTTCTGTACCTGAACACCGTGTAACCCATGATTTTAATAATGAGTATACGGATGTGGCACCTACTATTTTTCCTTTAGGCGTTTCCCAATCCGATGGATAAAAAATGAAAGGCCTCGACTGATATCCGCCGAGCCCACCATGAGACCCAACCAGTTCCTCGAAGGCGGCTACTTCACCGGTTCGGGGATCATAGAGACTGTTTACCAGGATGTCAGGCGTGTGTGGGAAGGTGTCGCTTCGCCTAAGGTGTTGTGGAGCAGTCGGGCTGAAATTTTTGAGGGGATCCTCACCTTCGATAATTCCAGTTTCTAAAAACCGGGTTCCTTTAGCCCCAATCACAATTGGCCCGTTTTCTTCAGAATGAACCATGATGAACCCGATTCCAGGATGCTGAACCAAGCCGGGTATCACGTTTGGAAAATTCTCCTTTATTTTTTCAAGACTTAATCGTTCCTTCCAATCGGTAAAATAAATCAGTCCCAAATTTCCCGAAGGCAGCACTACCACTTCCGCTGCCTTTTTTTCGACGAGCTTTTTATCATGCACATAGTTCCTGTGATCCGGTCCCAAAATTACATTACCACTGTAGGTTCTTGGTTTTATAATCCCTCTCAGTACACGCGACGCACGGCGTTCTTCATTCTTCATGAATTCGGTAAGGAATGCATTCAGACTTCCCCATCCCTCACTTGCGTGTTCTGCGCTTTCAACGGCGTGCTCCTCTGAAATCAATCTCCTTACGCATTCTGCTAGAGTCATATCGTGTCTTTGCCGGAAAGTAGCGCCCTGACTTTGACCGTGGTCTGATAGAACCACAAAATGATATCGCCTTGGGGACTGATTTGCCGCTTCTAGGAGTCTCGCGAACTGATGGTCGAGTTTCCTTAAGACTTCTATTGCGTCAGGCCTTTCGATACCGGAATGATGCGCAACCTCATCGTATCCGACAAAGGTGGTGTAAGCCGACGGTATCCCCTTAAACATATCCCCGATTAACATATAAATACTGAGCTCTCTAAGGAAAACGGTCGTAAATGCCCTGAGAATGGGATATGCACCTCTTCTCTTTATTCGAGGACGCTCATTCGTTAGCTTCTGTTTCCATGCAGCATATTTCTCCAGTATGATATCCCAGATAAATAACTCGATCATCCGCGCAAAATTATATGGATTTATGAAGTAATGGTAGTAGGTTTTGGTATGAACATTGGAAATTCCTGCAAGTGTGCTAAATGTGAACATGACATCGGGAGCATCGCCTGAAAACATATTCCCCCTGCTTGCTCCTTCATTCACCAACAGCCCATTACCATTTGACATGCGCTGTTCGATCTCAGCCGTGTGACGAGGATGGTTAGATACGATAGTCTTTCCATTGTCTTTTTCATACCACCTGAAGGCGGGTATGTCGAAGTTGTTTCCGTGTAGAATTCCTGCCTGACTTGCAGCAGTCTGGGAAGATAAATCGCACTCCCATTCAATCAATCTGTGGCTCCCACTGTGTAACCAGCGGGCTAAAGTCGGCATTTGACCCTTTTCAATCGCGCTTCTCAAGACGGGAGCCGAGAGTCCGTCAATCTCTAAGAAGATTACACCCGGTGTGGTAAATTTTTCAGAATTTGCTTTCTTAGATGAGAATTGCTGAATTACATAGCGGTAATAGGATTCGTGGAAGTCAATAGCAAGAAAACCGATCAGCAATGTGTTGATTACTGTCAATCCCAAGCCTCCGAGCGTTATAGTCCAGTATCCTATCGCTTCAAAGCCAGGATCAATCTGACCGGATAGCCATATTATGAAGCCATTAAACACAAGTGTTAAAAGTATGAATGTAAGCACGGTGAATGGCACTGTGAAGTATACTAGTGCCGGCCATATCAGGGCGTTCAAGAGACTTATTAACAAGATAGTCCAAATCGCAGTTGCCCAGTTCGCAACACTTAAACCCGGTAATATCGCCACAAGAAATAGAAGACCGGCTATTTCTAAGATCCATATTATCAATATTCTGGTAAACCATCGAAGGGTGAAAAAGTCGGATATTCCCCTACGCAGGCGCATCGAGTCGATAATCTCCAGATATGTCTACAATGCTACCGGGCTTGACGACATGAATCTTCACGTCAGGTGCAATAGTTGCCGCGTGACGGACGAAGTCGTCGGGTGGATCGTAGAGGAATCTTGGCTTCATCCAGCCCATACCCAGTGGGTGAAGTGTTCCCCAATGAATGGGTATTGCGAAACGAGGAGATAGGAGTCTCAGCGCTTCTGCAGCGCTGTATGGGTTCAAATGACCTTTGCTCAACGTTGGTCCCCAGCCCCAAATAGGGAGGAGTGCGAGGTCTAAATCATCCGAAAGATCAGCCATTTCGGGGAATAAATCAGTATCACCCGCGAAGTAAATACTATGGGAACCATCAATTATATAACCCATACTATCCGCCCGTGTACCAAACAGATATCGCGTTCCTCCATGATGTGCATATGTAGATCTAACGCTGATTGAACCAATATTCATGGAATCGCCGATATGCATTTCGACTATGTTTCTGAAACCCCGCCTATGGAGTAATTTCCGAGTTCCTTGAGGAACTATTATCGGCGTACCCTTTTCTACTAACCTGAGAGAGGGGATATCCAGGTGGTCTAGGTGAACGTGGGATATTAACACGGCATCGATATTATCATAATCAGCCGGAGCTATGACTGTTCTGCGATGTCTGAGTAATCCGAGTCTGTGGCGAAGAACGGGGTCAGTCAAGATACGCATGCCGTTCATTTCTATTAAAACTGTGGCATGCCCAACATATGTAATATTTGGTGCTGATAACATAACGTCTTAGCTCGGCATTAATGATTTTAAGAAAAATATAAAGTAAAAGGTGTTAATATTATAACTCGAAAAAGTTAGTTATATTGAAAAAAGACGGATAAACGTTGAATGATACCCGACTTAACATAATTATCACTATTGTTGATCAGCTTTTCTCAGGACCAGTTATAAGTAAATAAAGTAAATATTAAAAGCCAATTCAAAAAATTTTCTTCATAGAGCAATTAGGCTAGACGGCACCAGCATTGCCGCCCAATTCTCCTTGAACCGACACAGGCCGACACCGTTCAAACTTGAACTGGTCTAATCCCGACGATTATAACGCAGTGATAGGGAATCCACAAAATAGTTTGTGGTCTTCCATTTTTCATCCTTTATCTTTAGTTTAACCAATAAATTCCCTGTAGCTACAAGGTATCCACAGTCATTGCTGTAAATGTTAGATAATTCGTGGATAAAATGCCAAAAAAGAATAAAGTTCCTGGAAATTTACTCATCCGTCATCCTCGAATGTTTTTATCGGGGATCCATTGTTTAATTTTTTATTTTCTTTGTCTTGATACAAAGAAACAAAAATCAAGGGCTGACAAAAAATTAGGA
>JBAUII010000024.1:0-18978 GCA_049682815.1 Thermodesulfobacteriota bacterium | reverse complement strand
CCATATATTTCTGGGGCAAGCTCTTCAACAGCATTTTCTAATCGTATCCTTTATGGTTTCTAACTTCTTTGTCTTGATACTGAAACGAGTTCAGCACAGATACAAAGAAGCAACCCTTCGACTCAGGACAAGGCTGTCGCCTTTTGTGTCATTCCCGCGGACTGTTAGCGGGAATCCATGCTTTTACCCTGGATCCCCGATTACTGATTTCGGGGATGACATAACAAGTAAAAATTTAATCCAGCCACAACCCGGTCATCCTGAATTCATTTCAGGATCTAATGGATCCGAGAGATGCTGAATCAAGTTCAGCATGACTGACCGTGACATTGCTCGTCTTAACGCAATTTTTGGAATGCCGTTTAAGTCCTTTTAAATCTAATAACCACTAATCAAAGTATATCCATTCGTGAAATTGTGAAAATTTTCTCGTCGAATTAACCAACATTTACACGAATGACATTCTTAGGTTATCTCTTTTGCTTTGAAGAACTCTATGCTCCATTCGTCGTTGTGCTCATCATACTTCAGGATATAGATATTGTCATCATCAGCTATAACCTTGAAGTAGGTATAGTCAATACCATACCACTGGTCAATCAGCTCCATTACCGCAAAATTTCTATCGTCGAGCTGAAAGCTCAATGGGCGCTCATTAGCTTTATAACCTGAATGGCATTCCACGTGTTGTAATTTCATAGATACATCTAATATTCTAATAATAATTTTGGCAGACTTGTATCGATTTGTTGACTAATCTTAAGAAATGACAACATTCTATCTTAATCATACATAAAAAAAGTTGAGCAGAATGATTTATGGTAAATGATTTAGAAGTTTTAGTGTAATATGTGAGTAGTAAGCAGTTGAGTACTATAATTGAGATATAAGATAAATTGTATATCGAGAACTGTAAGAACTGAGGAAAATTTCACTCCTTAGGGAGGAACTTCCGTGCATTATCCATGGTGGTATGTTCCCTTTTTAACATCGCCTATGCTAATTGCAATCATCGCAGTGTTGCACGTGATTGTATCACACTATGCTGTAGGCGGGGGGCTCTTTTTGGCGGTTGAGACGCGTTACGCCTACCGCACAGGCAACAGCTCCTATCTGGCGTACTTGAAGGACCACGCATGGTTTTTCATCTTGATAACTGTGGTCTACGGTGCGATCACCGGCGTGGGAATCTGGTGGACGATTGGGCTGGCCTCCCCCTTGGCAACTCAGATGCTGATCCACATTTTTGTTTTTGGGTGGGCCATGGAGTACGTTTTCTTTTTGTTGGAGATTATTTCCGCTTTCATCTTTTATTATTACTGGGGGCGCTTGGATGCAAATACGCACCAAACAATAGGCTGGATTTACGCTGGTTCAGCCTGGATGAGCTTGGTTCTTATTACAGGCATAACTGCGTTCATGCTCAATCCCGGTGCTTGGCTGCATGATCGGAGCTTCTGGGTGGGATTTTTTAATCCCCAGTTCATTCCTCAAGTGCTCGCGCGAACCGGTGGAGCGTTCTTGCTTACCTCGCTTTATGTATATTTGCATGCGGCGTTCAAAGTGAGGGAACCTGCATTGCGAGACCTTATTGGATCACGTTCAGCACGGCCAGCACTCTTGGGTGCAATTCTGGTAGTTTTCGGTGGAATCGGTTGGTACGTCTTCCTTCCCGAATCGGCCAAGGCAGCCCTGGAGGTAGCCAGTGTGCTTAACGTGCTGATGGTGTTGATCTTCGCCGTCACGATCGCCGTTTTTGTGATGCTCTATCTGGGACCATACCGCAACCCAGGCTGGCTTTCTCCCGGATTTGCTATACTGTTATTTGCTTTCGGTGTGGCTGCCATCACCACTGGCGAGTATATAAGGGAGGCGGTGCGAAAGCCTTTTATTGTATATAACGTAGTGCTGAGCAATCAGGTGTTCCCGGAGGAAGTTCCCATTCTTCGCCACTCGGGTTTTTTGGAAGGTGGTACCTGGACCAAGGCCTTAGTCTCACATGATTATCCTCAAGTGATGCGCCGTGGGAAGATCGATGAAGCGGCGTTGTTAAAACTACCAGAAGCGGACCGGAAGAGACTTGGTGAGGTGCTGTTTCAGTACCACTGTAATGACTGTCACGCCAAAACCAGAGGCTATTCACCCGTCAGCCATTTGATCCGGGGCTGGACACCGGAAATGGTCTTGACGCTTGTCGAACATCCAGAGAAGGTTCATTTCTTTATGCCACCTTGGTCGGGTACGCTGGACGAGGCAGAGTTGCTGAAGCAATATCTAACGAGCATTGCGCAGCCGGAGCCGGGTGGCATGTACTATGGTAATGAAAAATAGGAGTCAACAATGGATCCAACAGGATTGATGGGGCCTTCCAGTCCACTGGGTTACCCCGCACCTTATTGGTTTTTAATACTGTTTAAGGTTTTGGGCTTCTCCCTGCACATAATACCGATGAATCTGTGGTACGCCGGTATAATCCTGTCCATGCTTTTCCACTGGCGTGGTGGGGAACATGCCAAGCGGTTATCCAATCGCTTGATGAATCAAATGCCAATTATCATCGCACTGGGTGTCAATTTTGGAATCGTGCCGTTACTGTTTATTCAGGTAGCCTACTACAAGGTGTTTTATCCGGCCACCATTTTGATGGCCTGGCCCTGGTTCACGATCATCGTTCTACTAACGCTTGCTTACTATGGCGTTTATTACTACGTCACTGGGCTGCGGGGAGCTGGTAGCAGTATGACGCCGTTTAGGCGGATAGTCGGTTGGGTGACAGCCATTTTATTCCTTGTAATAGGGTTTTTGTTTAGCAATGCTCTTAGTCTAATGACAAATGTGAAAGCCTGGCCGGAGCTATGGCAGAAGACGAGTGTAGCCGGAGCTCCACTGGGAATCGCCCTTAATACAGCTGATCCGACTCTCTGGCCGCGCTGGCTTATGATGTTTGGACTGGCTCTCACTACAACCGGGGCCTACATTGTGGTTGATACAGCTTTCTTTGGGCGAAGGGAAAGTGAAGAATATAGGCACCGAGCGATGGGTGTGGCACTTAAAGTATATACAGTTGGGCTTTTATGGTTTGCACTTGCCGGCTCGTGGTACGTGTTTGGTACCTGGCCAATTAAACTTCGAGAGATGATGTTCAGTGGACCGCTAATCGTGTTGACTGTCTTAACGGCGATAACTCCGGCTCTAACATGGTTATTAATTCTCATGCAGCGTGGTGGAGTGACCGCACGATTGGCACTGCTCACGGGTCTAGCTCAGTTCATAGTAGTGGTATTTAATGCTCTTAGCCGTCAGATCGTACAGAATGCAGAACTCAGCCCATATCTGGACTTGACGGCCGAGAAAGTCAACACGCAGTGGAGTCCGCTGATTCTATTTCTACTTCTGTTTATAGCTGGATTAGGTGTTGTAGTGTGGATGCTCCGAAAGATTGCATCGAATGAAGCGACGGTGGGTGGGTGAGTCTTTATCCGGTAAAAGAGAATAAGCCTGGGGGTCACATGCATTGTTGATAAGTTACATGTATTCTTTTTACTCGTTTCGTCAACGCCTCATTCGACTCGATCTTTCGCCTAATTAATAACGACAGACACTTGTTTTTTAAGTATGTTTCGTTTTTAGCTATTTCGTATTTGACACATGGTGAACGGATAGGCAAAGTTTAAGATCGTTTCTCTTCTTTGAAATCGATTGGATTATATTTTATCTTCTCCTCAAACCATAGATAGTGTCACCAATTATGGGCTTGACAAGGTATTGGTCGTACCCTAAGATTACTCCAATTTAGTTTACCAATATTCCGGTTACGTGGGAGGAACAATTAGATGAAAGCTGCGGTATACCATGGCGCAAGAGACATAAGGGTAGAGAATGTTCCGGACCCAAAAATCAAGAATTCGATGGATGTAATTCTAAGGGTTACAATGAGTGCGGTGTGTGGCTCCGACCTTCATTTCTATCGGGGGAGGATACCAATGGATGAGGGTTTTGTGGTCGGGCACGAATTTATGGGTCTCGTCGAAGAGGTTGGGAAAGGGGTAAGACTCTTCAAAAATGGGGATCGCGTCGTAGCTCCTTTCTGGGATAGCTGTGGAATATGCTATTTTTGCAAACGAAACCTTCCCACCTCATGTGTTGGTGGAGGAGGCTGCTTTGGGTTTGGGAAAGACTTTGGAAACCTCTGGGGCGGCCAGGCGGAATATGTAAGGGTTCCTTTCGCAGATGGTACACTTGAGAAGGTTTCTGACGGCCTGAGCGATGAGCAGGCGATATTCCTCGGTGATATATTTTCCACAGGTTATTCTTGCGCTGAGTATGCTGAAATTAAGCCTGGATACACTGTCGCTGTTTTAGGTGACGGTCCACTTGGACTGTTCGCCACAGCGTCGGCTAAACTCTTTGGACCCGCCTTGATAATTACCGTTGGGCACCATAATGACCGATTAAAGATCGCAAAGAAAATGGGTTGCGATGTTCCAGTCAATTCCAGCAAAGAAGACCTCAATGAAAGGATAAAGGAATTGACAGACGGGAGAGGAGTTGATGTGGTGTTAGAGTGCGTGGGTGGAGGAGAAACTCTAACCACAGCGATTCAGATTGTAAAACCCGGTGGCAATATAGGTTTTATAGGATTTTATTCCGAGCCGGTGAAAGTTTCGATGCTCGACTTTTATCTGAAAGACCTTACGCTGAAAGGAGGGGTCTGCCCTGCAAAAAACTACATCTCTAAGCTCATGCCACTTATAGAGAATGGGAAAATTGACCCTACCCTCGTGATATCTCACAGACTTCCTCTCAGCCAGACAGGAAATGGTTACGAGCTGATGGACAGGCGAAAGAATGGCGCAATTAAGGTGGTCCTTAATCCTTAACGTTTCTTCCAATTCCCTGCCAAAAATTCAGGTGTCAGGCTTTGGTTATTTGATTGTTTTGCGTATCAAGCTGCCTGCGGAGCTAAGCACGTCTTGCACCAATTATTATGCTAAAATAAAAAAACGGTTGCACCCATTTTAGGGTTCCCTGAACTATAAGTATTTCTTGATACGCTTTTGTCCAATCTATCGATTGACTAGAAATGGGATCCAAAAAAGATTTAATAGATGTAATACTGCATGTCGATAAATATCTAGGGCCGATCATTCAGGATTACGGTCTATGGACTTACCTTATTATTTTTCTCATAATTTTTAGTGAAACAGCGTTTGTTGTTACAAATTTCCTGCCCGGTGATGTACTCCTCTTTTCCGCCGGTACATTTGCAGCTTTAGGGTCTCTAGATGTTAAATTTTTGATTATTCTCATGAGTGTGGCAGCGATCCTGGGTGATAACTCGAGTTTCCTGCTAGGACGACTAACAGGGATCAAACTATTCGGTGGGGGGTCATTCCTTTCATCTTACAGAAGATACGTAGAACAGACTCGATTATTTTTGAATGAACACGGACCAAAAACGTTTGTTTTTGCCAGATTCATCCCGATGTTCCGTTCACTTGCACCATTTGTCGCAGGCATCAGCCGAATTAGGTACCGACAGTTCGGGATCTATAACTTAATAGGCATAATCATATGGAATCTGGCTTTTGTATTTGGAGGTTATTTGTTTGGGAACATACCTTTTGTGAGGAATAATTTCAGCATTTTTATTCTTGTTGTAATCGCGCTAATAATACTGCCTAATATAGTTAGATTGCTTTACAAGAGATACTCTTAAGGACCGGAGATTAGAAGGAGATCGAGTCCGGCTTTCATATTGATTTAACCCAACATCTAGGGGAGCTTGGGGGCCTGGCATGCATACTGATTTAGCTCAACATCTATCAAAAATTTGCCTGAAATGTGTACTTAGCGTTATAATGTTAAAATTCAAAATAATTCTATTTAGGAGGTTTTCAATAATGTTTAGATCGATATGTATAGTCTCAGCATTTGTGGCTTCATTACTGTTTTTATCCGGGTTGGTTTCTCATGCAGCTGGCATGAAATATCTGGTCAAGGGATCGTCCGGCTCGGTTTCTCTTTCATCCGAGGACATGGCTCAACTACTCGAAAATGTGGTTATTCCGTCGCTCGATCAATTAGCCAAGTGGGAGAAAGAGGGGAAGGTTACAGGAGGGCTGCCGGTTGGACAAAGAGCGTTTGTGTTCATCGTCGAGGCTTCATCCAATGAGGAGCTCGATCAGATGTTAAGGTCTTTACCTATATGGGGTGGGATGAAGTGGAAGGTGATACCACTCCAGAGCTTTAGTGGCAGAGAAGGCATGGAGAAGAATATATTGACAGAGATGAAGAAGAACTGATAAGATAAGCCTCTCTTGAACCCCGTATTTCTCAGGGCGTACTGTTTTATCGTTATCCAAAAGACAGATTGGATAGTCTGTAAGAGACGGCCTATTAGAGTTCTGATGTTTTCTGCGTCCCCAGCTTTATTTGTTCATACCCACTTCCAGTTTCTTATCTCTGGCATATCCTGCCCGTATTTCTTGATATACTCTTTATGTTCAATTATCTTGTCTCGAACGGCCTGCTTGGCATATGCGGCGATGTAACCCAATTTTGGAACTCGATCGATTACGTCTTCTACAAGGTGAAAGCGGTCGAGGTCATTTCGAACAACCATGTCAAAGGGTGTGGTGGTAGTGCCCTCTTCTTTGTATCCCCTGACATGAAGGTTGCCATGGTTTGTCCGACGATATGTGAGGCGGTGTATCAACCATGGGTAGCCGTGATAGGCGAAGATAATGGGCTTGTCTGTAGTGAAAAGGGCATCAAAGTCCCAATTGGAAAGGCCGTGTGGGTGCTCCTCTCTGGGTTGGAGCTTCATCAGGTCAACCACGTTGATTACCCTTACCCTTAAATCCGGAGCATGTTCGCGAAGTATTTGGACGGCGGCCAAAGTCTCGACAGTCGGGACATCACCACAACATGCCATAACGACATCTGGTTCGGTACCCTTGTCATTACTTGCCCATTCCCAGATGCCGATTCCCGACGTGCAGTGTTTGATGGCGGAATCCATATCCAGCCACTGACGTTCGGGTTGCTTTCCGGCAACGATTACGTTGACATAGTTTCGGCTTCTGAGACAGTGGTCTGTGACAGAAAGAAGTGTGTTTGCGTCGGGCGGAAAGTATACGCGTACTACCTCAGCCTTTTTGTTTACAACATGGTCGATAAATCCAGGGTCCTGATGGCTGAAGCCATTGTGGTCTTGCCTCCATACATGTGAAGTGAGAAGGTAGTTGAGGGAAGCTATCGGGCGTCGCCAGGGGATTTCGCTCCGAGAGACCTTAAGCCATTTGGCATGCTGGTTAAACATTGAGTCAATTATATGTATAAAGGCTTCGTAACATGAGAATAACCCGTGTCTCCCGGTCAGGATATACCCTTCGAGCCATCCCTGGCATGTATGCTCGCTTAGAATTTCCATAACCCGGCCGTCCGGCGCGAGATTCTCGTCCTCCGGTATTGTCCTTTCCATCCACGTCCGGTTGGTGGCCTCGAATAAGGCCGTGAGCCGATTTGAAGCTGTTTCGTCGGGTCCCATAACACGAAAATTTCTACTTTCATTGTTTAGCTTCATAACATCACGCAGGAACTCGCCCATCACCCTGGTTGCCTCGGCAAAACCTTGCCCCGGTTTAGGGATTTTGATCGCGTAGTCTCGGAAATCCGGCATTTTCAGGTCCTTCAATAATATTCCGCCATTGGCATTTGGATTTGCGCCCATTCTACGATCTCCCGTTGGCGCGAGCTCGGCTAATTCAGGAATTAGCCTTCCATTCTCATCGAATAATTCTTTGGGCTTATAGCTCTTCATCCACTTCTCCAGTAATTTTACGTGACTCGGTTTTTTGGCCATCTCGGCTAGCGGGACCTGATGTGAGCGCCAAAAATCTTCCGTCTTCTTACCATCCACTGTCTTAGGGCCCGTCCAGCCCTTTGGAGTCCTAAGTATTATCATTGGCCATTTAGGAAGTAATGCCCGTCCTTTGATACGAGCCTCCTCCTGAATTTTTTTGATTTCACTCACCACCGTATCGAGGGTTTCGGCCATCATTTTATGCATTGGCTTAGGGTCAGAGCCCTCCACAAAGTAGGGCTTATAACCGTAACCAGTGAATAAACTCTTTAGCTCTTCATCGCCTATACGACCCAGAATTGTGGGATTGGCAATCTTGTAGCCGTTGAGGTGGAGGATGGATAGAACTGCTCCATCACGTCTGGGATTTAGGAATTTATTTGAATGCCAGCTGGTGGCGAGAGGGCCCGTCTCCGCTTCACCGTCTCCAATTACACAGGCTACTATCAGATCGGGGTTGTCGAATGCTGCTCCGTGTGCGTGGGAGAGTGAGTAACCAAGCTCACCGCCTTCATGGATTGACCCGGGGGTCTCGGGAGCAGCATGGCTGGGTATACCGCCCGGAAATGAGAATTGTTTGAACAGCTTTTTCATTCCTTCCTCATCTTTTGTTATGTTCGGGTAAAGTTCGGTGTAAGTTCCCTCAAGGTACGTGTTAGCAACTACCGCCGGGCCGCCGTGCCCTGGACCCGCTATGAATATCATGTTCAGGTCATATTCCTTAATGACGCGGTTTAGATGGACGTAGACAAAATTTAGACCAGGGGTTGTGCCCCAATGTCCCAATAGCCTTGGCTTGATGTGTTCTATTTTGAGTGTTTCCTTTAGCAAAGGGTTATCGTACAGATAGATTTGTCCTACCGATAGAAAGTTTGCGGCGAGCCAATACCTGTGCATTTTATTCAATAGATCGTCGGTTAATTTGCCCATGGTTTACTCCTTGATCCTTAAGTGATTAATTTTTTCGGATCACTTTTATCCATTTTTTAATTTTACGCTAACGGCTTTTGTTTATCACTATATTGTTTGTATGTCTGGCTATCATCAATTCTTCATTCGTTTTCATGACGCGGATGGTTGTTGGTACACCGTCAGATGATATGATTGGCTTGTTAGACTCATTTTTAATTGGATCCAGATAGATATTCAGGAATGTCATGTCATCACATATGCGCTTTCGAATGACCGGGGAGTTTTCTCCAATCCCTCCAGTAAAGATAAGGGTATCAAGACCCCCTAGTGCGGTGCACAAGGCGCCAAGAAATTTCTTTGCCTGATAACAGAAAAGATATATTGCCTCTGAGATATCGGAGCTTTTCATCTCATTATCCAGCAGAAATTTCATATCCGAGCCTCTTCCTGAAACCCCCAATAGCCCGGAATAAGTATTTAGCATCTCGTTTAATGAACTTGGACTTAGCCCTTTTTCGTCTAGAAGATAAATTAAAATCCCAGGGTCTAAATCTCCGGATCTGGTACCCATCATCAGCCCTCCCGTTGGAGTGAACCCCATAGTTGTGTCCATGCTCTTACCATCACTGACTGCCGCCATGCTTGCACCGCTACCGAGATGAGCTATGATGATTCTTCCTCTTGCAACCTTTTCTCCAGCGACAGTCATAAGTTCTTGCATTATATATTCGTAGGATAAACCGTGAAAGCCATACCGCATGATTCCTTCCCGGAATAGGCTTCGTGGTAATGGGTACATTCTTGCGCGCAGTGGTAGCTGCCTGTGAAAAGCTGTGTCAAAGCATGCTACCTGGGTCAGTCCACGGTAAGCCTTTTTAATTGCCATTATTCCCGCGATTTCATTCGGAAGATGGTCGGGTGCCAGGGGAACAAGTTCATTCAGCTTTTCCATTAATTCACGTGTGATATCCTGCGGCCGGGAATACTCGATTCCACCATGCACGATACGGTGGCCAACGGCGTCTATCTTCTCTACCGGGCTGCTTTTCCTAAGCCATTGAAAAAGAGTTTTAAAAGCCGCATCATGGTTGCGAAGATACAGGTTGTCCTCGAGATTAGCTTTACCCTGTGCATCCCTGATTTTTAAGATGGTGGGCTTCAGACCGATCCGCTCTATGATTCCTGATAAAATTAGGGACTCTGATTGCCCCATTTGGTAAACTGAAAATTTAATGCTTGAGGATCCGCTATTTATCGTCAGAATGAGATTCATCACTGATTACCGTAAAATTTTCCTGCTGCGTGACATACGAGTTTAAGTATTTTTAAATTTGTAGTTTCATCGGTGCAAGTGACATGCCGTTCAATCAATGAATACAATGGTCTAAAATCATTATCAATTTTGTAAAGTTAAGTGAAGCAATCCATATTACTTGTCAGGAATTAAGACAGCTCACTAAAAACAATCCGGAAGTTCAGAAATGCATTGATATTTAAATATTACTCCATAACGTTTTAAACATAAAATAAAGCGCGTAAAACCACTATGTATCAAATAATTTTTACATTTAATTGATAGGAGAATAAAATGTACCTAAATAAGGCAGCAAAAGGTTAAATCTCGAATGTTGAGCTTTATCAAAGCCTAATTAAATTCATGAAGAAGGTATAGCTAGTTATGATACACCACAGGCTGACGCAGATTGGAGAGTATGAAAAGTTTGTGGGCTCGGAAACAATCAAACGCATCAGAAAAAAGGCCGAGGCCCTAGAAGGAATTCATGTGGCGCACGTGAATTCAACTTATTATGGTGGGGGTGTTGCAGAACTGTTGTCATCCATTACTCTGTTGCTTAATAGTGTAGGAGTTAGAACTGAATGGAGAGTTATACAGGGATCTGCTGATTTCTTCAGTATTACAAAAAAGGTGCATAATGCGCTGCAGGGTGGAAAACTCAATCTTAGCAAGAGGAAAATCGAAATATACGAAAAGGTCATTTATGAGAACTCAGTGAGAAATATCCTTGATCATCATGATTTTATAATCATCAACGATCCCCAACCCCTTGGCATGATAAGTCACTACAAGAAGACTTGCCCTTGGATATGGCGTTGCCATGTTGATCTCTCTAATCCAAACAAGCCACTTTGGAATTACATGGTTCCGTACATTGAAAAGTATGACGCTGTGGTATTTAGCTTAAAAGAATACTCTAAAGACCTCAAAACGCCTCAGGTTTTCTTCATGCCTGCTATAGATCCCTTTACCATAAAAAATAAGGAGCTCACAGAAAGGGAGATAAATGAACGCATTGAGCATTACAAGATACCCACAGATCTTCCGCTTGTCGTACAAATCTCTCGGTTTGATAGATGGAAAGACCCAGAGGGTGTAATCAAGGCATTCAAGCTGGCTAGGAAGGAAGTTGACTGTACCTTGGTGCTATTGGGCAATGCAGCCACAGATGACCCAGAAGGCCAGAGAGTCTACGAGTCTTTGTTGAACTGCCAGGAAGAGCGAATAATTATCCTTTCTCATCAGGATTCGGCCCTTGTTAATGCCCTTCAGCGAAGGGCCGCAGTTGTGCTTCAAAAATCGATTAGAGAGGGCTTTGGTCTCACCGTCACCGAGGCGATGTGGAAAGGGACGCCAGTAATTGGCGGAAACGTTGGCGGAATCCGTCATCAGATCAAAGACGGCGTAAACGGATTCCTTGTGTCTTCTGTCGAAGAAGCTGCAAAAAGGATAGTTCAGTTGGTAAATGACAGGGGTTTGAGGCAGCGAATGGGTGTTAATGCCAGGGAAGTCGTTCGGAAGAATTTTTTGATGACACGACTGCTCGAACAGTATCTTGATCTGTTTAAGTCATTTAGGGTCAATTTTGAATTAGTTCCGTTTCAGAAATAATTGAACTTGATCCGAGATGATTTTTCTGCTAGATGACCTGCCGCAGGCGCGAATACGGATTCCCTTCCTTTCCCAAACTCCAGGAGAAGCCATGAGATGACGCCAAAGGGCCTTTAGGAAGGAAATTCCAGGGGAGGTCATGAGTACTAACTTTTCTCTGTCGATTATGCCCTAATATTTATTTTTTTTGAGTATAAAAAATCCTATTGACTTCCTTTTACGGCCATTGCATATCATATTTAGATCAAAATAACATAACCTTGTTAAGGAGGTATTTGAGGAAAGTATTATAAGCAAGGTGTTAGAGTTATGTGAGATTTCTGAATTATGCCTTTTGAGATAGCAAATTAGTTTTGGGTTTTCGTGAATCATTCCCCTTTGTTACCTCGCTCTCCTAATTCCATCGAATTCATACTCCCCTTACTTGCTTTTTATACCTATCTAGTACCGCTTTTATAAGAGTCAAAAAGGAGGTGTGTTATGAGAATAACGCACAAATGGGCCAGTGTGTCCCTTATCACACTTATTGTCTGTCTGTTGGTAGGGTTAGGGGTTTTTAGTTTATGGCCGAATAGCGGTTTAAAAGCTATCGGTCAAACTAATCCCAGGGTAACTGTCTTGGGCGATCCGGCTGACTTGCCGGATGATATGAGAGCTGATTTACCTCCCGGTTATAGTTCGAGGCCAACAGGTGCTTTATGGTAAATTGGCCCAATTGATCCAAGCGATGCCTCAGATTCAAGGGCATTATTTGCGATTAATTCGGCTAATCCAGAGATAGTTATCACCGCTCAACTTAACTGGGCCAAAGAACAGGGTAAGACAGACGTATATTTTGTTGTTGATAGTCCGCCCATTGATGGTCCCGATACTGTAACATATGTTGATGGTCCGGATGAGATCCCGCCCATAGATGAATCTAATTGCGAGGAACAAACTAAGGCCAATCCTTCATTGTTGGATCTTCTTGTAGAGCCGGCTTATGCCCATACTTATTATGGCCCAAATTGCGGTAGTGGCGCTTATGATTATGTGCCTGGAACCTGTACTACAATGTATTTTACGGACGATTATGGAGGTGATGGCATGACTCCAAAAGTCGCTATCTGTTGGCAATATTATTTCCGCCAATGCCATTATATTCCGTCCAGAGATCATATTGAACTAAATATTGCACGTAGCACGAGGAACGATTACCAGGAAGATACTACGTCTAAGAGATCCCAAGTAAGTTGTTTAAAGGGTATTCATGGATCTTCGTGGATATATGCGCCAACGAATCTATTTTACAATATGTTCGCTAATAGCTCGAGTTTAAAATCAGGTACAGGTTGCTCATACGCCGGTGAATTGTGCGGGTGCGCTCCTGGAGCGCCAACAGATCCACAAACTCCGAGAAGGAGTAATAATGGCTATGTAGGGCTGAATGCTACAATGAGCTGTCCATTTAGAGGAACGGTAAGACATGAGTTAATGCACACTTATGGTTACGAGGGATTTGAGATTAATAACAATACTGATTCAATCCATACGTGTATATCTAATTATTGGCTGCACAATCCGGATTAAATGTATTTTCATCTAACCGGGAATATGTATATACAACAAGGCCGGGGATCCCCATGGATCCCCGGTTTTTTAATGGGATTTATTCATCAAGAATGGGTGAGCAGGTTACACCACCATAGACTACATCTCTGACCGTTAATGTTCCCAAAAAGGAACTATCCTCAAAGACTTCACCAACGGTAAATCCTCCCCTGAATGTAGACCCATCTTGCACGACTCTATCGCAGAACATAACATCACACGATTTAGCTCTACATCCCCTAGGTCTAACTGTTCCAAGCAAATCGCCTTCCTTGCCGCACTCATACCGATTACAAACTTGCTTTAACCCATCAGTACGACACTCCGAAAAATCAAAAACAAAACTCGGATCCTCCGCAAGATCCACACAGGTCCCTCCGCCTTCTCCATCACATCCCCATAGGACCAGGGCCAAAATCAAACACGTTACGGCTATATTTGCCATGTTACTTTACCTCCAGGCATTTTTTAACTTCTCCCCCTAATGTCTCACGTGTGAGACATTAGGACGTTACGAGCTGCTAAAGCGGGACGCTCCGGAATGCCTCCCGAGGGGATAGAGTCCGGATCCCGGAGGCCCCAGGGATCCGGACCTGGAGCTAGAGGGTAAAGTTGGATATAGTGTTTTAATATCCTATTCGCTGTTACTTCCTTCCAGTCCATACGGGAAATGGTAGGACTCCCGTAATTACTTGTCAATAGGGAATTTTGCGTTGTTAAGAAGAACCCAAAAATAATGACTATTCCTTAACCCATACGGTCAAATTCTACGGGTCCTCACAGCGAATAACAAGCGATTATTGGTCAAAGGCTTGGACGGGATCCCAGGCGCCAAAGGGACTTTTCCCGGCCTAAGTCCATTCCCGTCTGAAGGTGGTAATCCGGGTCAGGAGTCCGTACGAGGCCGTGAGGACGATGTCATGGCCTCCCGGAGGCGCGAATCTCCGTTGCACGATGGAACAGGTAGCTACAAATCTACAGGAAGTACGCTCTGAGAACATATTGTAAGAGCATCCTCTGTGTGTTAAAGAAGGAACCGTTCAGGGCGATGGAATGACGCATTACATCTATGAACTGATCCCGCTCATTGTAAAAAAGTGGAATAATAATCTTTTCAAGCTTTTCATAAAGAGCTGAAGCATCGAGTGATTGGTCAGTATCTGCGATGGTTTTCCTGCTGTCTTCTCCGATAGACCATCCTGTAATGTTTTCAATACAACCTTCTATCCACCATCCGTCAAGGATGCTAAAGCTCGGGATCCCGTTTAATGCTGCTTTCATACCGCTTGTTCCCGAAGCCTCAAGCGGTGGTTGAGGGGTGTTGACCCAAACGTCAACTCCGGACGTAATCATCCCCGCCAGTTCTATGTCGTAATTTTCCAGATACGCAATCTTGATGTAAGGTCGTAGCAAGTTTTTCATTTGAAAAATTTTCTTTATCATTTCCTTTCCGCCGGTGTCTTTTGGGTGAGCCTTACCGGCGTAGACGATCTGAATGGGACCGGCGTTTGAAGAAATGCTTTTCAATCGTTCGGTATCGGTGAAGATGAGATCTGCCCTCTTGTATGGCGTTGCTCTACGGGCGAAACCCAGTGTCAGGAAGTCGAGGTCCATTCCCGTATTAGTCTCTCTGTTGACGTACTCGATCAATTCCATTTTGGCTCTCTTATGTGCCTCCCATAGCTCCTGCTTCGGTATGCTCAGTGCATATCGGAGACTAAAGTTATCCTGTCTCCATCCTGGAATATGTCTATCAAAAAGGTCCTTGAAGTGTTTTGCGACCCACGTTGGTGCGTGAACTCCGTTGGTAATGGCGTCAATTGTATAACCTGCAAACATATGTCTTGAGATTTCGCCGTGCTTTTTTGCGACGCCGTTGATGTAGTGGCTCAGATTAAGTGCGAGGTAGGTCATATTGAGAAAATCCTCGCAACAGAAGACTTCTTTCATTTCATTTATTTCTCTTCTATCTATAACGCTATTAACCAATTCCATTGGAAACTGATCATGGCCGGCAGGGACGGGGGTATGGGTTGTAAAGACGCATTTCTTCTTCACGTAATCAATGTCTTCTAGGGTAAATGAATCATTCCCCTTGAGCCTGGCCTCCTCGTCAAGAAGTTCGAGTGCTAATAGGCTAGCGTGACCCTCATTCATGTGAAATCTCTCAATATTGTTGTAACCGAGCGCGCGTAGCATCCGCACCCCTCCAATGCCGAGAATTACCTCTTGACAAAGACGGTAGCGTTGATCGCCTCCGTATAGATACTGAGTTAGCAACCTATCGGTGTCGGAATTCTCAGGAAGATCGCTATCAAGGAAATAGACTGGCACTGTGAAACCTCCGAGTCCAACAACTCCATACCTCCACGAACGGAGCTGTATAGCTCTTCCCTCAATAGTAACGGCTACCCTATTGGGCATCTCTTTTAGAAAATCATCGACAACCCATTCAACTGGCTCCTCTCTTTGCCATCCATCCTCATCGAGCCTTTGATAGAAATAACCCTTGCGATGGAGTAGCGTGACAGCTGCCATCGGGACTTTGAGGTCAGCGGCCGAACGAATCGTGTCACCGGCCAAAACTCCTAGACCACCGCTATAGGTGGGGATGGAGGGATCGATACCGATCTCCATTGAAAAGTAGGCTATCTTCGTTTCTTTATATTCGTTCGTCTCAGATTGAGATGCCACTTAAAAGACCTAAGAAAAATACGACATTATTGGATTTGGTACACCTAGTCTTATCATTATTTTTATCTACGACAAAGCTGCTCTAAATAAGGTCCGCGCACAAAAGATAATACAACTTTCTAAAATCAAGTAAAGGCTCATTAGAAAAATTTACAGAACTAAACCTCCCTTAGAATCACGATAGAAATAGACTCTTGATTCATACTCCTTCCATTATCTTTAGATTCAAGTGGCAATAGTGATTGTCCTTCTGAACCTCAGCAGGGCTCCAATGAAGAATATTGCGCCGATAGCGGCTTCCGTGGCAAAATCCGACCATACAACATCAAGACCTGCGGACCGAAACAGTACAGCCTGAGCAAAGCTTACAAAATGGGTCGTTGGCGAGAGCATCATCAGCCTCCTTATGGGTTCGGGCATACTATCCAGTGGAGTGTAACCTCCTGACAGTGCTATCATTGGGAAAATAACAATTATCGTTAGAAGGCCCAGTTGGGGCATTGATCGAGCAACGGTGGCTAAGAAGATACCAATTGAGGTTGTTGAAAAAAGATATAAAACAGTTCCGGATATGAAAAGAGCTATAGACCCCTTCAAAGGCACACCGAGAATGCCTTCCACAAGTAGCAGCAGCGAGAACAGAGAGGCGAATACGATTACGAGACTATTCGACCAAAACTTAGCGGATATTATCTCAAAAGGAGTGAGTGGCATTGCTAGTAGATGGTCTATAGTTCCATGCTCTCTTTCTCTAACGATGGCTGCACCGGCGAGCAACATCGAAAGCATCGTTATTACGTTGATCATCTCCATTATGCTCATAAACCAGCTCGATTTAAGGTTTGGATTGAATTTAACTCGCATAGCAATTCCCACTGGTTGATTGGGATCGACTCTATAGCGACGCATAAACTCCATGATCTCCTCTGATATTATATTGTTTATGTATAGGGTTCCGATACCGGCTTGACTCATTGCCGTGGCATCTACGTTCACCTGAATATCGGGCTTTCGCCCGGCTAGGAGGTCGGCTTGGAAGTCGGGAGGGATATCGACAACGAATGTAAAAATGCTTGAGTCCATTGCAGTGTCAATTTCAGAAATGGTCAAGTATTTCGGTTTCTGGAAATATGGTTCGAGAAACGCATCGTATATCCTGTAGGCTAGCGGAGACCTGTCTTCATCGACTATAGCTATAGAAGCGTTGCGTAGTTCAAGACTACCGCTGGTCGCAGCCAGGTAAATCAGCACCGTAAAGCTGTAGAGAATGAGCAATATCAAGACCGCGTCGTAACGTAGGCTTATCAGTTCCTTGATACCTAGATTGTATATATTTTTTAGCTTTCTCATTATCAAGCCTCCTGCTTCCTCAGGAAAAGGAGACAAAGTAACAGATAAGCAATTATGAATATTCCAAGTGCTAAATAGTTCAAAGCCAACTCATCAAAGTTAAGAGACTTTGTGAATGTTCCAACACTGATTTTCAAAAAATAGGCGGCAGGGAAGGTCTTCCCGACTAACTCGGCGCCTCCTGTGAGGGAGGAAATGGGTTCCAGAAAGCCCGAAAATTCCATTGATGTGATTATTGTGATTAGAAGAGTCGCAAAAAGTGCTCCGATCTGAGTCCTGGTGAAGGTTGAAACCAGCGATCCAAATCCCGTAATTGAAATGACATAGAGTAATGTCCCTGCAGAGAGCGAGACGAAGCTGCCTTTAATGGGCACACCGAACAATAAGATGGCTAAAAGGACCAGCGATAGAAAATTAATCATTCCGACTACTATATAGGGTATCTGTTTCCCAACCAGAAACTCCAAGCGGGTCGAGGGCGTGGAATAAAGGTTTGTAATTGATCCCAGCTCCTTTTCGCGTACTACTCCTACTGCTGAAAGAATAGATGGAATGAGTGCGAGTAGGATTGCTATTACGCCCGGTACAATGGCATATATGCTCTTCATATCCTGGTTGTAACGGAAGCGGTTTTCAACTTCGAAGGGTGCAGTCCGTGAACTTTTCTCATCCGCGTCCAGCTCTCGACCAGATAGATATAACTCATGGAGTCCTAGAACATATCCGCGGGCTGTCTCTGCGCGAAAAGGTAGGGCTCCGTCTATCCAGATCCCAATCTCGGGCCGGCGCCCGCGTTTCATATCTCTCCCGAATTCTGGAGGGATCTCGATTGCCACTTTTAATTCTCCGCTCCTCAAACGGTTCTCTAGTTCGGTATAGTCTTTTATCGCAGGATGTTCTTCAAAATAGCGCGAACCAGAATAATTCTCCAGATATTTTCGGCTCTCAGGCGTTCGATCACGGTCTAACGCGGCGTAGGGCAGGTTTTCTACGTCAAATGAAATACCATAGCCCAACACAACCATGAGAATTAACGGTCCCAGAAGGGCGAAAGATAAGCGGATTGGATCGCGTATTAGCTCTACCGACTCGCGACGGGCAAATGCCCAGAGACGATTTAGATTGAAAAATCCCGTGCTACTCGTCCGTTTCCAGTTTGGATCACTGTTAAGTATTCTCGGATCATTGATGTCCCCTGGTTCTGAGGTATCTCTCCCGATACTACCTTCTTTTTCTAGGTACGCTATAAAGGCCTCTTCAAGGTTTGTTACATTCATGGACCTTACCAAATCATCGGGAATATCGGTAGCCAAAACCCTTCCGGCATGCATTAATGAAATGCGGTCACAACGCTCGGCCTCGTTCATGAAGTGAGTGGAGATGAAGATTGTTACGCCTAGATTACGAGAGATATCGACTAAAAGGTCCCAAAATTTGTCGCGTGCTACCGGGTCCACTCCCGAAGTGGGTTCATCTAGAATAAGTATTTCGGGCTTATGGATAATCGCAACTGCCAGGGATAGACGTTGACGTATTCCGACTGGCAGTTTACCTGCTTGGTTATCCATAACGTTTGCTAAATCCATTTGGTCTGCAAGTTCCTTGACACGTCCGGGAATTTGATCGATCGGCAGGTGGAATAGACGAGCGTGGAGAT
>JBAUII010000023.1:0-10038 GCA_049682815.1 Thermodesulfobacteriota bacterium | reverse complement strand
TATAAGTGGAGTTGCGAGACTCCCCACATAAGTATCAGTTCCCGCTATCCGATGGCTCTTCGTCGCCGCCTGCTGCATCCGGCATCTCTCCACCGGGCATTTCAGCATCAGAATCATCACCATTTTCATCTGATTGATCTGAATCAGGCTCCGCCGATTCATCTGACTGAGCCTCATGATGATCAGCAAACGCTAATTGATTGGAAAAAGAGAGATCCAAACGCAATCCCCCTATAAATGAAAATGCGAAAACAAATACGATCAATAGTTCTCTCATACCATTATCACCTCCTTTGTGGGCTGCCAATCGATATTCTTTTGATTAACAAAAATCTTTCCGAATTTGTAACCAGTACAGATTAAAATTAAAAAAAGATCAGTTGTCAAGTTTACTCTATGTTAATTGATTAATATATCTTGACCTTTACGTCAAAGAACCTATCGGAGTATCAAGACATGGGGGTATAAATCATGACTTGACTGAAATGAGAAGGAAATCATTCTTAAGGTCCAATATGATTTCACAAATCTATGTCACATCATGGGGACACTAAGTTGGATAAACTATTCTTCCGCCAACAATTGTGTATTCAACACGACCGGTTAGCCTCCATCCATGGAAGGGAGAATTTTTCCCTTTAGAATGAAATTTCATTCTATCAACGATATAAACGTTATCGGGGTCAAAAATCACAACATCAGCCACAGACCCAACCTTCAATGTCCCCCTGCCAATCTTTACTATCTCGGCCGGGTTAAATGTGAGTTTCTTGATCACTTCAGGTAGACTCAAAACATCTTCTTTGACAAGTTTTAAAGATAGCGGAAGAGCCGTCTCAAGTCCTGAAATACCGAAAGGCGCTAAATCAAACTCTACCTTTTTCTCATCTTCGGTATGAGGAGCATGGTCAGTCGCTATCACATCTATAGTGCCATCCTTTAAACCTTCTCTTATCGCATCAACATCCTCCTTGGCTCTAATAGGAGGATTAACCTTAGCATTTGTATCATAGTCCAGAATAGCTTCATCAGTTAACATAAAATGGTGTGGCGTAGCCTCTGCCGTAACTTTGACTCCTCTCGCTTTCGCATCTCTTATTAGCTGAACCGAACCAGCGGCAGAGACATGAGCGATATGAAGGCGTGCCCCTGTAAGCCCCGCCAGGATGATATCTCTAGCAACCATTATTTCCTCAGATGCGTTTGGTATTCCTCTAAGGCCAAGCTTATTGGAGACGTGTCCCTCATTCATAACTCCGCCACCAGAAAGGTTTAAATCCTCAGCATGTGAAATTACTGGAATATCAAATGCCATTACATATTCCATCGCATGCCTCATAACTCTGGAGTTCATAACCGGAAACCCATCATCTGAGATTCCGACACAACCAGCCTCATACATCTCACCAATATGCGCGAGAGACTCTCCAGCCTCGCCCTTTGTAATAGCTCCAATGGGGAATACGTTCACTATTCCCTCCTTCCGAGCTTTTAGCAGAATATATTCCGTTACGGTTGCGTTATCATTAACCGGATCAGTGTTGGGCATACATACTAAGGAAGTAAACCCTCCGGCGGCTCCGGCCTCACAAACGGTCCTAATCGTTTCTTTGTGCTCAAACCCGGGCTCTCGCATATGCACATGGAGGTCTACAAATCCAGGCGAGACAGTTTTCCCTGAAGCATCGATTATTTTAACCTTTTTATCTTTTTCAATCGTTTTGGTGTCTGACGGGTAACCCCTTATCTTACCGTCCTCTATAAGTAGGTCTCCAACTATATCAAGTTTCTCGGAAGGATCAATGATGCGCCCTGATTTTAAAAGTATCTTCATACGTTTCTTCCCCCGGAAGCCACAAGGTAAAGCATTGCCATTCTGACAGCAATTCCATTTGACACCTGATCTAAAATTACGGAATTCACATCGTCAGCCACCTCTGAAGATAATTCGACCCCCCTATTTATCGGCCCCGGATGCATCACAATTACTTTATCATTAGCTTGTTTCAACTTCTCGTGACTAAGGCCATGCAACTTCGAATATTCCCTGAGGGAAGGAAAGAACATTGACTCCTGCCTTTCTTTTTGAATACGAAGCATGATTACAACATCCGCATTTTTTAAAGCTTCTTCAAGCTTGTAAAATACCCTTACATCAATGTCCTCTATTTCCTTTGGGATTAGCGTTGGGGGACCGACAACTCTTACCTCGGCTCCAAGCTTTAGAAAGCCCCAAATGTTTGACCTAGCGACCCTGCTGTGTCTGATATCACCTACTATTACCACTCGAAGCCCTCTTATATCTCCTCTTATTCGCTTAATCGTAAATAAATCTAGTAATGCTTGGCTGGGGTGCTCATGGGAACCATCTCCAGCATTTATAATCGATGATTTAAGTTCTCTCGCCAGTAGCCATGGCGCGCCGGACATTGAGTGCCTGATCACAATTATGCCAGCTCCCATCGCTTCGAGGTTTCTGGCAGTGTCGAGCAGGGTTTCCCCTTTCACAACACTGCTCTGATCAGGTGTAAAGTTCAGGACATCGGCGCTGAGCCTTTTCTCAGCAATTTCAAAAGACGATCTCGTCCTAGTGCTAGGCTCAAAAAAAAGGTTGACGACAGTTATCCCCTTGAGAGCAGGTACCTTTTTAACATCACGCTCTGAAACCTCTTTCATGGAAGCAGCAGTCTCGAGAATAGTATTGATCTCTTCTGCCGTGAGTTCTTCGAGCCCCAAGATGTGCTTTCTATGGAAAACCATTCTTTACTCTTTATTCACTATCACTTCGTCCTTCCCATCTGTTTCATCGAGGAGAACCTTAACTTTCTCATCCTTATATGTATCGATTTTATTCCCTACGTAGTCCGGCTGTATTGGTAATTCTCTACGGCCCCTATCCACAAGAACAGCAAGCTGAATGGAAGAAGGCCTACCAAAATCCATGATGGCTTCAATTGCTGCCCTAGATGTTCTCCCGGTGAAAATAACATCATCGACCAGGATAACGGTCTTTCGATCTATTGTGAAAGGGATGTCCGTTTTCTTTAACTCTGGCCACTCGCGTTTAATCTGTAGGTCGTCCCTATAAAGGCTTATATCAAGAGTACCTAAAGGCGGTTTTATACCAGTTCTATTCTCGACCTGCTCGGCTAATCTCTGGGCTAGATAGATTCCACGGGTCCTAATTCCAACAACGACTAATTGCCCGGAATCGCGATTCCTAGAAATTATCTCATCCGTAATTCGGGAAACAGTTTGAGCAATTTTCTCCGAATCCATAATAACTTTTTTAGCCATTATCTCTTATCAATTGTAAACGCTTCGGACCACCCCTTCACATGTATAGCGGAAATCAAAATCCTTTCTATATCGACCAAAGAAATCTGCTTGATCATGGTACGCTATTGTAATTACCACAGCGTCTTCTGTGCTTGTTATGGAGATTTTCCGTTTATCGGGTGGTATGCCTGCTCTGGTGAGCTGTTCATTAAGTGCGTTTGAGATATATGTAGACCCGTACTTATGATAAATATCTGCATTTTCCTGACACAACCCCCTCATGCCTATAATCCCCTTATAGTATATGGGAACAACCTTGAATCCTACGTACAGAGCAATCACGATCACCAAAAGCCAGAATATGAGTTTAATACTCATGTTTTTTGTTCTCCCGCGAGATCATAATATCTATAATTTGCCTAATTGATTAAGGAGAATATCCTGTCCCATCTAACCTTGTTCAAAAAGCTGGTACTATCGAAATCCCAAGACCAGTGCGTTATAAAAGCTTCACCTTCGATGTTATGAACAGGAACGAATCCCCAAAACCTACTGTCCTGACTATTATCCCTATTGTCCCCCATGACAAACACATGCCCCGGGGGCACTACCACAGGTAGATTACCCCTTTGCGTATTTTCTCGTCCCCGCTCATATATCACGATATGTTTTTTACCAAGTAGATCTTCTTGATATTTGTCATATTTAGTTCCAAACCTTTCGTCATGATAATCACCCACGTACGTAAGAGGCACTTCCCCTCCATTGATTATCAGTTTCCTCCCATCTACATCAATCTTGTCGCCAGATAGACCAACCACCCGCTTTATATAATGAAGCCCAGTCTTCGATGGATCATGGTCATTGTTTGGATACCTGAAAACAATTACATCCCCATGTTTTATTTCTCTCAGGGGTAAAACTACTTTATCGGAAAAAGGGATCTTGGTCCCATACATGAATTTACTCACTAAGAGATGGTCACCGACAAGGAGAGTAGGTATCATAGAACCGGACGGAATTTTAAAAGGCTGTACTACAAATGTTCTGATAATTAATGCCAGAACAACTGCAAATAGCAGTGCCTCGACATTCTGCCTTAATTTCGATTTACCAAACTTTGATAGATGCTCCTTATTTACGCTAGCAAGCTCGTCGGTCGTTAACTTAATCTCTGACACATTACCATTACTGATGGCAAGCTCTGTCTGGCCAAGCTTCTCTTTAATGAGTCGCCCAATTTCAGGCTGAACCTTTGACACATTATTCTCATACAGATTCTTGGTTTCAGAATATACTTGCCTCGCCTTTTTTCTTACCCTGTACTCTCTCGACCAAAAATTAATCATCTAAAGACATTGAGTATATATCGGTAAGTTTATGGTTTCAATACTAAGCGGATAATGCCAACCAGCATTATATAATCATCCTCAAAGTTCATCGCCTCCAACTATCCTCTCCACGGAAATTACGCCCTTAACTTTCTTTATAGATTTCATGACACTCTCAAGTTGACGAAGGTCCGATACAACTATATCAAACGTCCCAACAGCGCTCTCGACATCGGTTGAGTGCATTTCGGCTCTCGAGATGTTGATATCAGAGGTGGAAATTGAGTTTGTGATATTAGACAACATGCCGGGGCGATCACTGCAAGTCACCAAGATTTTCGCGGGTCGAAATCCCTTGTAGCTCTTATCCCACTCAACCTCTATCCTTCTTACTGGATCAACGTCAAGGAGCTGCGAGCAGTCATGTTTATGAATGGTAATACCTCGACCCCTAGTTATATACCCAAGGATCTCCTCTCCGGGCAGGGGTGAACAACATAGGGCAAATTTTATCATAACGTCATCATACCCCTTAACCAAAACACCACCGTCTGTAGAACGTGTAATCGTTTTAATTATTCTATCAATTCTGGATTCCTTGTCGGGGGGCTGTTCCAACTCAACCTTTGTATCTAAGCGTTTAAGGAGATCAGCCACGGAAACCTTTCCAAAACCAACGGAAAGGAAGAAATCCTCGACATCTTTAAATTTAAGTTCTGAGAGCGCATCACCGAGCTCCCCCTTTTTCAGCATTTTTTGAAAATCGAGACCATGCTGCTTGAATTTTCTTTCACTAATCGATTTACCAACAAGTCGAGACTGTTTAGTTTCCTCATTCCTAAGCCATGACCGAATTTTGTTTTTTGCGCGCGACGATGAGACAAACTTGAGCCAATCCCGGCTTGGGTGCTTTTCTGGGGACGTGACAATTTCAACCGTATCCCCGCTCTTTAATCTGTAGTCCAGGGGCACCAGTTTCCCATTAACGACGGCTCTAGTGCATTTGTTGCCGATCTCTGTATGAATAGAGTAAGCAAAATCAACAGGGGTTGCTCCAACCGGAAGCTCCTTCAAATCTCCCTTTGGGGTAAATGCATAGACCCCGTGAGAGATAAGTTCGCCTTTTATGGCTTCCAAAAATTCATTTGGATCCTTGATGTCTTTCCATTCTAACAGCTGTCTCAGGGTTCCGTATAGGTTATAACTGTCGTCACTTTCGATCTTGCCCTCTTTATATTTCCAATGCGCAGCAACGCCGTATTCAGCTACTTGGTGCATACGCCTCGTTCTGATCTGTATCTCCATCCTTTCGCCAGTGGGACCAATGACGGTCGTGTGGAGAGCTTGATATCCATTTACCTTAGGCAACGCAATGAAATCCTTGAATCTTCCAGGTACTGGCTTCCACGTGGAATGAACTGCTCCTAATGCTTCATAGCACTCCCTTAGCGAGTCAGTGATCAGTCGGAAGGCTATTACATCATAAACCTTTTCTAAATCGATATTCTGCACCCTCATTTTATTGAAAATTCCATAAATATGCTTAAACCTTCCGGTAATCTCAGCATTTATTCCGAACTCCTCGAGTTTGGCAATGAGTATGTTTTTAACTTCATCAACATATGTCTCCCACTCCTTCTTTTTCTCGTCGATTTGTTTGGAAATCCTTTCATACTCATCAGGATTCAGAAACTTGAAGGACAGATCTTCGAGCTCGGTTCTAACCCAGTAGATGCCAAACCTATGAGCCAATGGAGCGTAGATTTCAAACGTTTCTTTAGCTATCCTTTTACGACGATCATCCGGCAAATACTCTAAAGTGCGCATATTGTGAAGTCTATCGGCAAGTTTGATAAGCACAACTCGAACATCTTTTGCCGTCGCCAGTATCAATTTCCTGAAACTCTCCGCCTGTTCATCTATCTTAGAGGTGTACGGAAGCTGGCTAATCTTTGTAACGCCGTCTACAAGAAAGGCGATATCTTTGCCAAATAACGATTCTATTTCGTTAAGTGTAGTAAGCGTATCCTCAACGGTATCATGGAGCAGCCCCGTTACCACAGATGAGACATCAAGCTTCATATCCGCTATAATCCCGGTTACTTCAAGAGGGTGACTCAGATATGGTTCACCTGAGCTCCTCTTTTGACCAGCATGAACCTTTGCAGAATAGACATATGCCTTCTTGATAAACTCCCTGTCATTTTCAGGCAGGTATAGATAAGAATTCAGTTTTTCAACTATATCGTTTAATCTAATCACTTCTCTTCTCGTAGAATCCTAATTTTGAGTCCCTTAAAACCCTTTCCTTCCTGCATCTCTCAGAAAGTATTATAGCGGCAAGGTTCTCCGACGCCTCCGCTAAAAAGTCATTTATAATAATATAATCATAATTGTCGATTTCTTGTATTTCTTTTCTAGCATCCTCGAGCCTGGTATCAATTTCAATCACTCCTTCAGATTTTCTCTCCATTAGCCTTTGTCTTAGAATATCAAGAGACGATGGTAATACAAAAATATACACACCATCACTATACTTAGCTCTAATATTTCGAGCCCCCTGTACATCTATGTCTAAAAGAAAATCGATACCCGATGATGCGGCTTCGTCGATTGGCTCGACAGGGGTACCGTAGCGATGCCCATGCACAATAGCCCATTCGGATAATCTTCTATTCGCTATTAAATCATCAAACTCTTTATCCGTTATAAATTTGTAATCAACACCTTCCCTTTCACCTAGTCTGGGTTCCCTAGTAGTATAGGAGACCACAAAGGTTATATCGCCAACTTCCTGAATTACCTTTTTTGACAGAGTCGTCTTTCCACTGCCTGACGGTCCAGAGACAATAAATAGCTGTCCTTTTTTCATACTCTTTTAAGCCAAAAATGATGAAGCAATTGCTCCCCTAAATAACTCAATCTTTTAGATGCCCTTCATAGAAGAAACGCTTAGGAAATGAATTTTGTAAGGCTGTGATCAATATTACGATTTAATAACATTCGGAAATACTGCATAATTCATATTGTTACTTACGTTCTACTCCCAACGTAATACTGAATATTTTAGGGAAGTAATCGCGAATTTGCAATTAAACCACTTACCCTAAACGTTTTTTATGTCTAATTTCTCCACTAACCTTTTAACATCTTGAGCCTTATTCTTATCCAAGACTAAGATTGCGTCATCGGTTTCTACTATGACCAGATTTTTCACACCCACCGTGGCAATCAACCTATTTTGCGCAAATAAAAGGCAAGAAGCGGAATCAAATGAAATGCAATTTCCAATGCCGATGTTTTCCGTTTCATTTGACCTAAGGAACTCATCCAGGGCCTGCCAGGTGCCAACATCACTCCACGAAAAATCTATCGGTATTACGACACTATTTCCTGACTTCTCAAGCACAAGCTTATCGATCGAGCCGGATTGTATGTTTCTATAGAATTCCTGAATCACAAGGCTACCATTTTCGTTATCAAAAGAATCTAGAATACCATCAAAATATCTACACCACTCTGGAAGGATCTCGGAGAATTCTTTTAATATAGTTGAAGCCTTCCAAATGAATATACCGCTATTCCAGTAATAACCACCTTCATCTATGAGATCTGATGCCATTTTTAAATCTGGTTTTTCAACAAACCTCAAAATTCTCTTGGCATTATAACGCCCGGACGAGTCTATTAATTCAGTGGATCCCTTTATATACCCATACCCTGTTTCAGGCTTGCTCGGCTTAACGCCAAGAGTCACAAGCGGGTAATCCTTAGAAGCAAGCATTGTGTTTGCTATGCGTTGCCCGTATTTAATAACATTTCTAAAACTCTGATCGTCAGCTATCCCATGATCGGCGGGAAGCACAACTATCGTCGAATCGGGGGAGATCTTTTTTATCCTGAGAGTACCCAGCGCTATGCATGGACCCGTATCCTTTCCTTCAGGTTCGATAATAATGTTCTCGGCAGGCAATCCAGGCAGATGTCTGCGGGTTTCTTCAACATAACGTTCTATGGTAACGACAAATATATTCTCAATAGAAATTAATGGGAGAATCCTCTCGACCGTTTGGCTTAAGAGTGATTTTCGGCCGATCAGAGTAAGAAACTGCTTCGGCTTGTCCTTCCTGCTAAGGGGCCAAAATCTCTTTCCCTCCCCACCTGCCATTATGAGTGCGAATAGAGGCATTTCCCCTTATTCTAAACACTGCACGATTATTTCTCAAACGATCGTTATTTGGTTAAGATTTAACAAATTATCTGTTTGCCCGAGGGGCATGTTAATCAGCGTATGCAAAGATATTATTGATTAACTGAAAATCAGCTATTAAAAAATCCTTCTGCAGAAGTTATTCTAAGAAAATGCTGGGATCTATGTAGCCTTGCCATTCACTATGAAGAAATTGAATAAGCCAATCAGAAAAATACGCACGGTAAGAAACCCTTACGGAATTAAGACAATACCCGAAATGATCGAAAACAGTGCAGCTCGGTACGGAGACAGAACGGCATACCTAATACCAAGGAAAGACAATATCCACACGTTAACCTACGGAGAGGTAATGGAATATGTAAAGCGTATAGGCCGATATCTAAGGGAGTCAGGGATCGGTAAGGGCGATAATATCGCAATTCTGGGGGAGAACAGGCCCGAATGGGGCATATCATACTTTACGGCATCCTGGATTGGTGGAACCGCTGTTCCTCTCGATCCGAGAGCATCGATGGAAAGTCACAGGTTCGTTCTCAGCTATTCAGAAGCAAAGGCGATTTTTTTGTCGGCCTCTTACTTGCCCGATCTACGACCAATGCTTGACGGACTCGAAGCGTCGAAGCACGTGATTATAATGGATACCTTCGATGACATATACAGTAAGTTTTCTCGGGGCGTTGAAAAGGAAAATATTTCGGAGCAAGAACTCTCCGAAATACTCTTTACGTCAGGGACTATCGGCAACCCAAAAGGGGTGATGCTCACGCACAAAAACGTCATGTCAAACGTAGAAGACATGTACAAAATTCTTGATTTGAGTCCTTATGACAGGGCTTTCTCCGTCCTCCCGCTGCATCATTCGTACGAGTGCACCTGTGGGCTCTTAGGCCCTTTCTACAACGGATCAAGTGTGTTCTATGCCAGAAGCATAAAGCCCAGAGAAATGCTCGAGGATTTGCGCATGGCCTCTCCCACCATATGGTTTAGCGCCCCGCTGATTTTGGAGAAGCTCTATCTCAGAATAGACAAAGAGATTTCCGGCATTGAAGGCCTAAAAGGAATTCTCATAGGAGCCCTACCAAAAAAGATCATTGGTAAAAAAATTAAAAAAAGATTGGGACTTGAAAAAATTAAGTTGATAATATGCGGCGGTGCATCTCTTCCTTCCTGGGTCTCTAAGGGGCTTGAACAATATGGATTTCCGATCGTTCAGGG
>JBAUII010000022.1:0-17223 GCA_049682815.1 Thermodesulfobacteriota bacterium | reverse complement strand
CACGGTAATCGGTCCTTTCACGTCCGGAGGAAGGGTAATAGGATAGAAGCCGGATTTTGATTCATTAGGCATTACATTATGCTTAACTATATCGAAGGCTAAAGTGGGGAGAAGGACCTCTTCCACAGTACCATCCGCGCGTCCCCTCACAAACTGAGACTGTAGGTTAACCAGCCACTCGTCGAGAGGGACTTCTCCTGACTTTACAGCAGGGCTGAGATGATTCCTAAGATCCTTGTTCCCATCCAAGTCGCCTGAAATAAACAATACCTGTCCGTCGGCATCCTTCACGATGATTTCAATCCAAACCTGTCTCTCAGCGGTAAAACCGGTAGGTATTCCATGTCCGGCTCCTGTATTAGTTATCTTGACCTCCACATCGAATTTGGAAGATGGAGAAACGACATCAGGAGTTATAATCTCCACTGTGGCGCAATTTTGAAGCAGATATTTCTTTTTTTCCAGATAATTCCTCTGTATCCTTGCTGTTTCTTCAGGGTTGTCCGGATAGGGAAAGGAATCGATCAGGTGGTTATCTGGACCGATGAAGGAGTGATCGGAAAGTGGACGCTCGGGCAAATTAACACCGAATATCATGGCGGCCGGGCCCATGACCTTTTTCTGATTGGGCTTTCCGGGAAGGGCCCGCATATGGCAGTCCTGACAGGTTATACCTTTTTCCGGATATATGCTTTCCTTCCACTCGGTAAAGGCCTCTTCAATCCTCAAGCCCTTTGCATCTACAACATCATGACAGGAGCCGCAGAACTCAGAGGTCTTGAGGAAGTCACCTTGCCGGCTTCTATGAAACGGATTTCTTACCGCCTTCTTATCGCCATCATGTCCGGACCCGAATGGACCATACTTCGTTCTTCCAGGCGAGAGTGGGAATTTAGCATTTACGAGGCCGTAATCTCTGTCCACCGTATGACACATATCGCATTGAACACCCATAATAGAGATGGGCGCCCTTTCCTCGTTAGGAGTTGTTCCAGTCTCACCAATGGCGATACCGATGGGGGTATGACATCTTACACAAAAGGGCCCGGTACCCATGTTTTTGACCCTATCATTAAACGCTAAAAAAACAGGACTGACCTGCCCGTATGCGTGCATTGACCCGATCCACTCATCATACTGCCTCTGGTGGCATTGCCTGCATTGCTCAGGGCTCTGAAAATCTGATGCGGTCTGTCGAAAGACCCTGAAGGTATCGTCAAGCACATGCAAAGGTATTATGACAATCAGCCCTATTGTGACTATTAGATGTGCCGTAATCCAGCTATTGAAAAGAGGCTTGTATTTAACCTGGCCTACAGACTCAGCCTCCAGTTTTGCCTTCCCCTCGAGAAGAACAACGGCCTTCCTAAATTCTTCCCTTTCCCCTTCGGGAATTATTTCGACCTTTGATAGGAGTTCCTCCCAAAAACCGGGGTTCGCGGATAGGGGTGAAGGTGTATCCAGTTCCGACCCGATAATCTTCTGGAATGCCCTTGATTTTTCATTCAATAAACCCTTTATTTCCTTTGTAACCTCACCCACCTGGGACAGGATATCCCTCTGCTCCGATGAGATCGATGTTGGTAAGATGGCATAAAAATACCGACCAATAATTCCTGTCACTATAACCAACACAAAAAAGATCACGCCAGCTGTGCTAAGGTTCCAACCGAAACGGAACTCTGCATGAAGTGCTACGATAAAAAGACCCAAAAGTCCCAGATAAATGTGGGCTAAAAGCCAATTGTCGAGCCTGCCTGGCATACCCCTGGCCACACGTTTCCGAAGAGAGTATGTCAAAAGAAAGAGCACGATCAGTACAGCCAATATGCCAAAAAAGTAAACGATACCATCCTCGATTCCTGGTATAGGCAGGCTTGGTCCCCAGCGATAGACAACCCAGAATATAAAGGCCGCAACTACCGTAAATAAGATGAATTTCTTATGTGTGTCTGAAATCCTTATCATTGACACCTCTCCATCCTGAGAATAATAACTTCATCGTTGCCGAATTTTTAATAATAGCAACAATTATACATTGATATTCGGCACAAGCGCTAAAATTTTCGCGCACTTAGCTGTTTCCGCTCGTAGGGTTAATTTTGCCAATTGTCTTCGAAATTGAGCAATTCTTTGACTCCGGTCGTAAAAAAAGCGTTCACCCGGCCTTCCGTTCAAATCATCATCACCTATAGTCATGCTGTTGCCCCGGTATATATGTTACTCGGCCGTGGTTAACAACCGTCTCTGATACGATCAGGTCGGTCGATATATGCACGAACACCGATGATAGAAGCAATATCATAACAATTATAAATGCAGCGACAAATAGTTTGTTCATTTGAAATCCACAATTTTCCATTCTACAGGGACAGAAGTGCAAGGAGCATGCCATAATTTCGAAATAACTTGATAACTATCCATAAACGTTATAAAATTGCGTCTTTTTGATCTCTTGGCGCCTATTTATTGTGAGCCCGCAGTCTACTTACGATCGTCAACAAAGTTTACGACAGAATAAACAAGGTTTACAGCTAGAGGGCCTTACCCCTTGTAATCAGGATCCGAACTCGGTAGGATATTGAAAACTACCGAGCCTTTTTGTCTCAGTGATTCGGAGGATTTATCCAAGATAATCTTAGACTGTAGCAAAACCTACCGTTATGTGGATTGAGAACAGGATTAAATTTTGTCAAACAGTGAAATTCATTCTGATCTTATCGGTGATCTTCACGATAGGAGTCCCTGAAGAAATGGTATTGAGTCAAACAAGGGCCGACTGTAGCCCCGAATACAAAGAGTGCATTAGTTCATGCGGCAAACAGAATAATTCTTGTTACGCGGGCGCCGGTACCGATACAGATCAAATAGCCAGGTGCGATGACCAATATACCGCCTGCAACGAAAAATGCTTTCGGGATTTCTGCCAGCAAGTAAAGGGAGAAAAGCCTAATCAGTAACGACTGTCTGATGCCCTATCTCTTTAATTCTCATTGAGATACGACTCGCTTGTCAAACTTATTGCCTGTTCAGTTTCTTTAAGAGCATGTCCCTGTACGTCGTTGCGTCTTGATTTGTTGGATCCAACTTTACCGCTTCATCAAAATCCCCATAGGCTTTCTCATATTCCTTGAGGTAAAGGTAGGCAAGACCCCTGTTGTAGTAAGTCGACGCGTCTTTTGGGTTAAGTATTATAGCCCTTGTCGCATTCCGGATTGCTTCTTCATAATCCTTCAGTTCCACTTGCGCAAGCGCCAGGCCTGCATACGCGTCTGACAGGTTTGGATCCAGGCTTATTGATTTTTCGAAGTCTAGTATTGCCCTATCGTAATCCTCTTTTTTCAGATAGGCATAGCCTCTGTAGTAATAGGAAAGAGGGGATTTGGGGCTGAATTCTATGGATTTATTTAAGCTGTCGATTGCCTTATCGTATTCCTGACTCTGTATAAAACCATACCCCTCATTTGTAAATTCCGTCGGGCCCCTTTTTGATTCTGTGATGTAGTAGTCCGACGGGGTGTACTCAATCGGGTATAGGTTTGCAACATTTCCATCACCAGGGTGGGCTACACTACCCTTTTCATCGAACGAGAACTCCTCGTCCCAAATTATCAGATTATAGTTATTTGGGTCTCCTCTAGACAAATCCTTTGATGTCAGTATCTCGGTCCTCTTGGTTAATTCATTAAATGTTCTGAATTCCCACGCCTGGATTTCTGGGAGGTATCTTCCTGTGTAAGTCTTACCGCAAAGGGTATTGGCTATATCAGGATCACATCTTCCAATCCACTTAAAATCTGTAAAACCGTAAGATCCAAACACAACTTTGAATGGTTTTCCCGATGAAATATAGTCTTTAAGAAAACCTTCCTGAGCCGAAGCGAAAAGGGTAAAACAACATAAGAATAGGATAGAAATTAAGACTCGCACGAGTTACCCCCTTTTAATCGCGTTGTAGTTAAAAGATGTTAACGCCCATCACTTATCTAATGATTAAGACCTATAACTACCTTAACTTACCTGAAAGTATACGTAAATTTATTGTATATTTAATAGCACAAATTATTTTATAGAATGTAAATTTATTATGGGCTTGAAGTAAGTAGTATTAGGGTCCTATCTTCAGAGCACACAGCACACGCAATCGGGGAGTCAAGACAACACTGTAATCTCCTAGCGTTTTCTTAAGATTCTATGGATATTAAAGACAGAATTAGCAAACTTGGTAATTCAAGAGAATTCATTCTACTTCTTATTATAGCTGGTTTCTCGATTCCCTATTTTCTATTAATGATTGAGATACAGAGAGCAGCTGTAAGGGATTTTACCTTCTGGCCCTTGGCCATTCTTCGAATACTGCTTTATTCCCTATTCTCGCCTTTGGTTTTTATAATTACCCTTTCAATAGTTCGAAAATATAATCTGCTGGCAAAGCTATATTCATTAATCTATGTTTCGTCATATTTTATCTCATTAATAATAATTCTCATTTATTTCAAATACTTCGCCACCATACCCCAAATTACCCTCCTTAATTCCATGAATCTGGGGAGCATGGGAGCCTTTTCCATTTTAATTGGGTTGGTTTACAACCAGTTATTAGGATTTCAGGAGTGGTTTATGATCCTTCTATTTTTCGTCACTATTTTACTGATCTATAAGTTTTTACGGCTTGCGAAGACAAAAGAAATTAAGGGTTATATAAAATTTTCAACCTTGCTGCTCGTACTTCTTACTTATTATGGACTCTATGAAATTCAAATATACAGGTATAGAAACTACTTCGGGTCTAACAGCAGTTGGCTTGGTAGGACTTCTGAAGCGGTTCTATATTTTGGATTAACTCCAGTATATAACAAGCTGCTTAAATATAAGATATTTCACAAAAAAACACCGCTACCTTATCCAGGGAAAATAAACAAGCAAACTCAAAGAAACGACAAGATCCCTAGGTTTAAAGATGCGAACGTCATTATTGTACAAGTTGAGTCATTAGACTCTCTAGCCGTAGATCTTCGCATAAACGGCAAGCCGATTATGCCATTTTTACAAAACTTGAAGAGTCGGACCGTTTATTTCGAGAATTTCTTTGCACAGCATAGTGGAGGTGCCTCGACAGACGCGGACTTAAGCTTGCTGACCAGTCTGCTACCAGTACCGCATCAGGTTGGGCTATATACCGCAAAGCACAATCTCATAAAATCTCTAGTGGAGGTATTAGAACAAAAAGCTTATAAATCCTTGGTAATGTCTAGTGTATCATTCGTGTTTCAAGATAAAACTTCAGCTTACCCAAAGTTAGGCTTTGATCATTTTTATGACTCTAATTTTTATTCAGGAAGCGCCACAGGGTGGTACTCAATGGATCTAGCCTTTTTCAAACAATCTGTCCAGATAATCAAGAATTCGTCGAAGCCCTTTTTCGTTTATTTACTCACGCATCAAAGCCATGGGCCCTTTAAGAATTATTCGGAGTCAACCAGAAAAGACTTCAATTTTGAGAATACTGATTTTTCGAACTTAGAAATTGATTATCTAATGAGTATGAATGAAGTTGACACCGCACTTGAGTATTTTTTCCATAAAATACTTGAATCAGGTATCTTGAACAATACGATTTTAATAATCTATGGAGATCATTCGGGACACGCATTAAGTGACCCGGATTGTCTTGCTGAATGCGTTCCCCTTTTTATATACCAAAAGAGTCTGCCACCAAAAGTTGAAACAAAAGTGGGTTCTCACCTTGACCTAGCTCCAACAGTACTTGACCTTTTGGATATTCCTGAGCCGGTCGGCTGGTTAGGAACTTCATTGTTCGCCGAGGGTAGAAGAGTCGTTTTACTGAATGACCTGACTTCAGTCGAAGTCATAGACGGTGTTCCAAAAAGGAAAGTAGCAATGGAGTATCAACCTTATCTGGAATATTCAGCTTCCCTGGTTGAATAGGAAATGGTGGATTTCCGAAGCATGGTGGTCGCATTCAAGTGATCTCGTTTTTGTCGTTCCATGAGATAAAAATCTATATCAACGATGATTTCCTCTATGCAATCAGTGTGGTTTGGGAAGTAAAAAATATAATTGTGTCAAATGCGGAAAACGAGTATCCTCAGGTGGAGCAATAGCACAACTTTGTAATCAGTGTGGATTCGGGAGTAAAAAAGATAATTACCTCAAGTGTGGAAGAAGGGTATAGATTCAAGGTTGGGCGGTTCCAAGTCTGCATCACCAAGCCCTAAGTTAATAACGAGATATTAAGGTTGTGTCCCCTCTAATTCAATTATTGACCTTTTCCGAAATACTCAATTCTGTAATATAGTTAATACATTCGCATGTGTGACCCAGTGCTAATAGCCACAATGCTCACCACCTTGTCATCGCGAAGGGCAAGGCCCTGTGGCGATCCCGCTACCTTGCCGGTACTTGGTCAGGTTAGTTTCGTTTTCGACCATGATTATCAATTTTCCGCTTGGATCTGATACATAAGAAGCAGCATGTTTACGACAAAAATCGCAATCACAGGCTCTTGGGTTGTAAGAAGGCGGCTTGGCCGTCACTTCCATCTCAAATGTGATGTTTTCACAATGGCACCCACCGATGTATTTATGGATGGTCATACCCATGTTCTTGGCGCATAACATTAATTTTTATATTTACTCTTTAAATGTCAGGATCGGATGACCTGTTGAAACTTCTCTCAAGGTTTATTGCCGACTATGATCATGAAATTCGTATATTTTGCAATATAATTAGAAAAATTCGGTAACTATACTAAATCATTATATTAAACTGGACTTATCATGTTAAGCGATTTTAACAACTATTTTGCCTAGACCGCCCATGGTAAGACAAATTATATACCCTATAATCTGAAATGCATCCTAGACTGTTATAAGTATCATTTTCAGGATTCATGACAGATCTCCCATGGCTGCCTTAACATAAACTGACACGTATCATTATTATCTTTTAAGTTTGTTATTCAAGTCAATATTCGGGGACTCTCTTTAGAAGCTCCACAATATCGAGCATTAGATCAAGGCTAGTGTATAATACTAGTATTTAATACATCCAAACCTTCGAATACGAACATGTGTCATATAGCCAAAAAACTCTTCATCTTATTCCTTCTATTTTCTCCACTTGCCAAAGCACAGGAATTAATACCTACAATTTCAATGATTCAGCATCCCGAGTGGTACATTAAAGTCACTGACTGGTCTTACTTTTCAGCGTTGAGGGTAGCTATGATAAGTAATGTTACGATTGAGAACACAGCAGACATAGCTTATAAAGACATCGAAATAAAGCTCAACTATTACTCCACTTCATATAACAATGCCGGCGAGCAGGTAAGCAGCACAACTGCGGTCCTTCCCGTCACAGTTCCTCCTCGCAGTAAGAATACCTATCTTAAGGGTGGAATGCCTATTGGCATGGGCGCAATGAGTTACCAAACAAAGTATGTCCAGGTTCTAGGGGCTGTTCCTGTAGTCAAGGAATCTTCAGAGAAATTGATAAAGACAAAAAAGCCTAAATTGACTCTATAATCGTTATTGCAGATCGTGTATCAGCAATACTTATTAATCAATAATTTCTGAATTTCAACCATAGCTAGCGAGTCTTTTCTATATAGAATCGCTGTCTTTCAAGAAATTCCAGTGTTCATAAATCATCACCATTGCAAGCGTATCTAATTCACAGTATTTCAGTAGACCACGGATGATTGCATTCCTTTCCTCTTCGGTCATTTCTGAAAACTGCATCTTTGCATAAGCGATCATTGCAGCCCCACCCTCTCGAATATGCTGATTTTCCAAAACTAACTCGTCTTGAGAAATGTCAACATCTTGAAAGAGAGGGGGGAGTAAGGTATATGGATCCGCCGAAAGACCACTTTCATCATCGGCCCGCCACCAAATCATGTCTTTGAAATTCCTGCTGTTGTATGGCCTTGAATATTTTTCCTTTAAGAAAGCACTGCTAGCCAGAACTGCTGGTAAAACTGACTTGATCGAATTTGATCCACCCATCCTGGGATGATAGTAGTACCTCCTGACAAGTTCAAGCATGTCCACCATGTTGCGATCGCCAAATTTTCTATTCGATACTGTTATTGTGTCAATCCAATTTAAAAGGTCTTCGGGATTAGGAGGTATAGATTCTTCCCGGGAATCAAGTGCTCCGTTTAGTTGCGTATAAATTTGTCGGAGCACAGTTTTCTCGTGTTCAGCATATCTAAAAATTGTACCTTCGTCTTTATCTAGAACATTCTTCAAAGCAACTAAAAAGTCAAAATTAGGAAAAATCCCGGGGCGCTTGTGAATCCACTCATGATGCTCAATCCGACCATCTTTGTGAAGGCTATGACAGGAAAACTGAAAAGCGATATATTCGTATGGCCTATGACCCTTGTTAAAAGGAATAGCCACCATGCTGGTTTCGAAGTCTATAAAATGTAGCGGGAACGTCCATGTTTCCATTTCATCGAATAAGTCCCCCTTTACATCTTCTTCGCCATCGCTCTCGCCAAAGCTCTTAACAATCTGCAGATGCTGCCTTTCAGCTGTAGGACTCTTGAAAACCGGTTTGTTGTTCTTCTGTTCTCCTTTAAGAAATTCGTCAAGCGGAATGTCTTCCATAAAATAAATACCCCTTTCCATATATTGCTGAGCACGGAGCTTCCAGACGTCAAAAATGTGTGGCTTCTCGAAGTCTTCTTCTTTCCAACCCAGTACCGCTTGCCAGCATTCCCTGAACCCACTATTTCGACCCGGGCCGAATTTATTAGGATCTATGTCAAACTCACAGCTCTTACATTTCAGCCCAATTGAAATTGGAAATCTTTTATCTCGCTTATAGTACTTAGCATATTCGCGAATCTGTTCGAGAAAGCTCACCGGAGCTTCAGAAGATTCCTCTTGATCCTCTTCCATTCCCGCCAAAATCATATTAACGTACTCACTCACAGGAACTACTGTGAGAATTTGAGTCCCGAGGCCTTGTGGACTAACATCCCCAGTAATTACAACGGTTGTGCGCCCGTCCTTTTTCTCCAATCTGAACCTCTGATTGAGCCCATCGACTGACGTCGCCTTTGACCTATCTGTTAACATGAGGTACGGCGTGATTTGGAACTGTGGAAAGGCTTCTTCCAGGACGCATGTCTGAAAAGCTACATCGTGCAGATAAGAATCCCAATCTGAATGTATGGACCCGGAATTGGTTACAAATCTATCCTCCTCAGGATGAAAAGATTTTGATTTTACCTCAATTAGGTGAAGTTGGTCTTTTTCCTTTTTTAGTATATCTACCCTGATGAAGAAATCTTCAAAACTAATTGCGGCCTCAAAAATCGTAACGTCATCCCTTTTTAATAATTCATTTGTAGGTTGAATTGCTCCTTTATGGTCGAGAGTCGTGATCTCGATTCCTTCGGGGTAATAGCATTTCGCGAGCGCGCCAACCTGGAAGCCGCCCTCGGCTAATGCTTCCAGGAACTCATCATCTTCTTTGGTACTTGGGTACTCTTCTTTATGATAATAGTACAACTTTGTGGGGCATTCGTGAGCTAGATTGAAAAGGGTTTTAGTTAAATACCGTGGCTTGAATTCTTCTGCTTTCATGACCTGGATTAATCACTACCTTCTAAGAAAATAACTCATACTAATAGTTAATCAGGCATTGCCCGTGAGTCTTGGTTGGGTCAGCCTTGAAGCACTTACAGTATATTCCGCATTGGCTATCGGTGACACAGGCAACCCTTCTGCAGGATATATCCTGACAAAGCGCCTGACGCGGTATCGAGAAGAAATACGAAACTAATACCGTTATTAGAATTACAGCACAGATAGTGACCAATATTTTCGAAAAAGTTTTCAAATCTTTTCACCAGGTGTAATTTCTTATAGCATACCCCATCTCTTAAGGATGATAACGCGATGGTAACTTGGGGCCAGGCATGCAAATTGACTTTTATAAGCTGTCTTTGTGGTTTCTTCATCATCAGCTTCCTCTTTCTTGTCATTTTCTTTCTCCTCGTCAAAGTATCCTAGTTCTTCAAGAGATAGGGAGGAGATCGCCACAGTAGAGTCTATACTGAGCACTTCGATCATACTCAGTACGGGTAGGTCGAAGTACGATGACAGAATGGATTCCCGATTACACTTGTCCTCGAAATCCTTGATCGGGGAATCCTCGAGAATGACGGTTGGTGGAGAGTTGTGGCTATTGGCAATGGGTTACACATGGGATGCACCTTTTATTGTGTTAATGGGCTTAAATCAAAGGGCTCGGTCCCCGTTAATTCTTCAGAACCCCATGTTTCAAGGCCCGACTCCTTTTTATCATCGTGTACGTACTCGAGGTTTCTTTTGGATATGCCCTGACAAGCAATCTGATTATTGTTCTTCTAAGGTGACCGAAACCGGAAAGTGGTCGCTGAAGCCCCCTGTATTTACGTTCTGCGCTGCGTTTCCCTTGGGCAGGCCGAATCGAATAGGCCCTTCCGCCACCCTGTGATCAACCATCTCCGGGAAAACCTCAATTCGAGCCGTGTCCTCGATCACCGTGATCGGGCTGTTTTGAACCAAGAGCCCCCTAGACACAAGAAATTGGTCAAACACGTTCCCGTTTCCATCATAATAGAGGGTGCCGTGAAGTAGCTTCGGGTTTCCGTTGTGATCTTGGCCCCATTGTTCCAAGTAGTGCCAAGCCAAGTTGTAGAATCGAACAGCAGTCTGCGCGCGCTCGACATCGCCTCGCTCTCGCGTCGCCCGCGCATGGACCTGAAGCGACTCGTCGAACGGTTCGTCGTTGAAATCGCCCATAGCTATGATCGGTATGTCGTTCCCTTTCTCCTCCCAAATCCTCTGCTGCCAGTACGAGAGTGTCTCTCCGGCGGTCATGCGGTAGCCGCGACTCTCGTAAGTTCCACCGCTTCGAGACGGCCAGTGGTTGCAAAGGGCAACCAGGTCGTTTCCCGTTTGGGTTGTGAATGTGACCTGCGTGATGTCGCGAGTCCCCGTCCGCCGCATCACAAAGTAAGAAAAAATTGTGTTCGGGTCAACTGAATACTTTGAACCGTCGAACACGAACGCTGTATCGATGCCTCTCTGGTCCCGAGTGGAGTCGACGTGCGCGACAGTGTAGTTGCGGTTATTGAAGTGTCCGTTCAGCCGTGCCGTCAACTGCTGTAACACGAAGGCGTTCTCGACCTCACAGACCCCGAGGATATCCGGTCCTTGAGCGTCGTGCATCTGCCGGATGATTGACACCAGTTGATCCAGCTTGGTGTCGAAGAGTGCCTGGGTCCACCCATTCAAATCCTGCGCCAATCGTTGAGCGATCCATGGCTGTCTGTCTGGGAACCCCTCGTGGGCGAACAGGTTTTCCAGATTCCAGAAGGCAACGTAGTGATTAGACATGATTTCACGCTCCAATTGCTTTCATTCGTTCAAAATTGATACTGAATTGAGGGGAGCAACCCTTAATAGTATTTATGATGCTAAACTTTATGTAAATACCCGGGATTCCAAGAACCGTATTTGCAGACATCCCGCAGCACATCACACAGCGTGTGAATAGGCGTGAGTCCGCCTTTCTGAGGACATATGCCTTTCATTACATATGTACTTGACGACATGTTCGAAAAAAATCATAATATATGAAGAAATGGACTGTCACGTTCCATGACGATTTTGAGCCGGAAGTCGATGAGCTGCCGGAAGCCGTGCAGGATGAACTCTATGCACACGGCGCGTTGCTTGAGACTTTCGGGCCGGAACTGGGAAGGCCTCATGCGGATACGCTGGATGGCTCTAAACATGCGAATATGAAGGAACTCCGGTTCAGGGCTGATAACGGGGTATGGCGTGTCGCCTTTGCCTTTGACCCTGAGCGTAAAGCGGTGCTTCTCGTGGCTGGCGATAAATCCGGCACAAGCGAGAAGCGGTTTTACGAACGGCTCATCAAGAAGGCGGACGGCCGTTTTGACAGTCATCTCGCAGCGCTTAAGGGGAAAAAAGCGAAAAAGAAAGGGGAAAAATAATGGGCAAAACTCTTGATGAAAAACTGAGCAAGCTGAGCAAAAAGAGACGGGATAAGATTCAAGCCCGTGCGGCGGAACTGATTGACCAAGAGATGACAATGCGTGAGTTGCGCAAGGCGCTCCATCTCACCCAAAAAGCAGTTGCCATGAAACTTAGGATCAGCCAGGACAATGTCTCCCGCCTTGAATCACGCTCGGACGTGCTGTTATCAACGCTGCGCGAGTATATTCACTCATTAGGCGGGGAGCTGTCTATCGTTGCTGAATTTCCGGACAGACCCCCTGTGCTGCTTGCAGGTCTTGCCTCCATACAGAGTCGTAAAAAAGAAGAAAGCCGGACATCTCGCAAATCAAAATCTTAACTACGCAATTCTAACGTAGCGCGTATCTTCGGGGGTCGGGCATCATGGATAAATGAATTATTTTTGTTTCAGTTCTTCTTCCCTGCGGTTTTGTGAACGATCTTTGCTAATTCCCTCATCATGAACTTCAGCCTTCTTGTCCTTTTCTTTCTTTTCCTCAAGGTATCCTAATTCTTCAAGAGATAGGGTGGAGATCGCCACAGTAGAGTCTATACTGAGTAGTTCGAAGTACGATGACAATATGGATTCCCGACAACGCTTGTCCTCGAAATCCTTGATCGGGGAATCCTCGGGAATGACCGATGGTGGAGAATTGCGGATATTAGCACTGGTTCACACATGGGATTGTATTAATTATATTATAGAATTAGTGAGCTAGTACGTACGTCCCCTTTAATTCATTTTGTTAGAGTAAAGGAAATTGAGAAAGGGAACAAAAATGACAGCTCTTTTAATTAAAATAGGATTCCATTTAGCTCTCATTTTGAGTCACAGCGTAGGTACGCTCATCTCTTAACTCCTATTGAGGTTCCTTCGGTATAGCGGATGGCTTTTTCAATTGGGGCGACGAGGAACATGTCCCGATCGCCGTTCTCCCACGCTTCTCTAAGACCAGGACTGCTGAGGTCGAAGTCCGGCCGGATCTTACGCAAGACAGTCCGGAGGTCAACGTGCAGTTCCGGCACCGTTGGACGGCCCCAGTACCAGTAGGAGTTGTAGATTTTGGAAATGAGAAGGACAGGTTCGAGGACGAAGGTGTGCGGGATCATAGGATTGTGCACCGGATCGGTGTATTCCTGAATATCAAGATCCATTTGAAGCTTGCGATCCGGGTCGGAGAGGAAAGGAAATTCGGCGCCCAGACTATCGCGGAACTCATTAATCTCAAGCTGGTTATCGGTTGTGATTACGACGATTCGTGTGTAGGCAGACTTGAAGTCCGGCCATGCTTCAACCAGGTGACGTAGATACCGATGCTCTTTCGGATCGAAGCCCCCGCGGGACAGGTGAAGCACCATTGGATTACTGCCCTGCAGATCGGAAAGCTTTCGTAGATTGCCCCCGTGGTCTGGCAATTCGTAGTCGGGAAAACGAAAACCTTCACGAATATCGGAGCGCATATTCAACCTCCTATTAGAGCACTGTTTAATAGCCATACTAACAGACTGGTTGTGCGATTTCAATTACTGGTGCTGTTGTCAAGCGACCAACCGAACTGTAAGATTTTCGAGCAAGCTTACCCTCTTTTTTCCTGCTACCAATTATACGCTAAGCTGCTTTTTGAATTCAATATTTACTAGGATAATAAGATATGCTTTTTAACCCTAGTTTATGTCAGATTATTATCGAACTAATGACAAATTCACTGACAATGAAACTAGCCCTTCCTATTAGGAGTAGAAAAAGCTTCCAGTTATTTCAGGTCGTCAAATCTATTAGGTTACCCTCTGGTATATTCTCCGTCTGGAGTTATCTTCAATATTCTTTATGGACGTATTTTGGCTTGCTGCGTTCAGTGAACTCACCGGATAAAACCTTAGTAAAGTCTCTTTGGTGTTGGCGTACGATTATCTGACAAGAGACACGTTCTTCAATCAAAAACCTAGTGGGGACGGCAAAATTCTGCTGGCACGCCACTTGTACTTAATGGAATTAAGAGAGAGGTCAAATAATATGGCAAGCTTACGAAAAAGAAGGGATGAAAACCTTAGGGCTAGTAAGAGTGATTACAGAGAAATCACTGATGAGGAAGCGGAAGAACTGAATAATCGGATTATCGAATATCTGAGGTCCAGGAATAACGACAAGATAGCTCTTGACGATAGACCAGAGACTGAAACCGGGATTCTCAAAATCCTTCAAGAGTTCAGAGCAGAGCTAGTTCGCAGGGATAAGGAGAAGGCTGGCCAGGGAAAACATCAGAGGGTACTAAAATGAGAAAGTACCTGTTCATATTTTGTCTTTTAGCGACCTTATTGGCAGGTTCCTGCTACTATTATCCGGGTGTGTATGTGAGTGGTGGATATGGATACCCATATTACGATTACTATGGGGGATTTCCGTTGTATGGGTACGGCTATAGGTATGGCTATTACCCGTATTATGGTTCGTATCCATATTATGGTTATTACCGATATTATGGAGGGTGGCGCAGGCCTCCCGGAGGGTGGCAGAGGCCACCTGGAGGCTCGCATAGGCATCCCGGAGCATGGCAGAGGCCACCTGGAGGGCCGCATAGGCCCCCTGGTGGACTGGGCGGGCGTCGTAGATGAAAGCCATGGGAATGGGAAAGGAACCCACGCGGGATGTGTGGAGTCGTATCTCAACATTTGACAAATACTGACACGATACACGATGCATGATACAGGACGCACGATACATGATTCAGAACAATAGTAAAAAAAGGAATCCGAGCGTAAAAAACAAATAGGTACAACAGCATTTATTGTAATACAGACGACCTTATCTTATTTTTCTTCTTGCGCGCTGTTTTTTAAATTGTCTTGCTCACGCTGCCCATCACGAACTTCCTCTTTCTTGTACTGTTCTTTCTTTTCGTCGAAGCATCCTAGTTCTTCAAGGGTTGCGGCTATTAGCACCGGAGCGCACATATCTTTTTTAAAACCCCCCAATCATTTTCGGGGCAGGCGTTTAGCCATCCCTCGTTTACTTAGCAAACTCCCACTCGTCTTCAAATGGGTTGTATTTGAGCTGGTCGTTATCGTCCGCATACTCCCACTTATTTTCGAAGACGTTATACCTGAGGCTATCATCCTCGCCTGCAAAATCCCACCCATACTCAAAGGTGTTATACCTAAGAGTATCGCCTTCACCCGCATAGTCCCACCTGTCCTGAAAAACGTTGTACTTGAGAGCGTAATCGTCACCTGCATAGTCCCATTCATTCGCTGGGGCATTATACTGAAGGCTGTCATGTTCTTCGTTATTCCCCGGACTGCTATCGAAGAGGTCACCGGCAAGTGAGCCGGTGCTTAACAGAAGTATGATAACAACCAAAAGCTTATTAATAGCCTTCATATGCTACCCCCTTTTTAAAAATTGGATTTGAAACCTGGCAGGCTGAATGGATCTAGAAATTTCATGACCGGCATCCTAACCTCTTTGAGATTGATACTCATAATTATATCACTATTAGTTATCAAGACTACCTGTAAGTATTCGACAAAAACACCATAATACGAAATGTGGGAATACTAAATGCCAGTCCCGTAGTCAATCATTGTAGCTGATTATAGGGGGGATTAATTAGCGTTGTAAACAAAAGATTTGATAATCATCTAGCCAGCCCCTCGAATAACCCACCAGTGGTGGGATATTCTTAATGAATCTTAATCAACAAGGAGGGGCTGAAATGTCACTATATTGTGCAATTGATTTACATTCGGACAATAACGTTGTAGTTATCATTGATAGTAAGGATAACATATTGTTTCAAAGACGCCTGCCTAATGATCTGGGGACCGTGTTGAGTGCACTTGAACCCTATAAACACGGAGTTGCGGGTGTTGCTGTGGAGTCGACGTTCAATTGGTATTGGTTGGTAGATGGTTTAATTGAAGCTGGTTATAAGACCAGTTTGGTGAACACGGCTAAGGTTAAACAGTACTCGGGATTGAAACACACTGAGGATAGGTATGATGCGTTTTGGTTAGCACATCTGATGCGATTAGGGATATTGCCAACAGGGTATATCTATCCTAGAGAACTAAGGGCTGTTAGAGACTTACTGCGTAAGCGGAGGCAACTGGTTAATCATCGAACCATTCATGTACTTAGCATACAGAATCAATACTGGAGGAATACGGGCATTAAATTAAAGGCAGGATACATTAAGCGAAGCAATGATTATCTAGAGGAGTTTGAGAATGAGAACATTCAATTGGCACTCTCTAGCAACTATGAGATTATGCAAGCATTAGAGGAGCGGATAAGAAAGATAGAGGAGCAGGTCAACCAACAGATCAAATTAAGGCCAGAATATGAATTGTTACTTACAGTGGATGGAATTGGATATATCCTTGCGCTAACTATCATGTTGGAGACCGGAGAGATAAGCAGGTTCAAGAAGGTAGGAAACTACGCTTCATACTGCCGCTGTGTCGAGAGTAAACACACGAGCAATAATAAGAAGAAGGGTGAAGGGAATGTGAAGAATGGTAATAAGTACCTATCATGGGCATTTATTGAGGCAGCTAATTTTGCAACGCGATTTAGTGAGAAGGCCAGGAGGTTTCATCAGAAGAAGATGGCAAAGACAAATGGTGTAGTCGCAACAAAAGCGTTGGCTCATAAACTTGCACGGGCATGTTATTACATCATAAAAGACCAGGTGCCTTTTGATGAGAATAAAACATTTGGATAAAGAGTATGGATGAAACGGTGAACCAGCGTAGGGGTTGGTTAATAACCACGAGATTTGATTGGAAGCCGTTTCATTCACAATAATATGATGCTGGTTTTTAGTCTGATACGCCTAAGCCATGAGCCAATGAGGGGTTGGAAACCACAATGATGGTAAGCCATAGATTTGTTATAAACATAGTGGACATGGTTTGGTACCGAAGATTTTTTGGGGCTTCTAATGAAGCCAGGTCCTGATCCTGAACTTGTTTCAGGATTGTACAGGATTGATCCAGATGGGTGACTGGTGCGGATCAGCTTTTTGTTATACCGACACTGAATGAAAAAAATAACGGGTGCGTATTGGATAAACTAGTAAGAGACTTATGATATGAAAAAAATTAAATGCAAAGAATTTCTTTACCCTATTGACAGGGGCTGGCTAATGGG
>JBAUII010000021.1:0-2653 GCA_049682815.1 Thermodesulfobacteriota bacterium | reverse complement strand
CTATCAGGAGTATTCTTGAAAATGCCACCGAGAGTCTGTTAGTCAGAAGATTGATGAGCCAGTTAATGAACCTCTGAGCTAATGAAACGTTGCCCTTTCATGCGAGTTATTATTATTCACCCTTAATTATTTCTTCTACTTTAATTCTAAATACCAGATTCTTTCCGGCAAGTGGGTGATTGTAATCAACCTCTACTTCTTTTCCGGAGATGGATTTTATTGTGCAGTCCCCGTTTATTGTCCTGATTCTAATACCTACCTGCGGTTCAATCTTGTTATTTTTAAAATATTCAATCGGTACTGTTCTGATAAAATTATCATCAAGATTGCCGTATGCTTCTTCAGGTTTGACACTAAATGTCTTTTCTTCCCCTGGTTTCATTCCCATTATGGCGCTATCAAGGCATCTTATCAATTCCCCAATGCCAATTCTCTTTGAAATAGGTCTATCTGATTTCTGAACAGGCGTGCCATCGTCGAGCATAGTTTCACAGAAAAATTTAACGGTGTCCCCAGCCTCAACCTTTTCTTCTCTCATTTATTACTCCAATTTTGTTTGGATGTAGATATTATGGAATCGATTGATTTTATTTTCAATGCTATGAGATACGAATCGTGTTTTTTGCTTCATATCGGTTGTGTTTAATCAATGCGGTAAATTTTGATTGACCTATACTAATCTCTATTCTTCCTCTGAGTCCTTGAAACTTGATAGATACCAAATAATATCAGGATACCTCCAATTACAATTCCGATATCCAATCTTGTGCCCAGAATAATCCAATCGAACAGCAATCCGAATACAGGTACAAGCATCGACGAGAAGGTTGCTGTGTTTATGTCCATATTTTTTAATAAATAAAACCAGATCGTAAAGTCTAAAGTAGAAGCTATGATCGCCGTGAAAAGGATTGCGTATATGGATTCTGCCGTCCAGGTTATATTAAAAACGCCCTCCGTTGGAATTGCGAGTAGACCAAGTCCTACAGAACCGATTATTAGCTGTATTCCGCTTAACATGTATGTGTTTTCAGTTACCATGCGCTTTTTTACCCAGATGTTTGATATGGCCCATGAAATCGCCCCAATGATGATCAGTGATTCACCGAATAAAATTAATAGGTTTTGATGCACCAAGGTATCCCAGCCCAGTATACATAGAATGCCGAGGCATCCGCTGGCTATTCCTCCCCAATGGGAACGATTTAATTCTTCTTTCAAATAATAGTGGACGAGCAGTATGGTCCAAATTGGCATGGTGTAAAGGAGGACCGCTGTTTTCCCGGCGGTTACGAACTTCATGCCGTATAGCATTAACCCAAACATTATGGTTGTCTGGAATAATCCGACGAATACGTAGTCCGGCAATTTTTCTGTTCTGGGGAAAGCTATACCCTTCATGTACAAAAATGGGATTATTGCAAGGCCCCCTATGGCACATCTCCATGTGGCAAATGTGAAGGGCTCTGCGTACTTGAGACCTATCTTCATTAATACCCAGGAGTATCCCCAGGTTAAAATAACAAATGTGAGGAGGGCGGCATTTAACACTGGTTTCCCGATAAGAAAGGTTCTCTAAATCAAGATGATGGATTCTCTTCGCCAAGAAGCTTGGATGGCGTAGGTATCCTTCTTAGATCCAGAGAAAATTTATCCACCGCATGTTTTTGTATGTGAGACATAGCCTCTTCTACCGAATCGGTTAAGAGTATCAGCTCAAGGTCATTTGCATTAATCGTTCCTTCTTCAATCATAGTTTTCAGAAATTCCATCAATGGTTCAAAGTATTCTTTCCCGATAAGCACCACAGGAAAGCTGAGTATCTTATTTGTCTGGATAAGCGTAATTGCTTCAAAGAATTCATCCATCGTGCCCACGCCGCCGGGTAAAACAACAAATGCATAGGAGTATTTAAATAGCAAAACCTTTCTCACGAAGAAATAATCAAACGTAACAAAACTATCTAAGTATGGATTCTGCTTTTGTTCAACTGGTAGAGTAATATTGCATCCTACTGATCTTCCCCCTGCCTCCTTAGCACCCCGGTTAGCCGCCTCCATGACTCCGGGTCCACCCCCTGTCATAACGGTGAGGCCTAATTTTGCCAGTTTATTTCCTAGACGTCGCGCCAGGCTATAGTAAGGATGGTTTTCATCAAAGCGCGCAGAGCCAAAAACGGTTACACACGGTCCAACGAAATGAAGTTTTCGAAATCCTTTTAGAAACTCAGCCATGACTCGTATAATAAACCACAACTCCTGTAATCTTGAATGAGGGCCCTCGATGAATCTACGATCCTCAAAGAATGACGCGAATTTGCTTCTGTTTCTTGATTTCTCGTTCGCTTTTTCTCCGTTCATTTGGTCGTCATTCATTTTTTACCTTTCCTTTCTGAATGAGATTTTGTCAACAAATTGGTTTGACAAAACAGGTCAAATGGTTATTCTATAGGCCTTTCAATTAACCTGGTGCTCCTGGGTTAGTGCTTTGGAATTCTCAACAAGGTTGATCGGTAGCCTATTCTATTGTTAATTGCCAAAGGAGAATGTCCCAAAAATAGTTGGTATAAAAGAGGAGGCGAAACCTTTAAACTACCTTTAGGAAAATAAACTTTAAAAGGAGGTTTCGCCCGTGTGTAAAAATACAACAAAAT
>JBAUII010000020.1:0-13310 GCA_049682815.1 Thermodesulfobacteriota bacterium | reverse complement strand
ATTTATTACCCCTACCTTAAGCCCAAGCATCTTGTAGATCGGCCCCATCCACAACGCATCCCTTCTTGCGAGGTAGTCATTCACGGTTACAAGATGAGCGCCCAGTCCAGTTAAACCATTAAGATATATAGGAAGCGCGGCTACCAATGTCTTTCCCTCACCAGTCTTCATCTCAGCAATTTTTCCCTGATGCAAAACTATTCCACCAATCAACTGAACATCGAAGTGACGGAGCCCCAATGATCTTCTAGACGCCTCTCTCACAAGCGCAAATGCGTCTGGTAGAACCTCCCAGATAACATTTTCCAACCTAGGGTAGTTCTCTTCTTCGTCAGATTCCTGATAGCCATTTAACTCCTTCTTTATAGTTTCCTTGAGACTGTCAGTCCTACTTCCCAATTCTTTTGTAGGAATCTCAATAAGTTCATGTTCCAGTTCATTTATGCGAGAAACGATAGCGCCAAGCCTTTTTAGCTCTCTCTGATTCTGAGTCCCTACAATCTTCTTCATGATATAAGAAATCATGCTGCTTCTAGCCTCCCGACCAAGCTTCAATGGATGATAAAAATTATAAGTTGAAAACCCCTCTATAACAAGTTAAAGGTAGTAGATAGGTCTAATATAATTCGTAAAATTATCGATACAGGTCTCACTGAAGTTCGACAGAAACTACCTTCGAAGTCCCTGGCTGACCCCCCGTTATTCCAATGAGTGAATCAACGGCTTGCATCGTCCTCTTATTATGGGTGATAATAATTACTTGCGATTTGTTCGCAATTTCCTTTAATAAAGCTATAAATTGAGACGTATTAACATCGTCTAACGGGGCATCTATCTCATCAAAAAGAAGAAATGGTGAGGGCTTTACAAAACATGCGCTAACAACCAGAGCAATGGCCGAAAGTGCTTTCTCGCCGCCAGAAAGCAGGTTTATAGACTGAAATCTCTTCCCGCTTGGTCGTACCATTACCTCTACACCAGTATTGAGAATATCCTCCGGGTCTGTAAGAACTAACTTAGCTTCACCGCCTCTGAACAGTCTTCTAAAAATCTCTCGAAACTTGCTATTTACAACCTCAAAGGTCTCTGTAAACCTTTTTGAGGATTCCATGTCTATTCTGTTCATGGCCTTTCTAAGGGATGATATTGCCGAGGTTAAATCTTCTACTTGGTCATTCAGGAACTTATGCCTTTCCTCAAGGTTTGTGAACTCCTCCGGAGCGAGTAAATTTACGGGACCGAATCTATCAATTTTTTCTTTAAGTTTTAATAGCCTGCCCTCTTCGGCAACTGGATCGTAATCCTCAAAGCCTTCTTCACATTCTATGTCGACGTCAATACCGCTTTTCTTTATTTCTACTTCTGTATGCTCGATCTCAATCTGTAAGCCATTTATCTGAAGCTGTAGAGAATGCGATCTTTCCTGTAAGGAAGCGAGGTCCCCTCTTAACCTTTCTATTTCGGCTCCTTTTTCTTGTAGCTTACTCAATAATTGCTCCTTCTCGTTTTTTCGTATTGATAGCTCCTCTTCTTTGATATTGATGATGCCCAACAGATTCTCGGCATAATCTTTTGCTTCTTGGCCAGATTCAATAAGACTTAACTTCTCCACCGTTTTCCTCTCTACTTCTTTGGACTCAGTCTCTAACCTGTTCTTAGTTTCTCTAATCCTGTTCGTAAGATCATCTAAGTCCTCAAGGACTCCCTTTTCCTTTTCCAGTAGAGTTGCGACTTCAATCCTGAGATCAGCTAAATCCCTCTCGAGGCCCTCCTCTTGAACCTCGTAACCCCTCAATACCAGTTCGATCTCACTATACGTCGTCTCATGTCGTGTTTTCTCCCCTTCAATCTGTGTTATGTCTTTTTTCACTTCATCGATTTTCAGCTCAAGTTCTTCTATTTCTGAATCAATAACATTTAACTCGTTTCCAACGACATCGTGTTTTTTACCAATTTTCATGAGATTATCTCGGATGTTAGAAAGGTCTTTATTGATCTCCGCCTCCTTTATATCAACCTCGACTAACTCCTTCTCCGACTTCTGCAAAGCACTTTTGATGTCCTCTATTTCAGTCTGACTTGCATCAATTTCAAATGAAATTCTTGAAATACTCTTTTCAAGTATTAAGGCATCAGCAGACAACTCTTCAATTTCTCTCTTTCTCTCAAAAACCCCCTCGGTTGCGAAACCCCCTGATATCGCCCCGGTTGTATCCAAGAAATCTCCTTCAAGTGTCACGAAGGAAGTCCCTTCACCCATCTCATCTCGTAGTTCCAATCCCTCCTTAAGAGACTTTACGACAAACACACCCTTGAGCATGTTTTCAAATATTTCACTTTCAAGACCCTCGACCATGACCTTATCTAAAAGTGGGAATACAGAACTCCCATTAGTATTAATTTCGCCATTGTTAAAATTTGAAGTAACCGGAATAAAGGTGCCCCTTCCCACAGACAACTCCCTAAGCGATTCCACAGCAGATATTGCGGCTTCCCTCTCCTTTACGAATACCCATTTTAGCTTCTCGCCCAATGCTGCCTCAATTGCTCTCTCATAACCCTTTTCTACGGAAATGAAATCAGCGGTCAGGCCCAAAATCCCGTTTCCCTTTCTCTCGACTAGAAATCTTCCTATCCCCTCGGGTAACCACTCATAGTTAGATTGGATCTGTCTCAGCACACTCAACCTTGAATTGACCTCATTGAGGCGTTCACCCAGTTGCGAGATGTCCTTCTTTTTCATTTCTTGATCGGCAGTCAGGGCAAATAGAGCGTTTTGTATGCCTTCGTTACTTTGTTTTATCTGTTTCTTCCTCTCCTCCAATTCACGCATTGAATGTTCCAGATCAGAAATGTACTTGAAAGTTGTTTCTCTTTCGCCCTCTACATCAGCCAACTCTCTTTTCATCCTATCTCTTCTCGATCTCAACTCATTCAATTCTTTCTCATAACCAAAGGCGACACCTTTTATAGAACTATGCTTATCTATCATTTCGAACAGAACCGCCTTGGTGTTATCAAGTTCAATCTTTTGTTTCTTGATTTTATCTTTTAAATCGGAGAGAAGTTCTTCTTTATTAATAATTTCATTCTTTGTATGGGAAATATCTCTTTTAAACCTCTCAAGGTTATCTTTCTTATTTTCGGTCTGACCCTCTAACCTCACCTCTTGCTCTTTTAGGAGGTTGATCTCTCTTTCTAATTTAATAACATATTCGTCGATGCTAGACATCTCACTTTTCACTCTTTCTTGGAAGGATTGTTTTGTCTGTAGCTCCGATCTTAAGCCATATGTTTCTTTCTCGAATATAACAAGGTTCTCCTCCAATCTCTTTACGCTACCCTCAATTTCTTTCACCTCGTAATCTCTGTCCTTTACTTGTGCATTTACGCTTGATATCGCGTCGTCAATCTCTGACTTCTCAGCTTGAAAACCCTTTTGCTTCATGTTTAACAGCCTGATTCTCGCAAGGTTTATTCTTAACTCCGTTCTTCTTGCTTCTTCTGACAGACGCCTAAACGCTTCGGCATCTTTGGCCTGGCGGCTCAGGATCTGCATTTGGCGACTTATCTCCTTTATCAGATCCTTGACTCTGGCAAGATTCTCATTCGTCGAATTGATCCTGCTTTCGGTCTCACGCCGCCTTATCTTGTATTTTAGGATTCCGGCAACCTCTTCTATCAGCAGCCTCTTATCTTCGGGCTTCGCAGAGATCATCTGCTCAATCTTGCCCTGACCTATTATCGAGAACGCTCGAGCTCCGGCCCCGGTATCCAAAAACATTTCAGTAATGTCCTTTAGCCGGCAAGGTGTTCCATTGATGTAGTATTCGGATTCTCCGGATCGAAAGAGCCTACGTTTGATCACAATTTCACCGAATCCATCATCAGGTAGATCGTTGACTACGAGAGAAACCTCCGCCAGCCCTAGGGGTTTGAGCGTTTCACCGCCATTAGAAATTACATCATCCATGGCCTCGGCTCTGAGCCTTCTTGGATTCTGCTCTCCTAGGATCCAAAGGATTGCATCGAATATATTTGATTTCCCGCATCCATTAGGTCCTACGACCGCATTTATTCTGTTATGACATTGGACAATTGTTTTTTCATAGAAGGATTTAAAGCCGAGGATTTCGATTGACTTGATTCTCATCTATCAATAAGTTTAATCTGACCTAATCCAGAATTTTCATTCATAATAACACAACTTGCTGTAGTTTGCTAGAGGTTTTATACAATATATTGTGTATGATCGAATAACCGCTTTCCAAAGCAGGAGTAGCTTCCATTTACCCAAGGGACAAAAAGAACGGAGTAGGAAATAAATCGATACTCTCCTTTAGGAAACGGACTCTAAGTTGCTGATCTTGCTTTGTTTTATGAATTCTGAAAAACTCAAGGAGGCTTTTCGATCCTGACCTGACTGCTACAGCAGTAAGAAATGCCTTACTATCCGGTCTGCCCCCTTGGGCGGATGATACTTTCGTTAGGGATAATCTTTGCCTCTTCTCTCAGCCTTTGGAGCCACTCCGACAAGATGTCATTCCTGCGCCGAGCAATTTCATTGTCTCTGAATTCTGCTTTTTTTTCCTCAAATCCTTGTGTATCTGGCTCCTGAATTTCCTTTAGCGATACGACATAAAACCTCTCGCCCGAGATATAAACCGTCGGGGCCATAGGATTACTTTTCTCGAGGGAGAAAGCATCTCTCTTCAACTCTTCGGAGTTGATTTTAGGAACATTATCGAGACGGCTGAAAAATCCGGTCTCTTCAACGTCAAGACCCTTAGATTTTGAAAACTCCGTTATCCCCTCTTTAGTCTTATTTATATTATCGAGAAACTCCTGAGCCTTTAACCTAGACGATTCTTTCGCTTTGGTTGTTTTTAAACTTTCTGCAATCTCCTTTTCCGCCTCATCCAATTTTTTTTGGTATGGTTGCGATACCTCCGCTACCTCTATGATCCATATTGTATCTCCCACTATCGAATACCCCTTCTCACCTTTATTTATAGAAAAGGCCTTGCTCGCCACCTGAAGGGGTATACCCTCAATTGCTTCACCAGCCGCAAATACTTTGCTCTCGCCAATATCAACTATACCGTTCTGGTGGGCCAACTCAGCGAACGAGCTTTTCTCGAATTTGTCATTTAGTTCCTTAACAAAATCATCTTTAAGAAACGTCGCCCGTTGTTTTCTAATTTTATCCCTAACCCTTTCTTTAACGTCGGATAAGGGTAAGACATTGTTGTCCTCAGATCTAAATTCATCTGGATAGGCATTGTAGTAGGCTTCGATCTCCTGATCGCTTACCGTCACATTACTCTCCAGTTTATCAGGAGTGATTTTATAGTAACTTATCCTTCTCAATTCTGGCGTTTTGAATTCATCCTTATGCATTTCATAGTAACTCGATATCTCTTCGTTGTTAGGGGACGCGGAGTCCAAGTACTCCTCGGGAGAGTACTCGACAAAGTATAGATTCACCTTCTCATTTTGCTTCTTGTACATGCTCAACAGTTCCTCATCCGTGATATTAGCTGTTTGATTGACAAAATTTATGAGTTTCTGGACCAGAATTTCTTCCCTGTACTTCAATTCGAAATTACCCACAGTATCATTTGTCGACTGTTCTATAAGAGTTCTATATGCTTCTGTCCCGATGAATTGCCCGTCAATCTGAAAAGCCGGGTTGGATCTAATAGCCTCGCTCAATTCCTCATCCGTTACCCTAAATCCCATATCTCTTGCCTTTTGTGAGAGAAGCTTTAAGTCTATTAATTGATTAAGAGCCGATAGATTGACATAGTTTTGGATTGCCTCCGGGATTTCCCCCTGTTGTTTAAACTCTTTATAGAGATTTTCTCTAACCCTTAAGAATTCCATTAACGAGATCTTCTCGCCATTCACCTCCGCCGCCGTACCCTGGGGCACCCCTCCCAATAGCCCAAATTGCTGGAAACTGAATCCAAATCCAACTACAAAGGTAATCGCAAGCAGGATAAGAAGACTTTTCGTAAACCAGGTATTGTGTTTTCTGATTAAATCTAGACTCATGTGTCAACCACCATAATCATGCGGCTATATTAAAATCTATATAACTTTATAAAAGTATCAAATAAGCAAGCCTCCGGCAAGCCGCAGGTTATCAGCAAATGAACAAACAGTCTCTTATAAAAAATTTAATGCCACCATAACACGGTCATCCTGAATGCTGAATCAAGTCCAGCACAAGCTTATTTCAGGATCTAAAGGAAACAAGAGATGCTGAAACAAGTTCAGCATGACTGACCATGACAATCATCCTCCTAATACTGAAACAAGTTCAGCACAGGCTGCAATTTTTGTAATGCCGTTTAAGTCCTTTTCATTCTGAAAAGGAATAATAAAAATAAATCCACCCATGAAATTGTAAGAATCTTGTGCACAAAACATGTGACATGTAAAGCGATGAGCGTGACGTAGATGTCATTAGTATGATAGTTGAATCCTCAGTAGCAGGCTACAGGGAATTCCCAAGTTAAAAAACAAAATCAAATTAGATAACTTAGGTTGCCAGCCGTATGGAACGAATATTCAAATCCACGGATGACGAATACGGATGAATCCAAACCCCAGTTTTTTTCATTTGCAAATATCAAAATAATAAACCCCATCCCTAACATCTACCACCTCCACTCGAGCACCTATCTCGAGACCTTCTGAAATTGAGTTAACTAAACGACCGGTTAACTTTAAATCCTCCTGAAACTCAACAACGGCGACTGTATAAGGCGCCTCGTCCTCGAGACTTGAGAGTGGAACATAAACTTTGGAGTAAGTATATAGAGTTCCTCTACCGGGAATCTCTATCGATTCCAATTTATCCGACTTACATGATACGCAAAAATATGCCGGCGGGGATTGATACTTGCCACAGGACGAACATTTATGGACCGAAACATCCATCGTATTTAATTCCTCGCCAGGATATGGACTACACATGTGGCGCCGGAGCCACCTAAGTTATGGGTTAGTCCAAAATCTGCATTTTTCACCTGTCTGTCACCGGCGTCCCCTCGAAGCTGAAGGGCTATCTCTGCAATCTGGTCGACACCAGATGCACCCACGGGATGCCCTTTGGCCTTGAGCCCTCCACTGGGATTTACCACAAATTTACCCCCGTATGATGTCATTCCGTCAGATGTTGCGGGACCTCCTTGCCCCTTAGGAACAAATCCCAGATCCTCAATTGCTAATATTTCAGCGATTGTAAAACAATCATGGACTTCTGCTACGTCAATATCCTGAGGTGCTAGACCTGCCATGGCAAATGCCATCTCCGCCGCCACCACAGTAGCGTTAAATCTAGTCAAATCATCCTTTTGATATAATGCAAAATGATCCATCGCCTGACCGCATCCTATTACATCGACAGGCTTATCCGACAGACTTCTTGCTATGCTTCCTTCGCTTAGAACAACGGCCGATGCGCCGTCTGTTATTAGAGAACAGTCATAAAGTCGAAGCGGGTCCGCTACTATTCTGTTATCCTCCAAAACCTGATCGATAGTAATAGATTTGTGCATGTGCGCTGTAGGATTATTAAGACCGTTTTTATGATTCTTTACAGCTACCGCAGCTAGATGTCTCCTAGTAGTCCCGTATTGATGCATGTGTCTCCTGGCGATCATCGCAAACGCGCAGGGAAAGGTATAACCGACCTTTACTTCATTTTCCCAGTCCCCAGCCTTAGCTAGAAATTCTGTAACCTCGGGCGTGGTGACGGTATTCATCTTTTCGACACCGATAACTAAAACTATCCGAGCACTGCCTGAGTTTATTGCTAGAATCCCCTCCCTGACCGCGGAACCCCCTGAAGCACAAGCATTCTCAATATGAGTACAGGCAACGTGCGCTCCCAAACCGAGTGCTGAACCCACGTAGGGTGCGAGATGATTCTGATTGATAAAATCGCTTCCAGCATAGTTTCCCAGGTATAAGGCTTCTATTTCTTCAGGGCCGATGCCAGCATCCTCCATCGCCTTTTTCCCTGCTTCCACAGATAGGTCCAAGAATGTTTTCTCCTTTAACACCCCATACTTGGTCTTTCCTATTCCTACTACAGATATATCCTTCATAGTTTCTTACCCGAATCCCGGTATGCTCTCGACGAATGCCGACTACACACACCTTCTAGAAATACAATCTTTTACCTCACGATTTCCATAATATATGACGAAATAGCATTACATTCATCTCTTACTGCTCTTTCTATCAAAAAGTAAATATGTTTAGTAAATATGTCTCTCAAGTAAAGACCGCCTCAAGTAACTAGTATCTTGAGATGATGAGTCAATAGAATCTCTTTGTCAAATTACTATGAGCCGTTTACAGAAGAATTATCCATTACACGAAAAAACCCCTTCAATGATCGTTAAATCTGTTGGCTCGCTGGGGACTGACTTCTAGCCCGAATTCGATTAAATCCTCCTAACTGCCCTTATCAGTTCTCTGACAATGATAGGCGCAGTAAATCTTGACACTCATAGATCTCTAACTTATCCTAACGCCGATACCCCACGTTAGTGAACGCTCTTTGTTTTCGATAATGTCCTAATCCAGAAAAACATAGTAATCTATATTTATAAGGTTAATCAATGATAACAGCTCTTGGCGGAGGGGTTGGAGCAGCAAAGTTCTTGAGGGGCCTCTCCAAAGTCATAAAAGAAGAATCGCTTACAGTAATAGTCAATACCGGTGACGACATTACTATCTCTGGCCTGAGAATCTCTCCTGACATTGATATAGTAATCTACTGGCTGTCAAACATCGTAGACAGGAAAAAAGGATGGGGTATCAGGGATGATACCTTCAGCTGTCTGGATGGTATGACAAAGTTTGGTTTGGAGGACTGGTTCAGCCTCGGCGATAGGGACATTGCAACGCATATTTTCCGAACATACTTGAGGGGAAAGGGATTTAAACCCTCTGAAATTACCCTCAGACTCGCAAAGGCCTTAGATCTCGGCGACATAAAGATACTCCCCATGACCGATGAAGATGTAGAAACGTGGATTCTCACCGACGAAGGCGAAATGCACTTCCAGGAATATCTAGTAAAAAAACAGATGAATCCAACAGTGAAATCGGTATTTATTAGGGGTATTGAAAAAGCGAAGCCCGCCCCCGGTGTAATAGAAGCGATAGAAGAGTCAAGGTTAATAATAATATGCCCGAGCAATCCGATAATTAGCATAGGCCCAATACTAAAGATAATTAAGATCAGAGAAGCACTCCAAAAAACAAGAGCGAGGATAATGGCAATCAGCCCGCTCGTCGGCGGAAAACCATTAAAGGGCCCGGCCGACAGGCTGATGAAGGGAATCGGCCTTGAAGTTTCATCAACACAGGTAGCCAAACTCTATAAAGATTTCATTGATGGGATTGTAATCGACGAAAAAGACGCTCTTGAAGCAACCGCAATAAGACAATTGGGCATTGAGCCATTTGTACTAGATACAATCATGAACGAAGACGAAAAAGCGGAGCAAGTGGCAAAACAGGTATTGAAGCTATCGGCATAATAAAATCACTGAAGAGTTAAATCGTTAATTGTTATCAGTCGAAAAAGACTTGACAAGAACCAAATAATCATGTGACTATAATAAAATAATGATGGGTACTTGAGTTCATTTATAACTAGCCCAGCGAAGATTTAGAGAGAAAGGCTAAAATGATTTCATTCGTTGAAGAAACAGACAGTCTATTTTCCTCAGAACAGGTTTATTCCTCCTTCAAATCACACGGCGTTGAAGTAAACGTGGTAAAACCGCCGTCGACACGATTGGAGCGAATATTTCAGGATGCTTACTCGCTCGGACGAATCAGCAGGGAAGACGCACTATCTCTCGTCAATCTTAAGACCGAAGAAATACCCTACTTATTGATAGCCGCCTCTAAAATCAGAGACAGGGGCAAGGGCAAGACACTCAGCTTCTCACGAAATATCTTCTTACCACTTACAAGACTTTGCAGGGATCACTGTGGCTATTGTACCTTTAAAATTGAACCAGAAGAAGGTGAACTCTTTGTACCTCCCGACGAAGTAAAGGAGATGGCAAGAAAAGGTGCACAGATCGGATGCACCGAACTCCTATTCGTAACAGGTGATAAACCTGAGCTTCTATACCCTTCTTATCGTGAAGCCCTTAGGGAGTTAGGCTATAAGACTACTGCAGAATATCTGATAGCGATGTGTGAGGCGGGATTAAGGGAAAACATTTTCCCTCATTCTAACCTTGGATTGGCAACGAGGGAAGAGCTTTTAGCCCTGAGAGAGTCAAACCCAAGCATGGGGCTAATGCTCGAAAACATAAGTCCAAGGCTACTCAAGAAGGGCCAGGCGCACTATCGTTCGGCCGACAAGGTTCCTAAACTGAGGATGAGAACAATGGAGCTGGCTGGAGAGTTACGAATAGCCTGGACTAGCGGAATATTGGTCGGCATCGGTGAAACGTGGGAAGAAAGAATTGATTCGCTCTACGCTTTAAAGGGCCTTTCAGAGGAATATGGTCATATTCAAGAGATAATAATACAAAATTTCAGTCCAAAGCACGGAATTATTATGCAAAATTATCCACCTCCAAGCTTCATGGAAATGCTCAAGACTGTTGCAATATCGAGGCTAATTTTCGGAGAGGATATGAACATACAGATACCTCCGAATTTAAATCCCGAGACCTATCCACTATTCATTTTTGCGGGCATAAACGACCTGGGTGGTGTATCCCCGGTGACAATCGACTATGTAAACCCCGAGGCCCCATGGCCGCATATAAAGAATATGACGAATCTATGCGATGAGGCCGGATTCAAATTGGAAGAACGGCTCCCAGTTTACCCTGAATTTATAAACCAAGAGTTCATAAGTAAACTGGTTCTGGAACGCATATGCGATTTTGTCGACGAGAGTGGATTTGTGAGATCGCAGGAGGTTGAGAATGGAAGAAATTAAAGATGCAATAAAAAGGATCGACGAAAACAGGGCTCTAGGGATTGACGCGCTATTGTCGAAAGTAAACGGGAAAACGGCATCTATAATAGCTAAGGGCTTTAAAGGAGAAGAAATTTCGGTAGACCAAGGAGAACATCTATTTAATATTAGAGATTTGGACGAAATATCGGCATTGGCGATATCGGCCGACGAAATAAGAAAAGAGGATGTCGGGGATATCGTAACATATGTGATCAATCGAAACATTAATTTTACAAACATTTGCAATACCTATTGCGGATTTTGTAACTTCATGGCCCCCGAGGGAGATGAAAGGGCATACTTCTTGACGATGGAGGAAATCGCGCAAAAAACGATAGAAGCATGGGAAAACGGTGCGACAGAGGTATGTATGCAGGGAGGTATGCATCCAGATATCGACGGGAATTTTTATGTCGAACTGATAAAATCCGTAAAAAATGCAGTTCCCCAGATGCATACGCATGCGTTTTCACCCTTTGAGATTTATTATGGCGCCAAGACCCTTAACATAACTGAGGAAGACTTTATCGAAATGCTGAAGGAAGCGGGTCATGATACCTTCCCCGGCACCGCTGCAGAGGTCTTGGATGAGGAGGTCCGTACCGTAATCGCCCCCAGGAAGATACCCACTCAAACCTGGATCGATGTCGTGAGAAAGGCACATAAGGCTGGCATGAGGACGACATCAACCATAATGTATGGGCACGTTGATAAACCCTATCACTGGGCTAGGCACCTGGGGATCCTTAGAGATATACAGAAAGAAACAGGGGGCTTCACCGAATTCGTGCCCCTTCGATTCATTCCCTGGAACACAAGGTTATTTCAACATTCTAAAGGTAAAGTTAATCCCGGGCCCACAGATCTAGATCAATTGAAGATGTATGGCGTATCTAGGCTTATGCTTCGGGGCTGGATAAACAATATCCAGGTTTCATGGGTTAAGCAGGGCCCCGAATTCGCGCAGTTCTCATTGACTGCAGGCGCAAATGATTTTGGGGGCACATTGATGGAAGAGCATATCTCACGGGCTGCGGGGGCAAACCACGGACAGTATTTTCCGCCGGAGGAATTCCAAAGGCTGACAAAGGAAATCAAAAGAATACCTGCTCAGAGAAATACTACATATGGTATTCTGAAGGTTTTTAATAGAGACGAAGACGATCTAAGTTCAGACAGCTAGCTTAAAGCAATACATTTCAGGCAGACACCCTTATATCAGAGCCATCTTGAACCGACATCTTTTTCACGAAACTTTAAGATAATGAATAAAGAGATAGTCTCTTCAGTCATTTCGACTAATAGGAGAAAAATTTCCTTATAAGAATTGATTTGAATAGGGGTAGCCCACCAGTTCCAGTCCTGAGCTTGTCGAAGGGTTGCTGGTGGGATAATCCGGTGTCACGAGCGAGACTCGTGACCTACCCGGCCGTATTATCGGTTATTTAAAACAGGTCCCCCATACGGGTAGCCCACCAGTCTTGCTGGTGGGATGACCGATTGTCTCCTCCTATATTGGTAGCGCTCCGGTCCCCATTCTGAGTGAAATCGATGGGGACGAAGCAATCTAAAACAGGAAAGAAAGAGGAGATTACTTCAATTTTCTTCGCAAATTTCGCAATGACGCGACTGAGGTTCTTTTTTCATCGGCCTTCCAAAAATTGCGTTAAGAAAATCAGAAACGAAGACGTTAAAAAAAATTTGTGGGTTGTGGTTGAATTAAATTTTTTAGTCGGAGTTCATGATTTTTAGCGAATTTTTGGACAGCCTTGATTTTTGCTTCTTTGTATCAAGACAAAGAAGTTAGAAAGAAAAGTACGACAGATGAAGAAAATACTTTTAAAGATTCTGCCCTCGAATTATCTGGCTTTTGCAGCAACGACGGAGGGTTGGGTGTCATTGCGAGGAGTTCTGAGAGAATTCAAAGAGACGAAGCAATCCCTTCTGTCACGACACATGTTACTTAGGAGATCAGCAGGCTGGAGCCTGCACTAAACAGGTCGAAGTGTTCAAATGACAATGGAAACCATTCATCGTTTTCTTATCCTGATAATCCACTTTAACGCATTTGAGAAAACATCTAATTGCACGAAAGGCGTAAGGGTTATTTATCCAGACTTTTCAACAAATGTCCCTTCCTTCGTTTCTCATTTATAATAATGTAAATAGTTATGACCAGTCATTCTCTTTTCAGAGAAGTCGAGGCAACCCTCAAAGCAAACCAAGAAGGGGAAGTCCTCTTTGATACGTTTACCCGGGTACTCTACAGTACAGATGCGAGCAATTATCAGAT
>JBAUII010000019.1:0-21845 GCA_049682815.1 Thermodesulfobacteriota bacterium | reverse complement strand
TGGAATGGATAATCAAACGTTCTGCCAATGCCGAAGGAGATTGCTTCGAGACTATTTAAGTCTCTCGCAATGACATCTGGGGATTTCAGTTTCTATTATGATACCCCTGCATCTTGCTGCAGGTTGTTTCATTCCCAGGAATTGCGAAGAACAATCAGACTCAGTATTCTATAGGCTGTTCATTAGGAAGGCTTGAAGATTGAGTAACCGTATCTGGTAAAATAGTCTTAAAATTTCAAAGAAGCTTTGTATAATTAGCTCCAATGGAACCCAAACCAAAAGAGATATCCGAATTCAGCGATACCACTTTACTCATTGTCTGGAATGATGGGCACGAGAGTTTATATCTTTATGAAGATCTCAGAAATGCCTGTCCTTGCGCGGCCTGCAGTGGCTCGGGCAAGTCAGGTGGGAAGGGTAGATCTTCATTTAAGAAGACGATCCCGATCGGAGTAGAGTCAACAAACATACGGCCGTATGAAATTGAGGATATTGGTCTCTACGCCATCAGATTTAAATGGAATGACCGCCATGAAACTGGAATATATACGTTCGAGTTTCTAAGAGAGTTGTGTACGTGCGATGAGTGCAAACCTGTGGCTTGAATAGACGTTTACTGAATCTCAAATACCATATTAACAGATGCACTTACGGTAAGTTCACCCGGTTCGATTTGTGTTGGAGGAGGTGCAGCGGCTTCTCTGGCAGTTAGAGCAAACTCCCTGTAGACCGGTATGGGAATTTCGTATGAAGGGGAGATCTGGATAATTTTAGCGATTGTTACACCTGCAGCTTTGGCTACAATCTCTGCTGTTTCCCTGGCATCCTGTACCGCTTTTACCAATGCCTCCCTTCTGTACTCATCTCTTTTGTCTGTGTCAAAGCTTAGACTCTCTATTCTGTTCGCTCCCGCTTGAGTTGCCGAATCAATTAGCTTGCCAACAACGTCAAGATTCTTGGACTCAACTACGATGCTGTTGGATACACGATACCCGGAGAGCTCTGATTTTCTCGTTTTTTCGTCATATGTGTAGATGGGAGAAAGGTTATAGCCTGTTGTGGAAATTTTATCATTTTTTCCTATCTGGGATTTCAGCTTTTCCATAACCTGATTCATTTTTTCCGCGTTTTCCTTTACCGCAGTTGAAGCATTTTGATTTGTCGTTTCCACTGAAATTGTGACGTTAGCCTTATCCGGCTTTGCTGTAACCACGCCTTTTCCATTTACCTGGAGCGTATTTTTCTCATTGTTTACGGTTTGTGAAAATGCCAAACTGTTTATTAGGAAAGTTGCTGCAAGGTAGGATAACCCAAGATATAAATTCTTTGACATGATAATTCCCTCCAACTTGACGATAGTTTTGTAAATTTTGATTGGAAAGCTGAAGTTTTTTTTAACAAATCTTCACTTTAATTGTAGCGGAATCCTGCGAGATTCCAACTTCTTACACTTTATAGATAATTCTTCTTTAATGACTATCTGTAGCTTTTGCGTAATTATTTATGGTTTAACAGTTCGTCGATCTTTGTTTTTTCGTATTTTGGGAGTTTCCAGCCTGCTCCTCCGACGTTTTGTTCTAGTTGGGAAGGCCTCTTTGCACCAACAATTGCAGAAGTGACTTCGGGATTGGATAAAACCCATGCTATCGATAACTGTCCAACTGTCTTTCCAAGTTTTTGAGCTATCTCTTTAAGTTTTTCTACGATTCGGAGATTCCTTTTAAACTGGCTTCCGTGAAAGATGTCGATATGCGCCTGCCAGTCACCCGGGTCGGGAAATAGTTTTCCCGATCGCCAATCGGTTTCGGGGAACTTTGTTTCTTTTGTAAATTTCCCTGTTAAGAGTCCATAGGCAAGTGGACCGTATGTTACAATCCCTATTCCATTCTTTTTACAGAAAGAAAAGTCCTTTTCAATATCCCTCATAAACATGTTATATGGCGGTTGAAGGGAGTTTATTTGTCTAATTTTAAGGCATTCCTTTATCTGGCTTCTGGTAAAGTTTGAAACCCCTACGAAGCGCACCTTGCCCGATTTTACCAACTCATCCATTACTTTCATTGTTACTTCAAATGGCGTATTTGGATCGGGCCAGTGAATTTGATAAAGATCGATGTAGTCGGTTTTAAGTCTCTTCAGGCTCGCGTCCACTGCATTAATTAGGTGATGCCTTGACCCGGCCCTGAAAAGGCAGCCATGTTCATCCCAAACAAGCCCTCCCTTTGTAGCTATTATTGCATTCTTTCTATTCTTTCCCAGAGCCTTGGCCAGAACCTCTTCAGAATGACCGAATCCATAGACATCCGCCGTATCGAAAAAGTTAATTCCTAAATCAAGTGCGCGCCTTGCGGCAGCAATTGATTCCCTATCATCGGTCTTACCCCATCCTCCACCCATGGCCCAGCAACCAAATCCGATCTCCGACAGCTCTAAATCCGTATTTCCAAGTTTCCTGTAATTCATATGGGTTTGGCCAGTTGAAAATTTCTATTTATTATCAAGTTATATTGGGGGTATTGTCAAGCTTCTAAATTGTAGCGCCCGTTCCCTGAACGGGCAGTTATATTTGGAGAGATGTGCGTAAAAACCGGATTAACAATACGGTGTGTTCGGAAAACACACCCTACATTTTATAACCCAAGATTTACCGGCTTGGCGTTTGAACACTACATATTCAAATCAACAAATACGCTTTTCACCTGAGGATAACTATAGGCCTACCTTATGTTAAGGACTAAGAACGACTTTAATAACTCCTTCCTTTCTTTGATCCATAAGTTCATATCCTTTAGATGCTTGACTCAAAGGAAGTCTATATATGATATGTGTCGGGTCTAATTTCCCACTTTCAACCAGAGGCATAAGCTTGGGGATATAAGCTCTTGCTGGGGCAACTCCTCCTCGTAAAGTCAGATTCCTAAGGAAAAAGTCAGTCATGTTAATACTGACAAGTTCCCAAAATAACCCTACAAAAGACACTGTCCCACCATGCCTTACCAATTTAAAGCACATCTCAAGTGCCTCTCCAGTCCCTACGCCCTCTATTACAACATCTGCACCTCGACCTTTAGTTAACTCCTTAATCCTTTCTATAGGGTGTTCCTTTAACGAGTTTATAATAACATCGCTCCCATATTTTTTTGCTATTTCTAACCTGTCATCATGATGCCCTATTGTGATAACGGTGGAAGGGCCAAAGAGTGTTGCACAATATGTGGCAAAAAGACCAATAGCTCCATCTCCAAAAACAACCACTATATCCCCAGGTTGAATCCCTCCCCATAATGCACCGTGATAACCGGTCGAAATGTTATCTCCAAGGAAAAGAACCTTTTCATCTTCACTGTCACTTGCAAGACTCTCAGGAATCTTTACTAACGTGCCGTCTGCTAGCGGAACCCTCACATATTCAGCCTGGCATCCGGGGTTGCCACCAAGAAGGTCACCAAATCCAAAAAACCTCCATAGAGACAGGATGTGGTAAGGCCCTTTTGACAGTAATAGCACGTTCCACAGCTTATCCAAAATGGGCTAACCACTTTGTCTCCCTTTTTAAAAGATTTAACTTCTTTTCCAACATCTTCCACATAACCCAGAAACTCATGCCCTAGGGTGTCTCCCTCCTTGAGTTGAAAGTGTCCCCAATAGATATGCAAATCGGAGCCGCAAATAGAGCCCTTGGTAACTCTTACAACAGCATCGGTGGGCTTCTCGATTTTTGAATCGGGAACATTCTCTACCCTGACGTCTTTTATCCCATGGTTTACAACTGCCTTCATTTTTAATTCCCTCCCCTTGACATAGATTTACTTAATAAAAATTTAAACTCATTTAGCATAAATTTCCTTTATTCTCTCATACACCACGCCTTGTGCTTTTCTTAAAAAGCCTTAAAAACCCGTGGTCAAGCTGTTGTCGTAAAAAGGCGCTGGAGATACCGAATAAAATTCTCCAGTGCCTTTTGGCGAAGAAACCTACCTGTAATTCTCTCCATGTATCTCAGCCATTGGGAATATACCCTCAGATGGTGGTAACTCAGGAAGAGATACAGCCAACGACTTACGTACCGATTCAGCGTCTTTTGCATCCCACTCGCAGTAGACTTTGGTTACCTCGCCCTTCTCATTGAGCTGAAGCCAACTGCCAACCCAATATGCATCCAGACTGACTCCTGCCTTACACTTCTTAGCAAGCGGAGGAACAGCTTCTTGCGGTGCTGGTGGCTCTATTGGGTGAATTGCTATAAATTTTGGCATTCTAATCACCTCCTTTCTTTTTAGAATTTTTATCCTTACTTACTTTATTGAACCATACAAATACGGATGTCAAGGGGAAGATTGTCCAGTCATCCAGTTTTGAAAATAAACCTGAATTCGCTCTGTAAGGATGGCTTGGCACAAACTTTGTCATTCTAGTCACTTCCGGGTCTTAGAGGATAAACTTGACGGTTCTTTTCACCTCCCTGCCTGACCGTTGCTTATAGTATCTAGCAAGGGATGTGCCAAGGCTAAGCAAGAACAGGGGCATTAAAAGTGGCAATAGGGGAAGCTCTATAAAAATCAGCAAGTTATGTCACTTCGTTAGGTGATCTAAGACGGTCGGATGGTAGTGGGTTTTCCCGATTAAGAGTCTACATAGTTGTCATCGTGCCCACGATGTTGGCACCAATCTGGCTCATGTGCTTAACTACAAGTAACTATTCATGGATGAAATTGCAGGTAGAGGGACGCACAATTCAGCGCAGCCAATTAACACAAATGGGAAGAATAAGTTACTAACCTTCAGTAAAAAATGAAAGTCGGGAGCTCTCGACTGATCACTGATAGCTAATTCGGCGTCAAATCCTGTTAATTTGTGGCTAAGTGATTATCGCTATAACTCTTCAAGTAGATCCCTTGCCTGATTCAAGTCCATGGTGTCAAACCCCTCGGTGAACCGGCCATAAGTCTCAGAGAGCATCTTTCGGGCTTGTTCCTTCTTTCCGCGTTTGTGCAATAGACGACTCAAGCTCATCGTTGCTCTAAGTTCCAGGGACACTGCACTCTGCCTGCGGACAACCCCGAGAGCCTGGTGAAAACAAGCTTCAGCCTCGGCCTCACAGTCATGGGAGAGAGCCAAAAGCAACTCGCCCTCGAGACGATAAAGCTCTCCATCGAAGAAACGGTCTTCATTTTTACTGACTAATTCGCGCGCTTCGCCCAAGGCCCGAAGTCCTTCTTCAGCTTTCCCAATTTCGAGATTCGCCTCAGCTTTTAGGGCCAGGAAATATGGTCTCCCCAACTCTCCTTCGGTATCTTTATGAATGTTCAGACCCTCAACTATCTGTGAAACTCCCTGGTCCCCTTGTCCTTGCTTTGAAATGGCCCATCCACGAAGGATAGTTCCCCATGCCAACCAGTAGGCAAATCCTTGCTCTTGGGAGAGTTTTATTAGGTGATCTGCCGATTTTAGTGTTGCCCGTGTATCTGAGCGGAACTGGTTGACTACAGCAAATGATCGCAGCGCAAAACAGAAGCTGTAAGGGTGAGATAAACCTTGGGCTACAGTAAGGGTTTGATGTGCTCTTTCTAGGGCTTTATCTGGATAGCCAAAAAACCACAGATACCAGGCACAATATGATAGGCAAAACACGCCTGGGCCCTGACCATAAATAAAAGTATAATGGCCGTATTTTTGAGGATCGTAAATGGCAATAGCTTATTCATGATGTTCTCGAGTTGAGACCATATCTCCAAGCCACAGGAAAGCTGCACCGAGTGCCATATGGGCTTCGAGAAGGAGTTCAGGATCATTTACTTTTTGGGTATAGCCCACTGTCCATTTCCCCTATCAATGATTTTAAGAGATTAGAAATCTCAATGTCAAACGATGTTAAAAATAGATGAAGGTTGTTTCTTTGCACTCATGGTTTCATAACTTGAGTGATTTATATTTAGATTTGAAAAATTAGATTAAGTAAAAGAGGCCACCATCTACGACGAAATTGCTTCCTGTAACCCAATTTTCAGTAGCTAGATAAAGAGCCGCCCGTCCAATTTCATCCGGCTGTCCGAGCCTTTTCATAAGATGATGACCGCTTATGAATTCAAGCGCCTGTTGTTTTTTTTCTTCACCATACATCTTGGCGAAACTGGGAGTGTCTACTCCACCTGGGCTTATTGAGTTCACTCTCACATCAGGGGCAAGCTCTTTAGCCCACAATTGAGTTAGCATAATCACTGCGGCTTTGCAAGCAGAATAGACACTATAGACAGGCATTGGTCTCATTCCAAGGACGGAGCCAATGTTGATGATATTCCCACGGGTCTTCTTAAGTTCTGGAATAGCAGCCTGGGTTAGGGCAAATAGTCCTCTAACATTTGTATTAAATAGTAGGTCGAAGTCTTCAACTGTTGTTTGGGATATCGGTTTGTATACGCCTACCCCTGCGTTGTTTATAAGAACATCTAATCTTCCAAACTCTCTAAGAACTGTGTTGAGAGTGGATGTGCAAAGCTCTACTTGAGTGATGTCAGCGCTTATTGTCCGAATTTTGCCTCCGAGTTTTTCATTAGCTATCCGAAGTTTATTTGTGTCTCGCCCTGTGATTGCTACTTTGGCACCCGCCTCAGCAAAAGCTTTTGCAATACCAAATCCAATGCCTTCTGACCCCCCGGTGATTAGTGCAACTTTGTTTTCTATTTTTTCATAGCCCATAATGATGCCTCTCCTTCATTATTTGTAGGTAATATTTAGCTACTAATGAACACGAATATACTCAAAAAAAGATTGTAGTTAGCCTCATAGATTCTATAGGAGACACTGAAGTTCAGACAGTTCCTTCCCACTTGACGGGGGAAGGTAAGGATGGGCGTGAGGGGAGAGTTGTCTGACCATTCATTCATGAGAATAATCATCAAATTCATTTTGCTGAACCAACAGCAAGCCACTAAATTCGCGGCTAGAAGCCGCTACTAGTTTTAGCATCGGTTATCTCAGCTAATGCCTCCGTTGATTTTTCTAAATACCACCTTAACCCTGCTTTCTCACAAATTGCTAGAGCTTTACTTAGATATCTTTTTGACTCCCCATTTCTGCCTAAGTCTTTATATATAGCACCCAAGTTGAAGTAGCTCATTCCCAAACCCGACTTTGCTCCTATCTTGTCAAAAGATTCAACGCTTTCTTTAAAGCTTTCTTCGGCTTTATGCCAATCCTTAGGTTCCTTTTTGAGATAGACATTTCCGAGAGCAATCCATGCCCGTCCTTCTTCTAATTTGTTTCCAGCCCTTTGAGCTATATTTATAGCTGTTTTGGAAAATTCTAGGGCTGAACTTAACTCTTTGAGATCAGTATAAATATCCGAAAGATAGGAATAAAACATAGGCTGCCATATCCACATATTCTTGTCTTCTTTTGTCTTTATAATTCCCTCCAGATGTTTAATCGCCTCTTTGTCTCCTGTGGTTTTATAATAACCGTACCAGTAACATCCAGATGTTATCAAATAATAGTAAAGGTCTCCTAATCCCTCAAAGAGTTCCATACCCCTTTGGCAATCTTCAATGCCCTCTTTAATATTTCCATAAAATAGGCCATACCCGCCATGACCACAATAGGTATGAGCTACCATGGTTGGCGCTTTTCTCTCTTCTGCGAGTTTCCTGGCTTCTTTTAAATACCTAGTTCCACCAACGTAGTTTCCTCCGTGCCAGTAAGAAAGGCCTAGAATTAAGAGGCAATGACTAGCTTCAAAAAAATCTCCTGTTTTTTTATTAAAGTTGTATGATTTTTTTATAATCTCAATTGTCTTAGGAATGTACCTTGTAAAATAATATGCGAGACTGAGGGAGTAATAGGCAGAAGATATGAGTTTATCATCCTTGAGTCTACTAGCCAGTTTGAGGGATTGTTCACCATATTTAATACCATCTTCTTGATTTTTTCCTGAGATAACGGTTAAAAGACTTATAGATGAAAGTATCTTTGCAAGTGCTTTTTGGTTTCCTAACTTTCTTGCAAGTTCCTCTACTTCTTTTAGAACCCTTAGTGTTTGCTCGGGCGATTCAAAGAACCTGAGAGCCTTCACCAACTTAAGCGTAAGGTCAATTTTGGTAAGCTGATTCTTTCTGTTATTAGTCATTTCTTCTGTTAGTTTAATCCCTTTTTCGTAATAGTCCTTTGCCTCCCTTGTGGAATGAAACCTAAAAGACTTATCCCCTGCTAGTGTCGAAAACTTAAGTGCCTTTTCTTTATTATCGCCAAGGTGAAAATGATAAGCTAGGGTCTCGTAGTAATCCTCTAACCTTTCTCTGTGAAGCTCTTCTAAAGCCTTGCCAATTGAGCAATGCAGTTCTCTTCTCTTACTTAGAAGCATGGTGTTATAAGTAGCCTCTTGAGTGAGGGCATGTTTGAATAAATACTCAGGCTCTGGATAAATTCCTTTCTCATATATAAGCTCCGACCCCTTAAGTTTGCCAAGATACTCATGTATCTCTTCCCCGAATCTCGTTATCTGTTTTAAGAGGCCAAGGGGAAATTCTCTACCAATCACAGACGCATATTGAAGGGTCTTCTTTAGGTTTTCATCCAATCTGTCAATTCTGCTCATAATGACGTTGTGTATTGTCCCAGGCACTCTCAGCTTAGATGCCTCTTTAATTAGGACGTATTTCCCATTAGCTTGCCTTATTATCCCCTCCTCCAAAAAGTCCTTTACTACCTCTTCTAAATAAAATGGATTCCCCTCGCATTTGCTAAGGACTAACTCCCTTAGCTCGGCTGAGATGTTTTCGGCTTTTAATAAATCCTTGAGCATCGTATCACAGTCCATATCTGAAAGGGGACTAAGGGTTATCTGTGTATAGTAGGATTTATCTGTGAATGAAGGAACATATCCGGGACGGGATGAAACTACCATCATTATAGAACTCCTTGCAATGCTTCCCACAAGGTAATTTAAAAACTGCTCTGACGCGCTGTCCATCCAGTGGACGTTCTCAATCACAAAAAAAAGAGGTCTTGATTGACTTCCCCTCAGTGTAACTGCTTTTATTGCCTCATACGTCCTTCTTTTTATCTCTGTTTCATCTAGTTCTCTTAAAGCATGTTCTTTTCCTCTCAAGGATAGTAGATGGTAGAAATAGGGAAGAGTCCACTCTAAATTTGGGTCCATCCTTTTTATGCTAGCCTCAAATTTCTGCCTTATTGTATGCTCTTCATCTCCTACTTCCACTCTAAAGTTGCTCCTTAATAATTCGATCACTGGTAGATATGGGGTAGATTTCCCATAGGAGAGACACCTTGCCTCCAGATATGTAGTACTCTTCTCGTCAATTGACCTTCTAAATTCATATATGAGTCGGGACTTTCCAAGGCCTGGTTCTCCAACAATAACTACTACTTGCCCAAGTCCTTCTATAGCCTTAGTTAGTCTGTGTTTAAAAGTGTCAATCTCTTTCTCTCTTCCTACAAACCTTGTAAGCCCTCGTTCCTTTGCAATATCAAGTGGTGTTGTTGATCTCATTAAACTTAAAACCTGATATGCCTTAACAGGTGCTTCCTTACCCTTTACCTGTAGTCCCCCCAGTGATTTAGTGTTGAATTTGTCTTTAATTAGTCTATGAGTATTATCACCTATAAGAATCGTTCCTGGCTCTGCAAGGGTCTCAAGTCTTGATGCAAGGTTAGTGGTATCTCCCATTGCAGTGTAATCCATTCTGAGGTCTGTTCCTATCTTACCTACTACAACGAGTCCGGTGTTGAGCCCAATTCTCATTCTAAGGTCTATACCACTCTCTTTTTTAAGCTCTTCTCCATATTTTTTAAGCCCTCTCTGTATTGCTAAAGCTGCATTCACAGCTTTGTATGGGTGGTCCTCTAAAGCAACAGGGGCTCCAAAAATAGACATAACTCCGTCTCCTGTAAACTGATTAATAATCCCTTCGTAGCGATGTACTTCTTCTATAATAATCTCAAAGCATCTATTCATTATGGTTCGGACATCTTCGGGGTCTAGTTTCTCAGATAGAGCAGTAAACCCAGATACGTCGGCAAAGAGCACAGTTACCTGCTTACGCTCCCCCTCAAGGCTGGCTCTACTGCTGAGGATTTTCTCAGCTAGATGTTTAGGAATGTAACTCTGTGGGTCATCTAAATTAGCTTTAACTTTAGCACTTTCACTAAGCCTATGACCACATACATAGCAAAATTTATGAGTTAGAGGATTTTCTCTACCACAGTTTTGACACTTAGTTTCAAACTTGGTTCCACATTGGCCGCAAAAATTAGCTCCTCCAGGATTTTCAAACCCGCAGCTTGTGCAAAGCATTATTCAACCCCTGGATGTAGTTTACAACAAAAGACGTAGGAATTACAGAAAGGTATGTCCTGTTATAATTAAGGCAAGATTTTGCGTCTCTGCGATACGAATGGGGAAAAATTAGAATTTAAATATATGGAAAAAAATATTCTCCAAGAATCTACCAAGTAACAGAAAAAGAACGAAGGGGAAAATTTTTACCTTAAATAAGAATGGGCTCATTATAATTGCCCCATTTGATTTATAGAGGCACTGGGAACGTCAACTGTTCTTACAGTGCCTCTTAGCAGAATGTCATCTAAAGTCTTCGCCGTGTATCTCAGCTATTGGGAATATACCTTCAGATGGTGGCAGTTCAGGTAGCGATGCAGCTAATGACTTGCGTACAGATTCGGCATCTTTCCCATCCCATTCGCAGAACACCTTAGTTACCTCACCTTTCTCATTTAACTGCAACCAACTCCTAACCCAATAAGCATCAAGGCTGACTCCGGCTTTACACTTCTTCGCTAATGGTCCTACTGCGTCCGGCATTACTGGTGGATTTACCGGATGAATTGCGACAAATTTAGGCATCTTAATCACCTCCTCTTATTTTGATTTAATCCTTATACCGACTTAATATATTGACTCCATAATTTTCTATCCAATCTTTTTTCTAATATTTGCACATAATCTTTTCATGAAAACTATCTATCGATTGATGTGGTTCAGGAAGGGGAGCTATCATAACCTGGTTTATGCCTTGGGACTCTAGTCTATGAACAGTCTCTATGATTTCCTCAGCAGAGCCGACGAGCGTCGAGGTCTTTATCATCTCCGGTGTGATGAGAGAATCATATTCTTCGTTCCACACGAAATAACTTCCGTAGAGCTTCATATGTCGCCTTTCAATATCCGCTTTCCTTCCTGGGTATGCGTCGGTGAAGTTCATCACACCTTCGCGTATATCCTCTGGAAGAGGCTCACCCTTGGCTTTTCCGCTTGCCCTTTCGTAATTAGCCAGTGATAGAGCCGCAATATTCATACAGACTGCCACAACAGGACCTACCGATTGCTTTACTGATTTAGACTCTAGTGTTTCTCCATCCTGTAAAATATGAAAAGCTGTTAGCACAATTTTATACAGGCTGTAAGCGTCTCTTCCCGCTCTTCGTGCCCCGATTTTTATATGCTCCATGCAATATTCAACAAAAGATTCACCTATGGCGCCGAGCAAAATAATTCCGTCGCCAATCTCTCCAGCCAACTCCAGCATTCTGGGGCCACTACCGGCTAAAGATATTGGAATAGGATCCTTGATGTTGATGAATCCCCAATCGGGACTCAGAAACTTTACATAACGATGTCTCTCCTCTTTCATATATTTATCCGGACCCTCTACATATGGAGCTTCTTCTCCTTTAAACATCTACCTGCATATCTCCACATATTCCCTGACTTCGTCAAGTTTCGCTGCCGGCATGCCCCAAGCCCGCCTGGCTGTGTTCCCAGTACCGAAACCCATTACACACCTTCCGGGTGCCAGCTCATTAAGGGTTGCCATTGCCCGGGCGGTTACAGGGGCGATCCTTGACCTTGGGCTTGTTACCCCGGGGCCCAATTTTATCGATTTTGTATTTACAGCACATAACGCCAGGGTCTCATAGACATCACTACCAATGCTATCGTACGGCATATAGTAGGAAAACCCTTTTTCTTCCCCATATGAAACCCACTTCCAAGAATGTATATGTGATGGAAAATGTAGTCCCCAATCCATAGCTTTTACCTCCCCTTTTCAGATTTTTGCACAATCATTTTTTAGAAGAGAAGCACGAGATTTTGTCTAATCGAGCTTCCCTCTAAGCTTAAGCTTATCCTCTAGGATACCTTTCAATTCGAACACCGATGATCAAGAGATGCTCGTCGTTCGATTGCGCATCTGGCGTTAATGAAGGGCTTGCGCATTGATTTCGGACTGGTGTAGAAGCTCGTAAAATCCTTCTCTACTCCTGCGCCTTTTATCTCGTTCTTAACTTCACTCTGAGAGGTCGGCTTTGTGTATAGGTCCATGTGCCCACTAGCAAAGGACAGGGTCGGAAAGCTAAGGACTAAGCTCACTGTTGCGATAGCGATTGTCCTACTCATTTTGTGTGACCTCCTTGTTTGATTTTTGCTTATATTGAATCGCAAGAGGTGTGCCAGGCCTGGGCATTAGCCGAGGGATTGAGAATAGGTGCAATAAAAAATATATAAAAATCAGCTAATTACATTCTTTAACTATGGGATTTCAGAATGCCCGAGAATAACTGATATCTCCAATAAATGGTTCACATCATTGACACTGTGTCTACTCCGTTGACATTTATCTCATTCCCGTGCTACACTAAAAGAAACCCTCTGTGGTTAGCCATTCTAGGTGTTGACGACGGGCCGAAAATTAACGTCCGGTGGCTTCGATAATACTTAGGAGGAAAGGGGAATGCCTTCTATCAAACGATCAAATTCTCGTCGGCAAAACCAGATTGATGAAAAGCTTCCGATAATCCTAAAGATCTGTCAGAAGATGAATGCAGAGAGGGATCTGCCTGCTCTTTTGAGTCTGATCGCACGGGAAGCCGCGCGACTCGTGGAAGCGGACCGGGCAAGCATTTTCCTGCTGGACCGGGAGAAACAGGAACTCTGGTCGATAGTGACGCTTGACGGCACGCAGATACGATTTGATGCCCGGCTGGGGATTGCTGGAGCCGCCGCCATGACCGGTCAAACAATCAATGTGGAAGACGCCTACCAAGATCCACGCTTCTATAAGAAAATCGATGGGCAGACGGGGTATCGCACGCGAAGCCTGCTTGTTGTTCCGCTTAAGACTCAGCAAGGAGAGGTCATCGGGACGTTCCAGGTGTTAAATAAAAAGAATGGGGTATTCATTAATGACCACGAGGAGATTTTAGAAGCCTTGGCTGCACACGCGGCTACCGCCATCGAAACGGCGCAGTTGGTTGGGGAATTGAAACGTCGTCAAGAGCAACTCTTGCAGGAGAACACGCAGTTATGGAAGGAAGCTGAGGGACGATTTTCTACACAAAGTATACTCGGTACGAGTCCACAGATTCAAAATGTTGTGAGGTTAATCGAAGAGATTAGCGACAGTTCCGTTAACGTCTTAATTACAGGAGAAAGTGGAACGGGTAAGGAACTGGTGGCCAAGGCGATTCACTACAACAGTTCACGCACACGGAGTCCATTTGTCGCGTTAAATTGTGCAGCTCTACCGGAAACCCTCGTTGAGAGTGAACTGTTTGGGATTGAGAAAGGGGTAGCTACAGGTGTAGAGCAACGAATTGGGAAGTTTGAGGCGGCCAAGTGCGGGACCTTGCTCTTGGACGAGATTGGAGACCTGAGCCTTGCAGCACAAGCCAAGATTCTTCGTGTGCTGCAAGAGGGAGTGATCGAACGCGTGGGAGGGAGGAGAGAGATTCCCGTGTATGCGCGAATCCTGGCAGCGACGAATAAGAACCTAGAAGCGGAAATTAAAAACGGGAGCTTTCGCAAGGATCTTTACTATCGCCTGAAAGTGATCCATATCCAGATGCCGGCGCTCCGAGAAATCCCGGAGGATATTCCGCTCCTGGCGAACTATTTCTTGGGTAAGTACTGTCAGGAAATGAATAAGGAACCGAAGAAGCTTTCGGCAACGGCGCTCGGCTGTCTTACAAATTACCCCTGGCCGGGAAATGTGAGAGAGTTGGAGAGCGAGATGAAGCGGTTGGTAGTTTTGACTCCACGAAGAGTAATAACGGAGGAAGATCTATTAGAGGTCATTCGGAATAGGGGCAGCGTGAGGGTGCCATCGAAGCTAATGCCGATGCGCTCGTTGAAGGAGACAGTGGAGGAATTAGAGAAGCACCTGATTTTGGAAGCGCTACAAACGTGCAAACATAATCAACGGCGGACAGCGAAAACGTTGGGATTGAGCCGCTGGGGTTTGATCAAAAAGATGAAGCGATATAGCATCAAGACACAATAGGATACATTTCCCAATCCAATCCCCTCACAATCCCGAGAATAATTTGGAGGGTTCACCACCCTCCCTGCACAGTTGTCGTGCCCTTACATCAGCTCGCTCTAACTCCGGGGGCGGCGTATCGCTTGAGCGCGATCCAGCCGGGTTTTTAAAACTGCGATTTGGACAACCAGGTCCAAGTGAGGTAGCACACTTGCCACAAAAATTCATTTCCTCAGGATTTTCAAACCCCCAATTAGAACAAAGCATTTAACTAAATTGAAAATCAATATAGGGGGAATGAAAATAAGGTTTAAATTAATATTAATTGACTATTTATAATGACCTTGCTATACATTTGCCCTATTTATGATTTTAAGATATTACAAATCTCAATGTCAAATAGATAAACTTGGCTTTTTGTATGAGCGTAAGTTTATGGACTGATGAGGGCATCAGTCCCTACATCGGTCGGTTCGAAATTACCGTTGGTAGCTTCTAAAGACGTATTTGATTTTTGGTGAAGGGGCTACCAAGATCTCAGTTATGAAAAAATCCGCTTATGATTCAACTAACGGGCTTTTGTGAGATAAATAGGTGATTACCCGCGCGGCCTTCATCAATAAGCTTCAGGTAGGTGTCAAAATATATTATGTGTAGATCCGTGTTCTCCTTACCTTGCTCCTTTACAATAGGATCGTAGTGCTTTTTGTAAGCGTCACCCCAAAGCTTGTTTTGAATCCTAAAATCCCAAACGTATTCGATTACTTTTAGTGTCATGAACCCTGCTTTTTTTAGCTTAGATTTATAACCATCTACTGTGTCATAATACTGGGGGATAAGGTAGCCATGCGCCATGTTATCGATGATCTTTGGATCATCAGGCATATCAAAGGTGCCGCTCAGGAAAGCAAATAATCCTTTCGGCTTTAAGACTCGCACAACATTTCTAAATAGACCTTCTTTATCTTTAAAAACATTCATTACATTGATGCTGATTGCTAGATCGAAACCGTTATCAGGAAAAGGCATATCCATAGCATCACCTAAGACGAAATTTACTCGTTCACTCAGTCCGGCACCTCTAGCGAGTTTATTGGCTGTTTCTACTCCGACATCTGAAATATCTATTCCTGTTAAACGGCATCCGGTTTTATTTGCGATGTAAACGGCAGGACCTCCTACACCGCTACCAATATCCAGTACGTAACTATCGGAATCTATGCCTGTCTCGTGTATTAGTTCATCTAGATATCTGGGAGTGATAAATGACTGCTGACCGATGTCTTGATCCCCGAAGATACTTCTTCTAATCAATTGATTAGCCGGGCTGTCTAACTTATGCAGTACAGAGTAGTCCAGCCCCTTTTTTATCTCCATTTTCTCTCCGGAAATACGGTTCATTGCAAGTCCATTACACCGTAAGTCAATTTTATCAGTATTCCTCAGGGTCGAGCTTCAGTGCTTCATTGAAACGATTTATCATATTATACAGAGCAGCGATTGCGGTTATTTCTACGATCTGTGATTCGCTGTAATGTTTATTTAAGTCTTCGTATACCTGCTCACTAATATTGCCCGGGCTTACTGTGAGGGCTTCAGCATATCTTAAGGCTGCTTTTTCCGCGTCTGAAATATTTGCTGTATCGGGACTATCCATCTCAGTGATCTCGTCGCGGGTAAATCCCATTTTGGCACTGATTTGCTCATGTGCGTGACAACAATACCTTGAGCGGTTTATCTTCGAGACTCTTAGGATGATCCTCTCTTTAAGCTTTGCATCTATCTCATCTGGCTGTTGAACTGCGGCAACAAAAGGTCCAATGGTGGATAGGATTGGAGGCTTATGGGCGAGTGCCTTGTAAATATTTGTCACCTTGCCTCTCTTTTTTATCATCCGCTCATAAGCATCCTTAATTATGGGATTGTCCGTATCACCTGGTTCAACGTATTTAACTCGAGCCATTTTGATACCTCCTATTTGCCCGTCCTTATTAGTAATTCAAAAGATATATTAATAAGAAGGGTAGATTTTAGTCCTAATTATATTTTATACATGATTATTTTTAAGATTGCACTAATTTTTACGAAGACTGCATCAAATCTTTCAATATCTTACTCTCCTTCTCGGGCTGGTGTACCGTGCCCAGCTTTGCGAATCTGGGGCGTCTGTCCCCCATTTTCATGTTGTGGTATCTAAAGTCTGTTTAGTTCTTGATTGCTCTTCCGATAATTTTCGCAGATGCAACTGCAGTCACGGTAAATGCAAAAAAATTTCCAAAATCCCTTGTAGCAGCCATGCTGGTGATAAATAGTCCTGGTATATTGCTTTGAAAGTTTTCATCTAGCACTGGAGAGCCTTCATGGATTTTCATTTTCGAGAGGATGTTTCCCGCTGCAAGAAGCGGGACGTTTTCCATATTTACTTTATAGCCAGTTGCCAGGATGATGTGGTCTACAGTGAGTCTTCCCTCAACATCTAATTTCACCTCAAGTTCGCCCGTTGGCAACTCTTTACAGGCTACAACCCGGGAGGACTGCCAAATTTTTATGTTTTCTCTTTCGATTCTCGGCCAGAGCCATGGTTCCAGCTTTAACCTTCCTTCGGCCCAAAATCTTTGCTCAATTTCCTTTCGCTTCCTTTTCTCTAAATTCCGAAACCAGCCTGGGTTTTTAGTCATGGTATCCATCATGGGATTAACCCATGACCAGTCGGACTCGGTAAATATAGGCATTTCGTGTCTATGCGAAACGTGAACCGCTGCTGCTCCGTTTTCAATTAGCAATGCAGCCCATTCATAGGCACTCTGCCGACCGCCTACAATCAAACATCTTTTACCCTTCAGGGAGTCAAAATTTACCAAATCGCATGTATGAGAAAAGCGTTTTGAAGGGATTATTTCTGCCAATTCGGTTGGTACATTTTTGAAATATCTGAACCCAATTGCAATTAATACATTGCTTGCGGTAATGGTTTGGCAATCATCTAGCGTTGCCACAAATTTATTATTTGAATGATCGAGCCGCTGAACCAAAGACTCCTGAATCTGAACTTTTGTCTTTTCCTGAAACCAATCTGAGTAGCTCAAATAGAGATCCAGGGAGAGTGGCTCTACGTCTTCCGGCTTTAACTGTTTAGTTTCCAAATATTTATCGATTGTATAAATCCCTTGCGGGCATAGATGCCAGTCACGACCTGATCTCAGGAACATGCCCTTCGGCATGTTCTCCTTCCAGAAGCTCATAGGTTTACCGATGAGCAAATGATCTAAATTGTGGTATTTAGCGTAGGCAGCCATTGACAATCCAAATGGCCCCGCGCCAATAATGAGCAAATTGACATGTTTTGAAACTTCCATGCGTATTATTCTAATAAATTTTTGTTCGAGAAAATAGTTGCGGTTTCCTCACCAAGTTCATGGCTGTTCATTATAGATGCAACCCCACCCAGATATTAAACTTGATCCCTAAGATGATTTAAGTATCAAATCTCTATTGATTTAATTGATCTTTTCGCTGTTTGGCATCGAGATTAGGGACTTCTGTCCCCTGCTTTTAGTACTTAAATTTGGTGATTAATAACCACACGGACACCCGTGCGGTTAACAATCAAACCAAAATGAGCTTCGAAGTGGTTAAAGTATATGGGGTGTAACTGTTAATACTTTACCTCGACGAAGGATTAAGAATAGAGCCAAGTGAGTTCTCGAAATCAGAAAAACATATGTAGCATGTTCATCACAATCGTTGGATATGATAGATTAATTTAACCCAAATTATGCGTTACGCAGAGGGCAATGATTGTAGTATCCTAGCTTATTCCTTGAATTTACGGATACTTAAGTGTATAAAGCAGTGTAAATTAACACCACTACGAGGCCCCCTAAAAAGTAAAAGATGAGCTTACTGCTTTTCCACCTACAAGAGGTGATATTCAAGTTGGATGCTATGGTTGAAGGAAAAAAGGTTTTTTCCCGAAGAAATATCTAGTCAGAGAGGAAGGTTTTTTGACATGAGCTTATTATTTGTGAGATACTAGGAGTATTAAATGTTTATGAATAAAATGGGTTAATAGTTAGCCAATTGAAACAGGGAGGATCCCATGCCTATCTATATGGATCGTCATGACATCAAGGGCACGAGTGCAACCGAGGTTGCAGAGGCTCATCGGAAAGATCTGGAGATCCAAGACAAGTATGGTTGCAAGGCCCTGACATATTGGTTTGATGAAGCAAATGGTACAACTTTTTGTTTAATAGAGGCTCCGAGAAAACAAGCTTTAGTGGAGATGCACCATGAAGCTCACGGGGATGTTCCCAACAACATCATCGAAGTGGATCCTGGGGCCGTGAAGGCGTTCCTAGGAAGAATTGAGGACCCGCCAATGCCAACCGAGTCGCCTGCTTCTACCAGTAACGTACCAATAATAGATTCTGCTTTTCGCACCATCTTGTTCACTGATATGGAGGGTTCCACGACTGTAACAACACGCCTCGGGGACTCTAAAGCCATGGAACTCCTTCGTACTCATGATGGCATTATTCGCGATGTTATAAAGACTCATGATGGCAGAGAAGTTAAACACACAGGTGACGGCTTCATGGTTTCCTTTTGCTCTGTTTCACGCGCTGTAGAGTGTGCTATTTCTATTCAAAGGTCTGTTGCGTCTTATAATAAGAAGGATCCCATCACTACTATCCGCCTTCGCATTGGCATCAGTGCTGGTGAGCCCCTCGCGGAAGGCCAGGATTTATTTGGTTCCACCGTGCAACTCGCTGCTCGCGTCTGTGACCATGCTAAACCTGAGCAGATTTTGGTCACACGTGTAATACATGATCTGTGCATTGGCAAGAAGTTGCCATTTTCCGACCAAGGTGAGATACCGCTACGTGGTTTCGATGAGCGTGTGCGGCTGTATGAGGTTAGGTGGCAGGAGGCATAGTATGGAAAAGATCCTCACTTCAGATAAATTGGGTTTATTACAGCAAACAGGTTGCTTCATTAATGACCACCTCCGCCGTACTCCGTTTTCCAGAAGTGGAAGGGAGGCTCCGATATTAAAAACACGATGGTATGTGTTAGTATTTTGGGTTTATAACTATTACCTTAAAATCTAATCCACCTTTTAATCCAAAGTCTGGTCGGTGTTTAGCTTTGAACTATGGTTTATCTGCTCACAATTTTCCACCTCCGGGAGGTCGGAACCTCCCGGAGGTGCCTTGAGTTATCCCACCAAACTTTATTGGTATCCCTAGCTATGTTAAGATTTCAAGCATGTTTGAATTTCTCAAACAGAGGGGACTCCGCTTTCTTGAAGAAGCTGTAGGAGACTACGAGAAGGAATATTACGATTTTTGCTTATTTCATACTGAGCAGATGTTACAGTTATTACTCAAATACCTTATAGCTGTAAAAACTGATGACTTTCCACGGATTCATTCCATCTCAAAACTTTTCAGGAATGTCGCTGAACTTTATGGAGATAATGTCATGGAGTTTTACAAAGATAACGTATCCATAATAATTGCTCTTGAAGAAGCATACATTGGCGCTAGATACGTGGACATCGAGTTTAACAAAGAAATCGCCGGCGAGGCCATTAAGTTCGGCGAAATATTTATGAAATTAGTTGAGGAGTTAAGTACCTATGGATCTGGAAACCATTAAGAGATTTGAACATTACAGACAAAGCTGGAAAATCTACCTGACGCGAATTAAAACCATGATTTTAAACTATTGTTCCGACGGGAAAGTATATGTATTTGGTTCCACCATTAAAGGCGGTACTCATCCGACAAGCGATATCGATGTGCTCATAGTCTCAAAGGAGTTCAAAAACATAAAAAGGAGAATTGAGATACACGCAAAGTTAAAGCTTGAATTTCTGGACGCCCCGTTCGAGTTTCATCTGATTTATCCCGAGAAACTTCCTTTCTACAAAAAGATGGCAAAGGAGTTGGTAGAGGTTTAATTCGCCAATATTTTCCACCTCCGGGAGATCGGGACCTCCCGGAGGTGCATTGAGGAGGCGCTTTGGGTTTAGTTCTTGATTGCTTTCCCGATAATTTTCGCAGATGCAACGGCACTCACAGTAAACGCAAAAAAATTTCCAAAATCCCTTGTCGCAGCCATGCTCGTGATAAATAGTCCGGGTATATTACTTTGAAAGTTTTCATCTAAAACAGGCGAGCCTTCCTGGATTTCCAGCTTCGAAAGGACGTTTCCTGCTGCAAGAAAAGGTACGTTTTCCATGTTTACTTTATAGCCAGTGGCCAGGATGATGTGGTCTACAGTGAGTCTTTCTCCGACATCTAATTTCACCTCAAGTTCGCCCGTTGGCAACTCTTTACAGGCTACAACCCGGGAGGACTGCCAAATTTTTATGTTTTCTCTTTCGATTCTCGGCCAAAGCCATGGTTCCAGCTTTAACCTGCCTTCGGCCCAAAATCTCCGCTCAATTTCTTTTCGCTTGTGTTTCGGCAAATTGCGAAACCAGCCAGGATTTTTAGTCATAGTATCCATCATTGGACTAACCCATGCCCAATCGGACTCGGTAAATTGAGGCATTTCATGTCTATGCAAAACGTGAATCGCTGCTGCTCCGTTTTCATTCAGCAATGAAGCCCATTCATAGGCACTCTGTCGACCTCCTACGATCAAACATCTTTTATTCTTAAGGGAGTCGAAATTTACTAAATCGCAAGTATGTGAAAGGCGATTCGGAGGGATAATTTCTGCCAATTCGGTTGGTGCATTCTTGAAATATCTAAACCCAATTGCAAGTAATACATTGCTTGCCGCGATGGTATTGCCGTCGTCTAGCGTTGCCACAAATTGATTATCTGAATGATCGAGCCGCTGAATCAAAGACTCCTGAATTTGGACTTTAATCTGTTCCTGAAACCACTCACTGTAGCTCAGGTATAAATCTAAGGAGAGTGGCTCCACGTCTTCCGGCTTTAATTGTTTAGTTTCCAAAAATTTATCGATTGTATGAATCCCTTGCGGGCATAGATGCCAGTCACGACCTGATCTCAGGAACATACCCCTAGGCATGTTGTCCTTCCAGAAACTCATCGGTTTACCGATAACCAAATAATCTAGGTCTTTATATTTAGCGTAGGCAGCCATTGACAATCCAAATGGCCCCGCGCCGACGATTAAGAGATTGACATGTTTTGAGGTTGCCATTTATTTTAATTAGTTTTTGTTCGAGAAAATAGCTGCAGTTTTCTCGGCAGGTTTATGAATTGTTTATCAAAGAAGCAACCTGATCCAAGATCTTGAAGTTCATCCTAAGACGATTTAGATATCACATCTCTATTCATTAATCGTTTCGTTGTTTGGTATCGAAATTAGGGACATCCGACGCTGTCTTTTAATATATCGAACAAAATTCGCTACATAGAGTATCTTAAGTGAATTAATGTTTCGTATACATGGGTGTCAAGAATTGGTATCTCAATCAAATAAGGTTATACAAATCAAATAGTGTCGGTTGTCCCTCGGTATTAAATAAAATTGTCGTGTCTAAAAGCCGAGTTGTACCTTTATAGC